>CAJQQR010000173.1 GCA_905480545.1 uncultured Pirellulaceae bacterium
TACATATTTTTATGGAATGCGATCGATACGCCCTACGCAATCAAACAGGGTTATCGAGACAAAATGTCTCCAGATTTTTACCGTTTGGGTTGGGCAACAATGGTGGCTCAAAATTTTAAGATGTTTGGCACGCCACCCAAATCAAATCCGTGGTTTGTCTACTATGCACGGCTGCAGAATGGGGAAGAGGTGGATTTGCTCCGGAATGGGCCCGTCGACTATTCACGACCTGATATTCACACAAAGGTTTATAAATCGAATCGCTGGAAGAAGCTTCATCGATTTCTTTTACGCCACAGTGAACACAATAAATTTCACCAAGCAATCCTCGAATACTTTATTCGCAAGTGGGATCAGTCTCATCCCGATAGCCAGCACGTTGTTGAGGCCAAGCTGGAATCGTTTTCCGAGGAAATAGGCCCGAACTACAATCGCGGTGATTACATTCAAGGTGCCAGTCTGGCTTTCTGGGAGACTGAGGATGAGACCGATAAAAGCCGGGTCGAGTTGCTGGATGACGTCGATTCGTTCTTCAAGCGTTTTGACGAAGGCTCAATCATCGACTGATTGATTTCGGTAAATTTGGTTGGTCTCGGGAATGGGTGAGTTTGTTTTGTAAAGTTCGTTTATTGCCGTCAGGTTCTTTGTCATGCTCTAAAATAGTTGCGAGCAATGCAAGAATCGCGGGCCGATCGAAAAGGGTGTCTCCTTAATCGCTATCTGGTCAACTGGTACCTGTGCGACCCGCGTCTGCTTGGCGTAAAATAAGAATTCATCAACATTGAAAAAGCACTTTTACGCAATATTGGAATTATGAAGACATTTGATTTAGTGGTGTTAGGAGCTGGCCCCGGTGGCTACGTTGCGGCAATTCGAGCGGCACAATTGGGTTTAAAAGTCGCCTGCATCGACGAAAACCAACAGCTCGGTGGAACCTGCCTGCGAGTCGGTTGCATTCCAAGTAAAGCGCTTTTGCAATCGAGCCATTTGTATCATGAAGCCAAAGACAACTTGGACAGTCACGGCATCGGAATCAAAAGTGTCGATCTTGATCTGGAAAAGATGCTGGCGCGAAAAGACGATATCGTCAACAAGTTGACCGGCGGTATCAAAATGCTTTTTGATCGCGCGAAAGTCACACCCATTATTGGTCGCGGAAAAATGAACGGACCAGGCCAAGTTCTCGTCGATCTCAAAGAGGGGGGAACAGAAGAAGTCGCTGCAGAAAATGTTTTGATCGCGACCGGTAGCGTGCCGATGATTCTTCCCGGAATAGAATTCGATGGAGATTTGATCGGGGACAGCACGACAGCACTCTCTTATCCAACGGTGCCAAAGAGTTTAATTGTGATCGGCGGCGGTTATATCGGCTTGGAATTGGGAAGCGTTTGGAGCAGGTTAGGCGCCGACGTGACCGTGCTCGAAGGTGCGGATCGTGTTCTGCCGGGGCTTGATGGAGAGATTGGCAAACTTGCTCGCCGCGTTTTTGAAAAGCAGGGAATCAAATTCCTTACCAACGCGTGGGTTGAATCAGCGAAAGTTGAAAACGGCAATTGTGTGGTTCACTGCAAGGGCATGGATCCGATGATGGCGGATCGTGTTTTGGTTTCGACAGGACGTATTGCCAATACAAAAGACATCGGACTGGATACCGTTGGGGTGACACCGGACAAACGAGGACAAATTGAAGTCGACAAGAACTTCGAGACATCCGCCAAAGGCGTCTTTGCGGTAGGTGATTGTATCGGTGGAGCAATGCTTGCTCATAAAGCCTCAGAGGAAGGAGTCGCCTGTGTCGAAAAAATCGCGACCGGCGTGGGCGAAATGCATTATGGTGCGATCCCAGCGATCGTTTATACCAATCCGGAAATCGCATCGGTAGGTAAAACGGAAGAGGAGCTTAAGGCTGATGGCATTCCTTACCTAAAAGGGGTTTGCCCGTTTGGTGCAAATGGCCGTGCTCTGGCGATTGGTGATACCGGCGGTCGGATCAAGGTGTTGGCGCACAAAGAAACGGATCGAATCCTTGGCGTTCATGCGATTGGGACTCAGGCAGGTGACCTGATCGCTGAGGCGGCGGTTGCGATGCAATTTGGCGCCAGCAGTGAAGATCTGGCACGGTGCTGCCACGCTCATCCGACACTATCGGAAATCATGAAAGAAGCAGCGCTGGCAGTTTCCGGTAGTGCCATTCATACTTAAAGCCCAAAACAGACGAACGTCTTACCGAATTACCAACCTCCAAACACTCACTGATCCTTCTCGGAGCCCCTGATGTTAAGCCGAAATTTAATGATGATTGCCGCCTGTCTTTTGACATTCGTTTCTTCGCAAGCATTTGCTGAACACCCCAATGGTGTCGTTTGGGAAGGAACAGATGGTCTAGGAAAAGGAAAGCACATCGTGTTCATCGCGGGTGATCACGAGTATCGCGGTGAAGAGACGTTGCCGGCCCTGGCTCGAATCATGGCCAGACATTACGGGTTCAAATGCAGTTTCTTTGTGACGACCGATCCAAAGGACGGTACGATCAAGCCGGGCAGTAATCATATCACTGGCCTTGAAGCATTAAAGACTGCTGACTTGATGGTGATTTTTACTCGCTTTCAAGCTTTCGATGACGAACAGATGCAGCACATCGATGATTACCTTGCTACCGGAAAACCAGTCATGGGCTTGCGGACCAGCACCCATGGATTCAACGGAATCAAAGGGAAATTTGCGAAATACAATGAAGGCTACAAAGGCGAAGAAAAAGATTGGCAGTTCGGTTTTGGTGAAGCGATCTTGGGCGAGCATTGGGTGGGACATTACGGTCGCAATCACAAACAAAGCTCGCGATTGTTACTTGAAAAAGAACAACTCGAACACCCTGTTTTGCGTGGTGTCAAACACGTCCACACACAGTGCGGGGGATACAATGCTCATCCACGCGAAGGCAGCACGGTTCTCGCCAAAGGACAGATCTTAAACGGCATGAAGATCGATGATCCAGCCGATCCAAAGAAAGAGGTTTTGCCAGTTGCTTGGGTTCGCCACTACAAGAAAGACGACCCAAAATCACGCGTTTTTGCCACGACCCACGGTGCCTCTGAAGACATTCTCAATGAAGGATTCCGCAGGATGTTGGTGAATGCGCAATTGTGGTGCTTGGGAATGGACGACGTGATTAAACCAGATAATCAGGTTGATTTTGTGGGGCCCTACAATCCTGTGACGTTCAACTTTGGTGGACACCGTAAAGGCGTAAAACCAAGTGATCTCGAAGGGTTCGAGTCCCCGATCTTAGGACAAAAGCAATAGGCCGAAATGCCAAAGGACGGTTGGTTGACTAAACTCAACCCCGAGCAAGGCACTTCACGACTCACTTGATTGGGTTACGTGTTAGTGTCTCGATTCGACCTGTTTTTTCCGCAGGATGTTAAACGAGCTCTCGCATCGGTTGGTGTCCGTCGACCAAATACTGTGGACGTCCGGTTAGGTCGTCGATCGTGATTGTATTCGGATCAAGTCCCATTTGGTGGTACAGCGTGGCGAGGACTTCACCAAAGTGGACGGGTCGATCAGCGATTTCGCCTCCGGTTCGATCGGTTGCGCCAATGACCTGTCCGGTTTTCATCCCGCCGCCAGCTAACAGACCACCTCCCACTCGTGGCCAATGGTCTCGTCCAGCGTCTTTGTTGATTCGTGGCGTTCGTCCAAATTCTCCCCACGCCACAACAGAAACATCGTTATCCAAACCGCGGGAGTAGATGTCTTCGATAAGTGCCGAAAGGCCTTGGTCAAACATGGGTAGATGTGTGTCGCGCAGCCCTTTGAAATTTTGGCTATGAAAATCCCATCGACCAAAGTTCAAGGTTACAACGCGAGCCCCCGCTTCGACCAAACGACGAGCCATGAGGAAGTGCTCAAGGTTTCGCGGTGCTCCATCCCCAAAGTTTTTAGGGTCGCCTTTTCCGTATCGCTCACGGATTTTGGGATCTTCTTTTGACAAGTCGAGTGCCTCAGCGAGTTTGCTCGATGTCAAAATACCGAGAGCTTGATCGGATAGGTTTTCGATACCAGACATCTTTCCAGTCGCGTCTGCTTCTTTACGAAACTGGTCAAATTGGCCAAGCAAACCCTTTCGGTCTTGAAGGCGATCGAGTGTTACGCTTTTCAACTGCATGTTATTGCGAGCAGGACCGGATGGTCGAAACGCGGCGTGGCTGACACCAAGGAATCCTGGATGACCCGGTGAACCATAAGGAGGATGTCCTGCATCGGGAGCGAGCCCAACAAAGGGCGGAACCGCAGGGTCCGCGGCGCCATGGATTTTCGAGAGAGTGGAGCCGACCGACGGCCAGCCCCCTTTGGGTTGTCGCTGCGTTGTTCGGCCTGTGTAGCAAATGAACGAGTCATGTGCACCACTTGGCGAACCATAAACCGACCGTAAGGGAACGCATTTATCCATGATCTTTGCCATTCGCGGCATGTGCTCGGAAATTTCGATTCCTGGGACATTCGTTTTGATCGGCGAGAACTCGCCTCGAATCTCCGATGGTGCATTCATTTTCAAATCGTACATGTCTTGGTGCGGTGGAGCACCAACCATATAAATCATGATGATTGCTTTGTGCGATTTTCCGATGCCTGCTGCTTGTTCAGCTTGCAAGAGTTGCGGTAGCGTCAAACCGCCCATGGCCAATCCGCCAACACGAAGAAAATCTCTGCGGGAGACTCCGTCGCAAAGTCGTTGCTGTCGGCTTGATTCTCTATCACCTAAAATTGTAATCATGATTTCGGTAGGCAAAATTCGGAAAGAAATCGCTGACTGAATTCATCAGCAACAAGGGAGGACTTTTTATTCTATTTGATATCGGCATCACACACATAGTTCGTTTCACCTAAAAACAACTGAAAACGAGGTAAAAATGATCTGTTTTGACGCGGTTGGCACGCTGATTTATCCATTTCCGGACGTTGCAACAGCCTATCACGATGTCTCACACAAACATGGGTGCAGTTTGGGGCTGAATGAAATTGACGTTCGATTCAAACGTGCTTTCCGAGCGAACTTTGTGGATCAAGGCAACGTTTATGAATGCCGATCCAGTGAAGTCATCGAGCGTGAGAAGTGGCTTCGCGTTGTGCAACAGGTGTTCGAAGCTGAGTTTAGCGAATCGCTTTTTGAGGACGTATGGAATTATTTCTCCTTACCCGAAAATTGGAAAGTCATTCCGGAGACGGCCAAGATCCTCTCTGAATGGGTTCAACAAGGAATCGACGTTGGAATTGCATCAAACTTCGACCGGCGAATCATTCCACTAATCAACTTTTATTTTCCGAGAGTTAAGAATGATCGAATTTTCTATTCGACTGATCTTGGTTTCGCAAAACCTGACGTTCGGTTTTACAAA
>CAJQQR010000174.1 GCA_905480545.1 uncultured Pirellulaceae bacterium
GCTCATCGATTGATTCTGAATTACAAAGCGGGATTTGACAAAGTGACGGGTTACGATCTGGTGAAAAAATTACTGGAATCGACTGATAAGAGTGAGCTGTCCCTTCCCAGCCAAATAAGTGTGTCTTAAGTTCGTCCGTCGTTTTGAACTACCAATCTGCTCCTCGGAAAATTGATTTGCTGCGAATGAATGCGTTAGTACAAACTTTCAATCACTCCTCTCGGCTGTATTGTGGTTTCACGATCTCTTTTTTGGTAACGAGTCTTCTTCTGACTGGATTGGCTCCAGGCCAGGACGCAATTGTTTATGACGCCCAAACAGGGACAGATTCTTCTACCAACGCCGGGCGCACGCCCAGGCCGGGCTTTCATTTCATCGAAAAGAATAGCGAGCTTCAGTACCGCGTTGTGAGGCCGTCCGAATTTGGCGCAGGAACAACCATGCACGGCTATTGTCTGATCAAAGTCGAGGTGTTCAACAACGATGAAGCGAAGCACACGGTCAAACTGTTGGCTGAATCGTCAAGTTACAACCCTGGTTCGTTTGGTAAATATTGCCAAAGCACCTCGAGTGGTGACGTTTCACTTGAGCCCGGCGCCATTGCCAGTCTCAAGACCTATACGCCTAACCTTACGTTTGAAATCGAAAGACTTTCATTGTTCGTGGATGGTTACCGTAAAGAATTGAATAGGCTACCCACTGTTGACCACCTGACGGGCAGCCTTTTTTCGAGGGGGAGAATGAACAAAAGCTCAGCGTCAATGCTGTTTGCAATGCCTCCCGCAACGGAGTATCAGATATCCAATGACATCACAAACATTAAGAGCATCGAATCCGTGGACGGTTTTTCTGGAAATGGATACTGGAGTGTCGCTGGGCTTGAGCTGAACAATGTCGAGTTGATGTGGGCTCCCGAAGCGAGCAATTGGGACGATGATTGGCTTTCATACACTTCCTATACCAACCTAGGGATGTCCAAAACTTTCTTCGAGCAGTTGCCCCAATCTAAGCGAGAAGCAATTCGACAATATATCACCATCGGTGGAACGATCACCTTCCTTGAGTCCGATGAACTTCCGAAGGAATTTAAAAATGAAAAGCTGGGAAAAAAAATTCGGCGAAAATTGACAATTCGAGCCGCCAGACTCGATAGCGACATCAGCTATTTCAGTTATGGTCTTGGCGTCATCAACATTACCCCCACTGCTATCACCGAATGGAAACTTCAAGACCTAAGGAACCGTCGCGTTAAAAACGACCAAGTCAACTGGGAGTCGTTAGTCCAAGGCTTCAAACGGCCTTCCTTTTACGACGATATCTATTCCTCGTCAGCCCAAACCAACTTGGCCATGGTTGATGAAAAGCGAGTTGATCTCAATATCGTTTTCTGGGCAGTTCTTGCGTTCATCCTGTTGGTTGGACCGATTAATTATTTCATCGCACGATTGTATTTCAAGAACATGATGGCGATCCTTGTTACCACACCCGTTTTTAGCATCGTTATTACGGTTCTGTTTGTGATCGCGGATTACTTTTCGCAAGGTCTCACTCCGACATCGATAACCGAATGTTTCACGATACTCGACGAAAAAAATCGTCAAGCATATTCGATCGGGACGACCGGTTATTATTCTCCAATTCAGCCAGGACAACTGACGTTTGATACGAATACTGAACTGTTGCCGACCACAAATTTCAGGATGGAGGATGACCAATTCGGTTACTCGCGGGGTCGCACCAACGTTACCGCCACTGCGGATATCAGTTTTGCACAAAATCAACAAATTCTGTTGTCCGGGTGGGTCAAACCGCGCGAGTCCGTTTATTTTCATTTTCGACAGAGCACACGAAGTGATCTGCGAGTTGCTTTTGAAGCAACCGAGGAAGGTGGAATCCGTGCCACCAATGGCTTGGGCGTCGATATTAAATCACTCTACTACCGCGACCAAAATGCCAAAGTCTTTGTGGCCAAAGAAATTTTGGCGGGTGAAAGTTCGATCATGGAATTCGAAGGCGATGGGCGAATATGGCAAACAGGAAACACCATTCCCGAGGAGATCAACAGCTTAGTACCGTTGCGCAGTCGCTCGATTTTCCGAAACATGATGGATAAACGATTAATGCGAAATGGGCATTACATTGCCGAGACGGTAGAAAGTGCATTTGTTCAACCGGGACAATCAGGGACGATCGTAAAACCGAAATCCAGCTTTATTTATGGCATACAAGGAGAGTCCAAATGATCTCGGTAAATGGCCTACATCGGCGTTATGGAACGACGGTCGCGTTGAACGGGATCAGCTTCGAAATGAAACGGGGCGAGATCTACGCTTTCGTTGGACCAAATGGAGCGGGTAAAAGCACCACGATGCGCATCCTTGGCACACTCGAAGAGCCGGATCATGGGACCGTCACGATTGATGGAATGTCGCTGATCGAACATCCGGAATATGCGCGGAAGCACATCGGATACATGCCGGACAGTCTACCCAGTCATTACGATATTACCGTCCACGACTACATTGACTTTTACGCTCGCGTTTACGGAATCAAGGCACCCCAACGGCAGGAACGCGTCGCGGCGATTGAGGACTTCTGTAATCTTGCAGGAATTCGCGAAAAACACCTCCGTGCATTGAGCAAAGGAATGAAACAACGCGTTAGCCTGGCGCGGGCCTTAATTCATGACCCCAAGTTCCTGCTGATGGATGAGCCAGCCGCCGGTTTGGATCCACGAGCAAGAATCGAATTACGCGAATTAATTCGCGTGCTCGCCGACCAAGGAAAAACCATCCTGATCAGTTCCCATATCCTCAGTGAATTGGCGGAGATTTGCAGCTCGACGCTGATTATCGAACAAGGTGAAATCCTTCGAAGTGGAGCACTTGCCGATATCATCAGCCAAAGTGCTAGTGGTGACAAACAACGATTACAAACAATGCAAGTACGCGCCATCGAGCCTGTTGAAAAACTGCATCACGCGATTGCAAACCTGCCCAATGTTGATGCCATACGTGTCATCGGAAATTGGCTCGAAGTTGACTTGGAGGCAGACGACCTAATTGCCTGTGATTTGCTCAAAACTTTAATGAAAGAGCTGTCCATCGTTGAGTTTCATGCGAAGCAAGCGGGCCTCGAGGAGGTATTCATGAATGTCACCGAAGGCCTTGTGCAATAGCGGGGTCCGGTCGC
>CAJQQR010000175.1 GCA_905480545.1 uncultured Pirellulaceae bacterium
GAATCTCACGTTTCGGGGTAAACATCAGCTGCCGCATCTCGTCATGCACGTCGAGTTTGTCCGCAGCTTTATCAAAATAATGCTTAACGGCTTCGGAGGCCTTCATGTTCTTTTTCTCTTTGGAGTTTTCTTTTTCGTATGGTTGGGGTCAAATTTATGGTGTTTCGCTGGGACCTTATTCACCGTATCGGGTTTTCGTGCACAAGTAGACATAAAACTCAAAATATGAAATGAATAGTCCTCATAGAGCGTTACCAATAAACGCACCGCCGAGTTTCTGGAAATCCCGGTTGTTGAGACTCAGCTTTGGAAAAAGCCGTCAACGCAACCAGTTACTTCGAATCGAGGAATTCTGCAACAATTGACAAACGAGGCATTCAAATGTGGCCACCTCAACTCAATTTTAAACGTGCCTGCATTTCGTCCTAACCTCGACCAACTACGATACCCATGTGACCGTAATGCGTACATTAGGCTAACGATCTTCACAACAAAAGGCTAAAACGCCAAAATCGCTTTGCAATCGCGATTCTCCAATTGTGATTTCGGTTTAAAATAATGTTTGCTTGAAAAATCAAAAAATCTAGTTCAAAAAATCAATGAATTCTGCTGACCCATCTTGGGAACTAATTGCATCCGGTGATCTATTTTCCTCCGAACAGCTTACGGAACTTCAAGCGGATTACATTCGAGTTCCACCTGGCCAAAAGACGGTCATCGAATGGCTGCTGGAAAACAAAACCATTACGGATTACCACGTAAAGGTCCTGCAAGCCGGCCATTCCGGCCCATTCCGATATGGCGACTACCTCGTTCAAGATCGAATCAGTGGCGGAGCATTTGACGGCGGCTTCAAATCAGTCCACGTTCCATCACGCCATCCTGTCCTTCTCGATTTCGTTAATGGCGAACAAACTGAATCGCAATGGAATGAAGTTCGAAAACGGGCGTACGATTCTAGATTTTTTGCCTCGCCGTTTTTGTTGCGATGTCATGAAGCGGTCGAGGTCGACGACTTTAAGTTCCTCGTCTTCGAAGACTTCAATGCCACCCCACTCCCTTCAATTCTCGCAAAAAACGGACACTTAAACCCCCAAGCCGCTTGCGACGTGATCCGCCGTATTTGCAAAGCAATGCAAGTGATTCATCAGGCGGGATTCGTACATGGTCACATTTGCTCCGCCAACGTTCTAGTCGAAAATGGCAAACACATCAAAATTGCCTTTGATCCCGAACACGAGTTTGTAACACTTGTCAAGGCTAATGCCGATCCTGATTCAGCAACTTCCCTCCACGCCGATTACGCAGCGCCAGAACTGGGAACGCCTGGCCAACTGCCTGACATTGCAACCGATATCTATGCGATCGGATGCCTGTTTTATGAACTCCTCACCGGAAAGCCCCCGTTCCCGATCGGCGACCTTCGAGAACGAATGCAGCAACATGCGACTCAACGTGTAAAACCGCTTGAAAAACTGGGGTATGACAAAAACCTTGCACAGTTTGTGTATTTCATGATGGCGAAGGATCGAACCCTCCGATTTCAATCGGTGGGTGACATTTTGACGCAACTTGATTCCTTACCTAATTCTGGCAATCCAAAACCAACACCACGCCCGACCCTCAAAACTTTTAACGCATACAATCTTTACCTTGAGCAACACACACCTGCCCCAGAACAATCGCCGTCCGAAAACGCCTCGCCTGGTTTTCCGCCACCATCAATAGTCGCTCCGCCGATTACAAGTCATCCAGCCGGGAACCAAGCCTCCGATCGAGTTGAGGTACAGATGGAATCGGACCACGCACGACCAAAACCAGTTGGCGTAAAACTCGATTTGCCACAAGACAAAGGATCTGTAGCGATTGAAAATCAAGCGTCAAACGCGCCGCAGGAATACTCTGATAATAAATTGGGGCTGGAAGTTGGAGAGGAGGATAAAAGCGCAACATTAAGCTTCAGAAGTCGGCAGAAGTCGGCATTAAAAAAAACACTTGTGCCGCTTGCCATCACGTTGGCGATACTGGCATTGCCAACGACCTTTCTAATCATCAAATACAAGGACCAAATCTTCACCGCCGCAGCGTCAAACGAATCCGAAGATGACAAGGAAAAGAAAACGGAAGGGGGCACAGGAGAGGCCGACCCAAAAGATGCGAATGAAACTCAAAACACAACGAATGTCATTTTCGTCGACGATGACAATCGAACGCTTTGGGAAGATCCGACCAATGGCGAACCGATTTCGCTAGACAATGTCCCGTCAGGTGTTCGGTTGCTCCTTGCCATCCGAGGGGCGGAACTTTTCAAAAATGACTCCGAGGGCCTGATTCTAAAAAGTCTTGGAACGGGTTTTGAGTCCGAAGCAAAAAAAATGGAAGATGCAGCGGGGATCAGCTGGCGCGAAATGGATCGTTTAATTTTCTCGATTCACGACAATCCGATTGTTGACGGAAAACCGGAAAACGAAATGGAACAACTGCCCGGTTCATTCCTCATTAATCCGGTGGATAAAAAGCCACTCATTTATTGGTTAGCTAAATGGGGTGATTGCACAAAGATTGAAGCTGCCAACGGCAGCTTTTACAAATCCACCAGCGGCTGGTGCTACTTTACCCCAGATCCAGAGGACCAAATCAATCAGTTTCTTGTTGCCCCCGAATCGCTGGTCACCGACGTGCTCCAAAATGGCGGTGCCATTTTAACCACCGGAGCGAGCAAACTACTTCGGAGCACCGATTCCGATCGACAAGTCAATTTGCTGATCATTCCTACGGATCTTACCAGCCCGAGCGGCATCACGCTTTTCAAGGGCTATTGGAAAAAGGTAATCAACCTAATTCGATGGTACATGGGTGGTGAGGATAAAATCCAGGCAGCGTATCTAAGCCTGCATTTAGAAAACGGCGCGGCTTACATTGAAACTGGATTGAATCCACAACTTGATAAAGACCCTTTTTCGCTTGCCGATGAACTTCGCGAGCGAATTCTGTCGGCTCCAAGGATTGTTGACGATTACATGCTGGACATCAATGCAGAACGCTACTGGAAAAAACTTGCTCGTGAACTTCCGGATATGATCGGCGACATTGTTCGAAATACAAGAGTCGGAGTCGATGCCGGAATTACCATAACCAACTCCTGGAACAACGGATTGGCCGCTCACAATTTGCTTACAGCCATGGAGCACACATTTGCGTTTGAGAACGGGTCCGCCGGCGCCGTTACCACTGCTCCACCAACAAAGACGACGCCACAAACAATTGAAGCTCTGCTTCAAGAAGTTCGAACAATCGAAATCGCAAACGATGATTTGAATATTGCGGTTGATAAAATTGTCGGCGAAATCAAAGACGATTACCCCAAACTGCCATTCGATTTTCAGATTTTGATCAACGGCACTCATCTAATGGACGACGGAATTACAAAAAACCAGCGGTTGGTCGACTTCAAGGTTGAGAACAAACCTTTGGGTGATATCCTCGCTGCGTTTACTTTTGCCGCCAACACCATCAAGACGGCGACAGGACCGGACGATCCAACAAATCTGCTGATCTGGGTCATTCAAAATCCGGACCCATCAGACCCGAAGAAGAAACATGTTTTGATTACAACCAGAAAAGCTGCGGCACGCGAAGGCTACAAGTTACCCCAGCAATTTGTACCAAAGTGAAATTTGCTTACAGAGTTCATTTGCATCTCTCAGAAACGCCAACGCACTCATTGAGAGTCGGAAGAATCATGCGGAATCGAGTGCCCCATCTTGTCACGCTTCGCGGCAAGGTAATTGGCATTGTGCTCATTTGAGGGTGGCAGGATCGGAACCTGATCGATCACCTGAAGGTCAAATCCGCGTAGATTGAACGCTTCTGATTTTTTGGGGTTGTTGGTAAGCAAGCGGACACTTGAAAGGCCCAAGTCTTTCAATATTTGGATGCCAATGCCGTAATCACGCATATCGGCCTTGTGTCCCAAAGCGTGATTTGCCTCAACAGTGTCCATGCCACCGTCTTGAAGTGCGTAGGCTTTGATCTTTTCGGTTAAACCGATTCCACGCCCCTCTTGTGGAAGATAGACCAGCACACCCGATTTTTCTCTGCCGATCATTTCGAGAGCCAAATGTAATTGGTCCCCACAATCACAGCGAAGGGAACTGATCAAGTCCCCCGTGAAGCAACTGGAGTGCATCCGAACCAGCGGGTGCTGATTCGTGTTCGTCGGATCCCCCATCACCAATGCAATCGGGTGTTGATTTTCGTATTCGACATCAAAAACAATGACTGTGAATTCACCGTACTTGGTCGGGAGTTTCGCACTCGCAGCTTTCGAAACCAGCTTCTCGCTAACCCGTCGGTAAGCAATCAGGTCTTCGATGGTTATGATTTCGAGTTTGTGCTTTCGAGCCACCTCAAACAACTCGTCACGGGTTGCACGGTCTCCATCATCGCCAAGCACTTCACAAAGCACGCCAGCGGGAGCCAATCCAGCCATCCGAGCAAGATCGACGGACGCTTCAGTATGGCCCGCCCGACGAAGGACTCCTCCTTCTTTCGCCGTAAGCAAGTGGACATGGCCTGGACGCACAAAATCGTCTACGGTCGTGTCTGGGTTCACAATCTCACGTACACACTTAGCCCTTTCTTCCGCTGTAATCCCGGTCTTTGCAGTCACATGGTCGAGGGGTGTAACAAAAGCCGTGCCCAAACTGGTGTTGTTTTGCTCTACGATCGGCTTCAGATCCAAGCGACGACAGACCTCCGGGAGGACTGGCATGCAAAAATCACCACGACCGCTCATGATAAAGTTGATGTTTTCCGGCGTCGCCATCTCCGCCGCGCAAACAAAGTCGCCTTCATTTTCACGCGATTCGTCATCAACAACGATAACAACATCGCCACGTCGGATTGCATCCACCGCCGCAGGAATCGAAGAGAACTCAGGTTTGTCCGCCATTATTTTTCTCGAGTTTTTCAGATGCGATCAGCTGTGGTCGAAATCCGAATGTGCTGATCAAATTCACATTATAGAGTTGTCGAAGGCTACTTGCCTATTCGGTAGACCGTGAAGGCGAGACATAATAAACGAAAAGCGACCAGTTAAATGCGTGGCAACTGTTCTGCAGCCGATTTCTATCGGTCACGATTTCTAATGAGAGAATCAATTCGCAACAGACGTTCAGCATTCAAAATACGACTGAGCGAGCAAAGACCGGTCGTGGAATCCCCCGCCCTAAACAGCTGCAAACGGTCCTAGAAAGCCCGGTGGTGCGAAAGAAAACCCGACCAGCATGACCAAACTCCCGCACGATCAATGATTACCAAAATTCGTATATGCCTGAATGAGATGCCGTTTAGTTGAAAACCGGCGAATCTGCATTGCATTATAAAATACCATCTCGATTTCCATCGAACGAGTACTTCTAACGGACTTCGAATCACCGACCAACTCGCCGCTCACCTATCAAGCGGCCAAAGCAATTCATCTTTGCGAAATTCGGCTCAAAGCTTTACTGCGAGCGTCCCACTAACTGGCCGTGTAATCTTGATCCAAAGTGTCTGCCGCGATCCATCCGGACATCATGACCATCGGCATGCCAGGGCCTGGATGGGCTGACCCACCTGCCAAGTAAAGCCCATCCAAATCTTGGCTTCGGTTTCCTGGTTTAAACGCGCCAAAAAACCGTCCATGACTGGCCAAGCCGTATATCGCTCCATCAAGGACGTGGTAACGATCATTAATATCCTGGGGTGTCAAAGCACTTTCATAAACGACTCTTGACTCCAAATCAGTCATTCCAGCTGTATCCGCAAGCTTCTTGAAGATAACGTCTCGGTATTCGGGTAGCATTTTTGACCAATCGTGATTCTTCCGCAAATAAGGCGTATGAACCAAGATATACAGAGCCTCTCCACCGTCGGGCGCGACACCCGGTTCGGAGAGTGAAGGAGCGCAAACGTAGCAACTTGGATCCTCAGCTGGATTTCCCTTGCGGTAAATGTCGTCGAACTCGCTCTCCGGATCTTCTGAGAAGACGAAGTTATGATGCAGTAGGTGATCGTATTTCTCTTTTAAACCTAAATACAAAACCACACCCGAGCAGGCTGGTTCGTATTTCCTTCGTTTCATGAATTTATTCTCGATCTTCGAGTCAAGGAGCTCGCGGTGCGTACGAACAGAATCAGAATTCGAGATTACAAGTGTGGCGTCAATCCGGTCCCCAGAATCCAATACGGCGCCGGTCACCTTTCCATCAACAGATGTAATCTCCGTGACCTGAGTGCCGGTTAGAAATTCAACACCGAGTTCCCCAGCCAATTTTTCAAGAGCAAGTGGAACAGCGCGGGTTCCTCCAACGGGATACCAAATCCCTTCTTCAGTTTGCATATTTGCGATTCCACAGAGCACCGCCGGCGACGCCTCGGGAGATGAACCAACATATTGCGTGAAGTGATCGATCATTTGAGCCACGCGTTCGTCTTTCACGCAACTTCTAACGGTCCCAGCAACCGTTCGCCCCATCCGCAAACTTAGCAGGTCACCCAGCACACTCGCGTTAAATGTATTCTTGAAGTCGAATGTGTCTGAAATCGAACCAACGCTTTTCCAAAAGAAAAATCGATCCGAAACATCGTGAAGACGCTCGGATATTTTCATAAACTTTTCGTAACCAATCGCAACCGAATCGTCTTTGCAAAACTCGTTCAGTTTTGTTTTCATCTGATCAAGGTTGGCGACAAGATCGAGGCATGTCTGATCGGTAAAAAAGCATCGCCATTGTGGGTCAAGCGGAAGCAATTCGAGATAATCCTCCATTTGCTTTCCGGCCTCAGAAAAAATCCGCTTGAGCACCGAGGGAACGGTCAAAATCGTCGGCCCCATATCGAAGCGGAAACCATCTTTCTCAAGCACTGCCGCTTTGCCACCAATCCAATCGTTTTTTTCAACGACGGTCACGGAGTATCCACGCGCCGCGGCGACGCAAGCGGCGGAAAGTCCTCCTAATCCGCTACCGATAACAATGACTTTCTGATCCCGTTTCTGGGTGACCTTATTTTGTGTAATCAATGCTGATTCCTGAAAAAGTTGAAGCAACTATCTTCGATGGTTCGACTTGAATCCTCAACGCCAATTTCCCGTTGATTTTGGAGAAAAGACAAAAAGCGAGTACGCTTTGGCAAATCACATAGCGATGCCACAACGGTCTTTACGTCTATTTCGAAGCTTCGGCGACCAAACCTCGCTTCACCAACTTATCACGGTCTTTCAACAAAAGTTTCGACGAAATCCTTGCCGATTCGAAAATAACCGGGAGCCCCGATCCTGGATGCGTTCCTCCGCCAACCAAATAGACCGATTCCAAATCTTCAAACCGATTGTGCGGCCGAAGATGCAACATCTGACCGAGGTTGTGAGCCAGATTAAACGTGGCCCCTTTGTATAGCTGATGTTTCTGATCCCAATCAAGCGGAGTCACAACTTGTTCGAATTCAATTCGTTCCTCCAGGTTTGTGATGCCGATTTTTTCAAGTTGGGTAATACACTTCGCTCGGAATGCATCCTTTTCAACCGTCCAATCAATGTTTTCATGCATGTGAGAAACCGGGGCTAAAACATACAGCGTGCTTTTTCCGTCGGGAGCCAGCGTCGGATCAGTGACACATGCGTTTTGGACATAGATTGAGGGATCATCCGACAGTGTGTGATCGTCCTCAATCTCGCGGAGATTTTTTTGGTAATCGTCAGCAATGTAAATTGTATGATGGGGCACTTCCGGAAACGTTCCCTTAACACCCAGGTACATCATGAATGTCGAGCAAGAGAATTTCTTCTTCTCAATGGTTTCATTTGACCAGCGTTTCCGGATGCCGTTGGGAACCAATCGCTCCATCGCTCTCGCAAAGTCAGCATTGATGACGAGTTGATCGAATTCAATTGTTCGCTTGGAAGTCGAAAGTGAAACCGGTTTTTTACCTTCGAAGTCCATCGATTCAACATCTTCTTCCATCAGGAATTCGACGCCCAGGTCTTTGCAAACCGTAGCCATATGCTCGGTCACCGCGCTACAACCGCCCGTTGGATGCCAGACGCCGTGCTCATATTCCAAAAATGATAAAATTGAGAAAAGACTCGGACACTTAAATGGCGACATCCCCAGATACTTTGACTGGAATGAAAAAGCGATCACCATACGAGGATCCGAAAAGTACGCCTCAAGTTCCTGCCCTAAACTCCGCCAAGGCTTCAAGTGCGTTGCCGATGCCACGACACTCGGATCAACGTAATCAAAGACACTCGAAAACGGCTTCTCCAAGATTGGCCGAAACTTCTTCAGCTTGACGCGATTGTCGTCCATATAACGCTGAAACGCTTCTGCATCGCCCGGTGAAATCTTGGCGATTTCTGCCTTCATGCGTTCAATGTCGGGCGTTGCATCGATTCGCCCACCACCACCAAACACCAGTGAATACTGTGGATCCAACTTGGTCATTGCAACTTCGTCAAACAAGTCGAGCCCGACCTGCCGATAGATGTCTTCCAAGACTCTCGGATAAAGAAAAAATGTAGGACCGATGTCAAACCGGAACCCATCCTGCTCGATCGGCGATGTGCGTCCTCCAACCCGCGGATTTCGCTCAATGACCGTTGTCTTCAAGCCCGAATGGGCTAAAAGCATCGCAGCGGCAAGTCCACCCGGACCAGCGCCAATTATCGCAACGTCAGTTTTCATTAAGTGCCAGCATTCCGTTCAAACTTTAATTTTCCACAAAATAGCCAATCGATCCCTGCCCAGTGATCGCTTGCTACCAACATCGTTTTAACAGAAGCGAGCCAATCAGCGAAGTCGACGCTTCTGCATCTCCGCCGCCTTCAACCGTCAAATCACCTCAAACCCCAACGAAAAAAAGGTGCCCCGGAGGCACCTTATTTTTCGCTAGACGATGTGTTGAGGATTCAACTTATGCCATGAGATCTCAAATGAACGGAGACGCTTATGACTTGCAGACGGACTAGACTTTGCTTTTGGCCTTTGGTTTGTTGTCTTCGTCGTAGTAGTAAGTCGACTCGCCATAGTCGTATCCATAACTGTAGTACGAGCTTGAATAGCCAGAACCATAGCCAGAACCATAACCACCGTAACCATAACCACCGTAACCATAACCGTATGAACCGGAATTACTGTAGTTGCCTTGAACCATTCCAGCACCGTTAACAACAATGCCGAGAATCGGAGCATTGACCGAGTCGAGTATTTCTTTTGCACGACTTGCACTCAACTTGATGTTCTTCTTGATTCGCATGGTGAGGATGACCCCGTCCGCTCGTGCGGCAACGGCACATGGATCAGTCACAGCCAGCATCGGTGGTGTATCCATGATGATGTAATCAAATTTTTCTCGAAGCACTTCAAATAATTCGTACAACCGAGTGGAGGTCAACAATTCCGATGGGTTCGTCGGCCGTGCACCGCAAGGCATGATCGACAAGCCGTCAACGTCGCAATCAGCGATTGCGTCTTCAATTTCAGCTTCACCTTTCAACACTTGGGTAAATCCAATGTCTGAATCATTCCCGAAAAGGTAATGGACCGTCGGCCGACGAAGGTCAGCGTCACAAATCAAAACCTTTTTACCCGATTGAGCAAGCGAAACCGCAAGGTTTGCAGCCAGCGTTGACTTACCGTCACCAGGGGTCGGACTGGTGACCTGTAATATTTGACTGCTTTTTCCTTTACCGTTGAAAAAGATTGATGTTCGAATCGCTCGAAATGCCTCTGACTGCTGAGATTTCGGCAAATGGAAGGTCACCAAAGTATCATCAAGCGAAGAATCATTTGCCTCAACCTTCTTGGTTGAGAGAACCGGAACGTGTCCGATAACTCGCATCCCAAGTTGCTGAGCAATCTCGCCAGGATTACGGAAGGTTTTATCAGCAATTTCGATCAGGTAAGACAAGCCAGTTCCGACTGCGATTCCCAAGAAGGTGGAAATTGCAAAAACCTTCATCAGGCTGGGCTCGGTTTGCCTAGCAAAACTTGGGCGTTCGAGGATGTCAAAATCATAACCACCACCGTTATGGTCTTTCTCCAAACTAATTTCACTAATCTTCTGAAGCAGGATCTCGTTTAACGCCTGCTGGTCGTCGATTTGTTTCGTAAGCTTTTCCTCTTCAGCAAGATACAAATCAACTTTCTCGGCGTCCAATCGCTTTTGGTCGTAACTCTTCGCCAACTCCACCTTGTCTAGCTCTAATTGCTTCAGTTCTTCCACGAGGTTTATTTCATGCAAGCTGATTAAGTCAATGTCGTCAAATGGACTCGCAACGTCGAGGTTCGTCGAAGGAGTTTCCCCTGGCCCTTCAAGCTGAGCCTTTTGTAGATCATATTTTGCCTTGGCCGCGGTTACCAGTGATTCGTGAAGTGCCTCCAACGTTGAAACCTGAATTTCAAGGTCAGCGATTCCTCGCTTGGCCGCCTTCACGTCGGGATGCTTCTCGCCGAATCCTTTATCAATCAACGCTTCCATCTGTCGATTCATGCTCTGCACGCTAAATCTGGCCTGAATAAGTGTTGCCGACTCCATGGGAGCCTCAAAAGGAAGAAGCAGTTCTTTCTTCTCCGATGACATTTTTAATAGCTGTGCAGCCTC
>CAJQQR010000176.1 GCA_905480545.1 uncultured Pirellulaceae bacterium
AAGCGAATCAAAGTATCTGGCGACGATATTCGAGTGCTTGGTCCGGCGGCGGCACCCATTAACAAGCTGCGCGGCAAGTACCGTTTTCATTTGTTCGCCAGCGGAGCGGACGGTGAGTTGCTGCGGCGAATGATTTCGGAAGTGACCGGGCAACTTCGGACACCCAACGAAATTCAATGGATTGTCGACATGGACCCACTCGATATGCTTTAATTGTTTCAACCTACACGCAGCATCGAGATGACTTCTCGCCATCACTTCTTTGTGAGATTGATATGGCGTCAGGATTGAATTGTTGGGACGCCATCCCTACCGTCGCTCTTGATAGGCTTGAACGGCCAGTTCATCGCAGCGGTCGTTTTCTGGATGGCCGCTATGTCCAGCAACGCGAGTGTATTTGAATTCATGTCGCGAAATTAACTCGTCCAGTCGCTGCCAACGCTCGACGTTCTTGACGGGCTTCAGCGATTTACCTTCGCGGCGCTGCCAATTGTTTTGCTTCCATTTCACCATCCATTCGGTGATCCCTTTGCCGACATAAACACTGTCAGTAAATATCTCGACTTTGCAGCGACGTTTAAGTACAGCAAGCCCTTCGATCACGGCTTGTAATTCCATTTGGTTGTTGGTGGTCGGATCCTCGAAACCGGAAGATTCCATTTCTTTCCCAGATGCGAGGTGCCGCATTACAAATGCCCAGCCACCGGGACCTGGGTTACCGCTACAGGCTCCGTCGGTGAAAAGGTGGATTTCGGGTTGAAATGACATGCAACGTTGGGTTGATTGGGGAATTAGGTCGATCGCAAAGAATTTCGATCTTACTGGATGGCTGGACTGATTTTAAGGATAGAGATGCAATGAATTAAGCCGTGAAGAGCGGCACGCGATGAAATTTGCCTGTGCAAAAATCAGCTGCTTGTGAATTCCTGTCGTTTTTAACGTTTCAACGAGCGGTCGGCAAATTTGCGTTGGTTTTGGTCAACCACTGTTTGAGAGTTGATTTCATTTTTGATGCAAGCTCGGGGTTCTCGGATGCAAGGTTTTTCTTTTCACCGATATCGTTCTTCAAATTGTAAAGCTCGACTGAATCGTCGGAAAAATAATTGATCAATTTGTAGTCGCCTGTTCGAATCGCCGATCCTAGTCGATTTTGTTTGTGAAAAGCAAAATTGGGATAGTGGAAATAAAGTGACTCACGCTGCAGCTTTTTGTTTTCAAATAGCGGTAGCAAGCTTTCACCATCGCATTCCGAACGATCAAAGTTGATACCACACGCATCGAGAATCGTTGCAAAGTAATCCATGGTAATGATTGGTGTGGCCGATTCGGTTCCGGCTGCGATCTTTCCAGGATATCGAATAATCGTCGGAACCCGAATCCCGCCCTCGTACAAATAGCCTTTGGCTTCACGCAGCGGACGCAAATCTGAGACGCCACCGTAGGCCCCGTTGTCGGACGTGAAAATGAAAAGCGTGTCGTCAGACAAATTTCGTTCATCTAAATGGTTCATGATCCGGCCGATTGATGCATCGTAGGCCTCGATCATCGCCGCATAACGAATGTCCTTGATGCCAGGTCCTTCTTTGCCTTCATACTTTTTTAGATAGGTTTCGGGAGCTTCCATTGGCCAATGCACGGTGTAGTTCCACAAGCAAAGAAAGAACGGTCCATCTTTGTTGGAATCGATGAACTTAATCGATTCGTCAGCCAATCGATCGGGAAGGTATTCGCCCTGTTTTCGTGGTGGCAGGTTGTGAATTTTGTACGGATCAAAAAACGTTGGTGGTCCGCCGTAAGAACAGCCGCCCACGTTGATGTCGAAACCCTGATTTTCGGGATAGTATTTTGGGCTTCCGGCACCCTGTTTCCCTCCACGATCCGACAGGTGCCATTTCCCGAGAAAAGCGTTTGCGTAACCGGCAGTCTTTAAGTACTCGGCAAGTGTGGTGTAATCGTCGTCAAGAAAGTCTTTGCATGGAGCTGGATTGAGCTTTGCGTCGTCTGGGACAAACCGTTTTTGATCCGGTAAATGATTGGTAATGTGCAGTCTTGCCGGTGCCAGACCCGTCATTAATGCTGCACGTGTTGGCGAGCAAACGGGCGCTGCAGCATAAGCATCGGTGAACCGCATGCCTTGCTCGGCGAGTCGATTTAAGTTCGGCGTGATCAGTTGATCATTGCCCTGACAATTCAGGTCCATCCAACCCAGATCATCGGCCATAATCAAAACGATGTTGGGTCGGGTGGAGGTTTTGGAGATGTTTCGTTTCGCCGTTTTTTTCGTTTTTCCTTTCGGTTCTACTTCCTGTTTCGTCACCAACACGCACCGGAAGCCGACCGCATCGTCTTTCGCTTTTGCATCAACTGATTGACGGAAACGGGACTCCAGTTTGTTTGCCTTATCCTTCCAGCTGCCGCTTTTTAAAACTGCTTTGCCGACGTGTGGCCACTGACTGTCCGGCAACTGAACTACAGGGGAATCCGAGCCATACGAATCAATGCACCATTCCCAAAGGTAACCGTGAACATCATACAAGCCCCATGCGTTTGCCTTCTTAGCCCCGACAGGAGGATCGTTTCCAGCAGCGTTACCCGTGTGCCACGCATAATCATCAAGCTGATCAACTGAATCGCCAAACGAATATTTAGTGGTCGTTCCTGCTCTTGCCACATACTCCCATTCGATTTCGGTCGGCAATCGAACGTACTGATCGGCATCAATCAACTTTTCTTTTTTTAAGAGGTCAGTGACTGTTTCGCAGAACTTGACGGCGTCAGAAAAAGTCAACATTTCGACGGAGTTGCGAGGTCCTTTCCAGCGACTGGGATTCGACCCGGTAACGGCTTTCCATAAGTCTTGCGTCACTTCAAATTTGTTGACTTGAAAATCAAAAGTTAACTCAGCGTTCCAGGTCTTTTTGGAATTTGCGTCGGTGACGGCAACCGACTTCGGAAAGTTGTTTTTTCCCGGCGTAATTTTCAAGAATTCTTCGCGAAATATTTTCAACAGTTTCGCTAATGTTTTGTCGCTCTTTGAAATATTTTCAACGCGGCTTTCATTTTGCGCGGAAATTTCATCGGACGAGCATCCAAGCAAAAGTAATATGGCAACGAATGCGAAACCGAGAACAGGCGTTTTTTTCATGATTGACTATTTGTTTTCAATTGTGCGAGATAAATTATCTTTTGTGTTCGATCAACGATCATCGGGGACTGATTGTAAAAATTTCCACAATGCGTCGAATTGCTTTTTGGCATCACCCTTGTGAATGTCACCAATTTTGGTCGTTTTACCATCGGCCGAATATTTCGGCATTTTGGTTTGCGGATCAATCCGAAGCGGGTCCATCATCCAACGATCATAATATTCTTTGCGAATTCGCTTTTTGGATTCCGAAAAATTTACACCCAACACAATCTGTGTCTTGTCATCACCGCGTGGTGGCTCGTTTCCGATCCCATGACATTGACGGCAATCAAGGCCTTGATTTTGACTAAGCAATTGCTGGCCAATTTTGAGTTCGGCTGGGGCAACGTTGGTTGATGGTATCGCGGCATCGTGGTCGATTCCCGCCTGGTTGGTCAATCCATGTGCCAGCGATTTAGCGTAACCACCAAAGGCTGGCATGCGCGTTTTTAACCATGGGCGAGAGGGTGCCTTCGAATTGCCTGCGAATAACTCTTGCATCCACTGGGTATGCAGTTTGTTTCCAACCTGGCCGATGTTCGGCAATCGTTCGGGGTTCAGTCCTACGACACCTTCTTCATAAATGATTTCAGGCAACGATGCCGATTTTTCATCAACTGAATGGCAAGCGTTGCAGCGTAGCGATTGAGTGATAAGCGACGTCTGCTTCCATTTTGGCGTTTTGGAAAGCAGGGTGGTCATCGACTTTTTTTCGTTCAAGTTATTTTGATCAATTTCGGCAATGACTTTCGCAATCATCTCCTTTTCAGCATCGGCCAAATCAAACTCCGGGATTCCTGTTTGCGAGATTTTGTCTGAGGAACTCAAACAACCCGCCTTCAAGCTGGAAAGCTTACTCATTTGGGGCAAAAGTTTTTCGCCGGATACTTGATGACAATTCGCACATCCGACGGAGATGAATTGTTCACGACCAAGTTTTGCATCACCAAATGGAAAACTCTCTTTCGTCGAAATCGCCTTGCTCGAATATTTTGTGATAAAGCTCGCTAATGCGTTCGCCTCGCGATCGTTCAGTGCAAAATTCCCCATCCGTCGAAACGGAAAATGCTCGTGTGGATCTTTCAAAAAACTTCGCAATCCAGATGGCGAAAATTTCTGGCCGGTGAACTTCAGCGAAATTCGATTGAATCGATCTTTCGAGTTGTCGATCGGTAAATGGTGGCAACCAATACATCCCAATTGTTCGAACAACTGCTCACCGGTTGCCACGGTTTTGTCCGTGATTTCAGTTGCCGGCTGGTTTTTTGGATGGTGATTTTCATCCACCGTTCGCAAGTATTCAGTGATGTTTGCTGCGACTTGTTTTGAGTTTGCGTCTTCCGGTCTGAGAAGCGACGGCATCGAAGCATCGTGTTGTTCGAAATCGGGATCCAAAATTTTTCGGATCAAGAATTCAGACGAAAAACGCTTGCTTACCGACGTGAGATTTGGAGCCAACATTTCTGCGCGATAATCGTGTTTCGCAATCGCTGCGTTGTCCTGTCCTAAATCGTGGCACGCAATGCAACGTTTTTCGAGGATAAGTTGACTGACACGTGAATGTTGATGCTCGTGTGCTTCGCTTTGTTTTCTGATAGAACGGCCGTCACCAGAGTTTGAGCCACCCGCCGCTAAATTCATTTCTAAATTTTTATCGAACCAGAAAGCAGTCGCCGGGATCGGTTCACGTGAGAAACTTTCTGAGTCCCAGAACCAACGTAGTTCAAGAGCACCGTACCCTTTTGATGGTTGAGTCGTTTCGACTGTAACATTGACTTGATAATATTTGGCCGATGGTTTTAAGGTGATTTTTGTTTCGCTAGATTGCCGAGCCACGCCGGAATTTTCCAAGTTTGACGGCGACGTCTTCGTGTCCATGTTTGCAGCTGCTGGAACCATTTGGTAGTCAACAATTGTTGCATTACCCGTTTGAATGTAAACGTTCGTATCTGGCGATTCGGTTTTCAAATAAAACGAGAGCGAACATTTAGTTTGTGTTTGTTTTGAGTTTGCCGCGACGAATAAATCCGCAGTGCGTTTCGCCCAGCGATGTGAAGTTAGATAAACGCCGGGACGTAGTTTACTTTCAAGCTCCGTATAACGATCAGAAAACGAGGGGCCGGGGGCAATCGATTCTTTTCGCAAACTCTTGACCGTTGAATAAACCGTTGAATCAAACGGGATGCCATCGGCGCTTTGCAAGTTGATTGAAATTGCGAGCTGATCGGCGAGACGCAATTCCGGTATTTCAAGAAAGATACTTTTGTTTCCGCTGAGAAGCTTCGCCGATTTGACCGACCATGGATCACGTCCCTGTTGATTCGGATTTGAAAGTTTAAATTCTGGCGAGCCGTAATTTTTTGAATAACGATAATTCCATGCTTCAATTTTAAACGAATTGGCGTCGATCGAATCCGTTGCGATCGGATGACTAAAACCAAATTCGATTCCGTTGGCATGGACTTTATACGCCGTCGGCAGGAAGGTCTTGGATCGCTGTGTTGGATTCTTATCCACAAGTCGAACGCGCTGAATAGAACCATCTCGAACCGCTGCGGTTGTCCAGCCTTTCAGACCGCTTACATAGAGTTGGCCATCATGCGGGTTCATTCGACCACGGGATACGCCGCTTTCAAACACAAATGGAAATGGAACAATGGTGCCTTGAGTCGTTGGCAATCCGTTTGCTTCGTTGTCAGAAACGCTGTCCCGCAAAACCAAATGCATTGTGCATTTGCCATAAGACAAATGAATCAATTGGTCTTGCAGAAGACCCCAACGATTTGAGTTGGTCCAAAACTGACCGCCGGAAGAATTGTCGATCAACCGGGGAAGGTAGACGGTCGGTTTTTCGTAACCCAGTGGCGATTCAGGCGTTGCTTTTTTCGGTCCACGGTAACCATAGTGACGCCCCTCTATAACCTCGCACACCATCGACGCTGGCGTCCATTCGCCCTCTTGCGGAGCGGCTGTGACCAGTCCGTCGGACCGGACGCCCATTCCATTGGGATTTCGAAATCCGGTGGCCACGATTTTGCGATCTTTGCCATTGGATGAAACGCGAACGACTCCATCATTTGCATGAATGTAGTAAAAATTTCCTGCGGAATCCGTTTCCAAACAGCAAACGTAATCGTGCACGCCAGTCGAAGTCGTGACATCGGCGTGAAAGCACTCATAAAAGTCGGCTTCCCCGTTTTCGTCACGATCATGCAGTCGAACAATTTGATCGCGGCACAATACGAATGCTTGGTTATGAACAACTTTGATCCCAAGCGGCTGATACAATCCTGTCGCAAATCGTTTCCAAGTGATGGATTGCAAATCGTCATCGACATTTTTCGCGATCCAAACCTCGCCATGAACAGTAGACACAACCATATCACCATTAGAAAACCAATCATGTCCCGATACGAAAAACAGCGAATTGTATGGATTCTTAAACGGCAAACGAATGGTGTCGACTGCGTATCCAAGCGCTGCTTGTTCGCCAACGACACCATTGGTTTGTACCGTTTGTCCCCATAATGTGCGTCCCGGTTTGGTAAAGGTTGAAATGTTCGACGCTTTCGACTTCGCAGCGAGGTTACCGAACTGATCTAGTTGATTTGCTTTTCCTCGCCAAATTAATATTTTGAATTGTTCCGGTTTCTCGCTTTTGGGTATCGAAAGCCAAAGTTGTTTGTCCTGTTCGATGACACGAGCAACCTGTTTCTCTCCAACGGCGATCGCCGCAATCATTTCGCTGCCAAATTGCAACGCGACGCCGTCAGCAAGTTTGTTTTTTGCTTCCACCGATTTGGTTATCCCATCAAACGAAGAGAGCGGGATCAACAAATCTTGGTCGTTCGGACTGATATGAAATTCACGGGAAACCGCAAATACGCTGCCGTCTTTTTCCAGCCAAGGTGATTCCAATACATTCGTTCCGGACACCGAATAGGAAAGCAGTTGTCGCTGCCCATGTTGATAAAGACCCTGATACTTCAGCGAACTCGAATTCCATTTGAGACTTGATTTATTATGGAAGAGCATCTCACCGACGGGTCGCAGATGACGAATCAGGCCGAAGCGAGCGGATTGAAATTCAAGGAATCCACCCGACCATGCCGCCATCATGTTCAGCCTCTTCAAATCGTAGCAGACGGAAGCTTCCTCGTTGTCGCCAACCTTGATGACCAAGCCCTTTTCCGCAAATCCACCCGGAAGTGGAATTGTCGACGTCAAGAATCGACCGTGCTTCGTAAATGCCCACCGATTGTCTTCGGAGTCTTTTTCCGTCCATCTAAAGCCTACTGCGTCTTCGCCCCAGTGCCCGGTGATTTTTTTTGGTGGCTGCGTGTTGGCTTGGATGTTCGTTTTAGGTTGTACAGGTTTCCAAGTGGTCACCGCCGGAGTTTTGAACCTAGACTGATCTTGAAACTCCTTTTTGTCGTTCATCAGATCAAAATCCCAATAACCAACAGTCGCTTTGTCAGGTTTAAGTGACGTTGTTGGGACAGACGACACATCACGAATCCCGGAAGAAATCCGCACGTCATCAATGACCCCGCTGCAGCCGATTGTTTTCTCGACCAAGCTGCCAATTGCAAACCCTTCATTGGTGTCAGTATGTTTCCGAAAGTTAATCGGCTGAGACTTCACGAGTTTTCCATCGACGTGAAGTTTGATAAATTGCTTAGCCATCGTCATTGCAACGAAGTGCCATTGCCCGTCACAAACGTCTTTGTCCGATTTGATATCGCCAAAAATTCCCGGGACGTAAACAGATAACACTCCGGAATTTGAATGGGTGTAGAGCTCCCAGTGTTTAAGCGATGACTTGGTTTCACTGGCCGCAATGATATTGAAACCTGTCTTCGAATCAATTTTGATCCAACATTCAAAGGTCAAATCTGGGTCGCGGAATTCCTTTAACGATTGTACGAACACCCCGCCGTCTTTAGCGTTCAGGCCTTGCCCGAACTTTCCAGCTATTTGTGGATTCGGGTTTTTCGCTGGAGACCCTTTCGGTTTCGACTCCGTTTTTTTGGGAGCCGGTTTCGGTTTCCATTGTGCGCCCGATCGCCAGAGGTATGGCGTCTTGCGTTCTGTCGGTGGATCGAAAGTGAGCGATTTAATGCCGGCTGCCCAGCTGCATCCTCGTCGCAATAAATGCCCTGCCATCAAGATCGAAACGTCACCATGCCCAAGCACCGTTTGAAAGACACGAGCGTTTTCGTATTGATATGCCCACGCCATTGGTTCAGATTTTCCGGTGTCGCGCGATTTGGCGACAACCAGTGGCGTGATCGGCAAAGTTCCTTCTTGGCGATAATAGAGTTCATCCTGGGTGTTGAAGTCCTTAAGTCCCTGGGTGATCGGATGAGAGGCGTCGGTTTTCTCGACTCGAAAGCTTCCGAAGGCATCATGCCCACTGCGTCCTTGTCCATGAACCCAAATTCGTCGGGCAATCTTGTTGCGGTACTCCGGCCAATCGCTTTCTTTATTGGGAAGTGTATCGGTCCAAGATCCATTTGCAAAATGAATGATGCTTAGACCGCCGCCGTTCTTTAGATAACCAACCAAACCTGCTTTGGCTTTCTCGGATAGTCCTTTTTGATCCCAGCTACTGTAATTCATGACAACCAGGTCATAATTCTTCATCTGTTCCGAAGCCATGAACTCAGGATCGTCAGTTACATCGACTAAGATTCGTGGATCATTTTCAATTACCTGAAGCAGGGCTGATGTTGTCTTTTGCCAATCATGTGCCGGATGGTTATGACCTGTAACAATCAGAGCTTTAGTTGGAGCGGCAAGCGATGATTGAATTCCATCCTTTGGGATTTTGTCGCCGGCTGACCAGACGATCGCATTTAAGATCAGTTTGCGAAAATTGGGGTCCCACCAGTTGGCGTAATAATGTCCACCGGTAAACCCAAATCCGCGACCACCGTCTTTTCGTTCGACAGCCCAACCGACAGCGAACTGGTTCTTTTCCCCGGTTGGTTGACTCAACACGATTTTCTTTAGGCGTGAGTCTTTTTCGCGAAAACGAATTCGATAGTAGAATTCTTCAAGCAATCGGAACGGTTTAACCCCTCGGGAGATCGGATGGTCAGGTTCACCCAGTTCGATCGGTTCGGTGTAGTGCTTGATTGCTGAATACCATTTATTTGCGGCGTTTTTCTGATCGCCTTTTTCGTAATCGAAATAACCGCCAACCCATTCTGTGATTTTGTCATGAAACCGGCTGGGATTGAACGTTGACCAATGCAGCTGTACCAATCCGCAGCCTCGATTCATTTGTTTTTCCAGCTGCTTGAATCGATCACCTACATACAGCGGATGATTGGTTTCGTTGTGATCGCCACCATCGGAAATCATGACAATCGTATCAGCGGAATCGAGTAGATTTTGTCCATTTGGAGATTGAGTGTCTGGCCAGCCATCGAAGACGACAGTGATATTTGCATCGGTCGAGTCGGAACAATCCAGCAAGTGTTTGATTAAC
>CAJQQR010000177.1 GCA_905480545.1 uncultured Pirellulaceae bacterium
GGTTGCGGCACCTCGGCTGCCGTTAGCACCGACGGATGTGGCTGTGGGCCACAAGTAACTTACGTAGAAAAGACGACCTACGTGAATCAATGGTCAACCGTTACAAAAGTTCGTAACGTTACCAAATACAAGAACGAGACCAAAACTCGTATGGTCACGGTCAACAAGTGTGTTCCAGAAGTTCAGACCAAAACTCGAACTTATACCGTGAACACAATGGTTCCAAAGACCAAAATGGTTCCTTACAAAGTTGCGGTTCCTTACACGGAACAAGTCGAACAGAGTTACACCGTTTGCACTCCTTACACCGAACAAGTCGTTCAAAACTACACGGTTATGGAACCTTCTTACTCAACTGTTCAACAGTCTTATACAGTTTGCACACCTTACACCGAACAGGTTTCACAGAACTATGTTGTCTGCACTCCGTATACTGAGCAAGTCGCTCAAAACTACACAGTTATGGAATCTTCGCAGGTTCAAAAGACTGGAACCAAAATGGTTTGCCAGACCTACAATGAAACCTTGACGCGAACCGTCACCAAGGACATGGGATCTTGGCAGTGCCAGACCATGGAAGTTCCTGTTTCTTCTTGCGGATCTTGCGGTGGACGCACAGGAATCCTTGCCCGTTTGATGTCATGCCGGTCACGTTGTGCTTCTGCATGCGTTTCTTCATGTGGTGACTGCTCTTCATGTGGCGGTTGTGACGCAGGTTGCGGAACCACGATGACCACAGTTCAAAAGCGAGTTTGGGTTCCAAACGTTGTAACTGAAGAGGTTCCTTGCACCGTTACTCGGTCAAAGATGGTTCCACAAGAATACAACTACATGGTTACCGTTTGCACACCAGTTACCAAGACCCGCATGGTCAACGTAACCAAGTACAAGAACGAAACCAAGACTCGTATGGTTAACGTCTGTAAGTACAAGAACGAAACCAAAACTCGCGAAGTTAAAGTATGCAAAATGCAGGCTGTAACCAAGCAACGTACTTGCAACGTAACCAAGTACAAGAACGAAACCAAAACTCGTATGGTCACGATTAACAAATGTCGTTACGAAGACAAAACTCGTGAAGTTACTTATCACGAGTGTGTACCTGTAACCAAAACAGAAGATTACCAGGTTACTGTCAACAAAATGGTCTCTGAGCAAGTTGAACAATCTTACAACGTTTGTGTTCCTTACACAGTCGAAGAAGAGTACCAAGTTCAGGTTTGCACAAAAGTTCCTCAAACCGTCACCGTGCCGGTTTACGCAAACTCAAGTTGCAGCAACGGATGTGGCCTTGGTTTAGGCGGTCGTCTTCGTGGTCTTTTCAGCCGCGGATGTGACTCAGGTTGTGGTTGCAACTAAGCTGGTTTTCGCAGTTTAAAGCAAAACAAGAAACGTGTGAGCCATGGCTCGCACGTTTTTTTGTTTCTTGATGGCACGGTTTGTTTCTTGATGACATGGATCGGGTACCGCGCCCACCGACTTCTGCCGATGGGGTCAGGCTGCTTCACCATCGGAGTCATATTCAAAATCTGTTTCGACACGGAAGCGTGAATAGTCATTACTCTCCGAATCAAGATCGTCAGCGTTTGCCATCGGTTCAATTTCATCAACCACGTCATACCGATACTTCTTTATTTTCGCAGCCTCAAATTCAGGCTCGCTTTGACGATCTGCATCGATCGCACTGAATTCATAACTCAAACGCTTGTTTAGCTTTTCGTACGGAAGCTTCGTGCTAACCGACGGAACATGAATCATGGTTTCGTGTTCAACGACTTCCTCGTAGTTGCCTTCAACTGCTTCGACAGATTCCTCTTCGAGCTCAGCGAACCGTGGTCCGATAATCATTCCATTTTCCTCGTGGACTTCTGCGTGGTGGGGAAGCTCACGGACGTCGCAATCAAGATCGGCAAACATGTCACGAATATGGTCATGACACGTGAACATCATGACTTGGAAACCCTTTTCGGAAAAGCTCTTGAGGGCAGCAGCGGCTTTTCTAGCGCGAGCTGCATCGAAATTCACGAGCACATCGTCAAGCACCAAGGGCAAGACAGCGCCGCGGCGTGAATAGGCCGTAACCAACGCCAGACGCAGACCAAGGTAAACACATTCGCGGGTTCCACGACTCAACACTTCAACCGGCAACGCTTCGCCTTCCGTATTATCAACGAGCAAAACATTTTCGGATAATTTGGTCCAAATTCGGGTGTACTGCCCACCCGAAATTTGGCAAAGAAATTCGGAAGCCTCTTTTAGCGTCTCTGGTTGTCGTTCAGCCTCATAAATCTCCCGAATCGACTCAAGCAAAGTGCAGGTTGCAGCCGTCACTTGCCATTCTGCGATATTCTCTGAAATCTGACACCGGACCATTTCCAATTCCAAACGAGCCTCATCTAGTCGACGATCCTCCGCCAGCAATCGCATTTCCTGCTGATGCTCACCCAATTGTTGATTTAGTTTGGATTGCTTCTTTTCCTGCAACTCATAATCGGACTGCAATGATTCCCATCGTGATTCGAGAGCTGTTCCTCCATACGAATTCAATTCAGTCGCGATATCTGCTTCCGAAAATTTATTCCCTAACGCTGCAGCAATCTGCTCGCATAAGCCTTCACGTTTTTCACGAAGCTTGTTGATCTGCTGATGCTTCAAAGCAAAGTCGCGATACACCTCTTCGCTATCCGCACCAACCCGAGCGATCATTCTCTGACGTGAGCCACGAAGCTTCTCCAGTTCCCGCTCGCGTTTGCGAAGTTGCTTCCGCAGTGAACGATATTCACCAGCAAGCGTTTTTCGCTGCTCAATCAGGCTTCGCTGTTTTGCCAACGCATCGTCTAATTGAACAAGACGCTTCATCGGATCATCTGATTCAGCTTCAAGCTCGACCTCGTACATCAGCTTTTTGATTCGATCTTCCAACGTGGAAAGATCTTTCTTTTTCTGATTCAGTTCGAATTCACGATCCTGAATTTTGAGGTTAAACCCGGTGATTCGTTCGGTTCGGTCCAGCAATTCCTTAACATGAAGCGGCGTCAAATTCTCTGGCAAACTCATACTACGAAGCTTACTCCGCCATTTCTTCTGGCAGCTCAGAAGCAATGCTTCCGCTTCCTCCAGCTCGCGTTTAGCCTGATCACATTCGAAATTCGCATTTTTAAACCGAGTCTCCATTGGAAGAATTCCCTCCAATCTTGAAAGCTCGCTTTCCGCATCCTGCAACTTCGACTCATGATGCACAACATCATCTGGCAACTCTCGATCGATTTCATCCCGCTCGTCTTTGGCTCGACGGATTTGCTGCTTCAATAATTCCAGCTGCGTTTGACAATCGTCCAACGCTTCTTTCGCGATTTGGGTGTATTGCGACTTGATAATGTAGCTAATGCCCAGGCAAAGGGCACCGACCAACATCCCTATGACCGGTGAATTTCCGAGAAAATCAAATTGCATGAAAATCCCACCAAACGCGAAAAACACGCCCAACATGCACAACGATGCAATGAGGACAAGTTTTTCCGTCGGAAGAAGTTGCTCACGAACAACCCCATCCAAATCACGCTCCAGGCGTTTGCGATCTTTTAGATACTTCTCCAGTTTCTCTTCCAGAAGAACGCGTTTTCGCAATCGATTGACGATACGGCCACTGACATCCAACGAGTCGCCAAGGTCGTGACAACCGCGTCGGTCCAACTCAGCTTCAAGTTCACTTTCCGCTTCATTGACTTCTGTCTTGCATTCCTCAAGCTGTTTCTCCGCTTCGGCAACCTGATTCTTGACTTCTTTCATTTGGCGAGCCGGTGAGCGCAGCGATTCCAATGCCGCAGTCGATAGCTCGGGAATTTCGGTGCGTTTGCGAGCCTTTAACTTATGGCCAATCCCTTCAACCTGACCGCCAACTTCCTGTCGCAATTTTGAGACATCCGTTCCCATATCGCCGATTTGCCGCTGTAACGACTCAATCCAGGGCCCATGCTCCTGAAGCGCTTCGATCCTTGAAGAGCTAGACCACAATAACCGATTGATTGGAAGCGACTTTGCACGCTTTGCAATATCACGGCGTTGTTTTTCGACCTGCGAAATCCGTCCTTTATGATCTGCGATTCGGCGATTGATTTCATCGAGTCGGTCGACTGAAATTTCGTTCGCGTCCGGCAGCTTTCCGTACGATAAAACCTGTTCGTCAATCAAACGTCGAGAATTCCACCGATCGCGAACCTGAATCGCCATTTCGACAACACGAGAAAATCGCTCATTCTCCTGAAGGGCCTCTTTGACATCCCGCAATTCGTGTTCGATTTCGCTCGATTGGGAGGCTAGTTTCGTCCATCGTCGACCGCGGGCAGACAACTCATCCACCTCACGATCAAGCCGCTTTCGCTTCAAAAGCAAATCGCCAACGACTGATTGCTTGCCAGACTTTGAATTCCATAGATCTTCCCGGGCTGATGATACATCTTTCATCACATCGACAAGCGAGACACGATCAAAACCGCTGGTCAATTTATACAACTGCTCGGCAGCGTCCGTATTATCGAGGGAACCAAGTTCCTGAATCTCCCGCAATCCAACAGCAAAAACGTTGTTAAACGTTAGCTCATCAACCCCCCCCAAGAGTAACGATAAATGGGACGAACCATGCACATCACCATTGGGTTCCGTTAACGCAAGATCTCCAGTCACCGAACGAATCCGCACAGGATCAACATATCGCTGCACCTTCAACAAACCGGTTTCGTTTTCGATTTCGAGCGATCCGCCTGCCAATCCGCCGTAAACCGGCGGCACATAACGCTTTTGCCGTTCTTCCGAAAAGCCATACAACACACTGCGCATGAATTGCATCAGCGTGGTTTTCCCGGCCTCATTTCGACCATAAAAAACGGTCGTTTCATCGGGAAACTCGACAACGGACAGGTCTTTCCAGACGCCAAATCCGCCAATGTTCATTTCTTTGATTTTCACAGGGCCATCTCCTATGGCGGTTATTTTCTATCCTTGAATCTTCAGTTGATCGCAATGACTCTCTCTCGCCTGCAATCCAAAAGCGACTAAATCAGTCGTGTTTTCTAAATTCCATCCGTACCCGAAAGCAACTTCACACCCATCATCGCCGACTCTCGCAAAATTTCACGCCGGCGATCCGCATCAAACTGAATCGCAGAAACCAAGGCATCGTCAGCCAGTTCTCTATCGATGAATTTCGCGAGGTTAAGCTTACCGGTCACATCCTGCTGATGCTCACGCACAGAACGCAAATAATCACCCAACATCGTGTCTTCCTCAAACCACTCTTCAGGAAGCGATCGCGGCGTCTGCAATCGAGTCGACATCGTCCACAACGAATGAGCCGATTGCCCAAACTCGCTTCTGAGCCATGTTCTTATTTCATCCAACCAACCGTTACAGTGTAAGGTTCCGTTCATCGTTCCCTCCGCAACGACCTGCCAATCAACAAGCAGCAGTTGCCCCTCCGCATCGGCAACCAAACTGAATGCCAAGTCTTCAAAGCGTGCACGCACCTCTTCTTTTGACATCCCCTCGCCGATTCGCACTCGCTTTTCCAACCAACGAACGGCATCGGTAGGAATGGCCTGCGTGTCGATAAATCCGTGCTCATCAACGCGAACAAACGTTGCTCCATGATCACCCTCTTCATGGGGGCCACATGACTGATGAGCACCGGGAAAGACCAATACCGATTGATCCCGCGTGAATGTTCGACGAATATGATTTCCACCAAGCGCCCAATACTTCACCCCGGTTTTGGCAATTTCTTCCGTTTCCAAACTGCCGTAGCAAAGTCCGATCGTAAATGCGGTGGCTTCTTCAGCGCGAAATTCAGCGATTCGACGCTGACGCCGATCAAATCCAGCACCCAATATCGTCGCAACGATTCTTCCGCCTCGGCGATGAACAACTTCCTCAACCAGGGTGGACGTAAACAAATGGACATTGCCGGGCGCAGAAAGCATCGCAGGCCAACGCTCGAGCTGATCCGCTTCGCCGCCAGCCCAATAAACGTGAATGTTTTTTTCGCCTAAACGTTGAAATTGGTCGACAAGAAAGCTTATGCCGCGTGGTCCGCACCGATCAATATCGGCAACATCACCTGAAAGCAAAACGAAATCGACACGCTCTGAAAGGGCTCGGTCAAAAAGCTTTTCGGCCGCATTGTATGCGGCGTCAATCAACGACGCACGAATATGACTAGGGGCATCCGCGACGCCTTGAAACGGGCGGTCCAAATGCAAATCTGATGCGTGGATAAACTTGAGAATTTCTGCCATTCGAGCACCTCCGTGCGCTACGTGGTATGAATTCGGTAGGGTGGGATTTCGCCAAAATCCGGCATTCGACGAAACTCGACGAGAATCAATCTAGTCGAAGTCGAATTTTCCGAAAACCTTAATTTTCGCGTTAAGTTTTCAATTCACGCTGCCGGATGACAGCTTCGCTAGCGGTGATGGGCTTCTCCCGCACTTCAGTCACCCAGCCGATAACTCCGCGAAACCAACCTCGCATTGGCATCTGGCGTCGTTCAGATGACTGACAGTCAAAAAGAAGAGTAAGCATGCACGTCAGAAATCTTTTTCATCAAAAAAATGGTAACCCAACGCAATTTATTCGCAACATTCGATTTAAGCTCCATAAATTCCGCGATTTTTGCGATCAGCGGTCAGGAAACTCAATCACAAACGAAGGAGACAAATCCCTCACCCACTAATCAGCATGACGCCGCTCCGTTAAATTGAAGTTTTATTACAAGCTTTGATTTAGAAAATCGAATGAGCAGCGAGTTTTATCAGAATCCGTTAATTGCCCGGTATGCATCTGAGGAGATGAGTCGAATTTGGGGCGATCAGAAAAAGTTCTCAACATGGCGACGACTTTGGGTCGCGCTTGCCGAATCCGAAAAAGAACTTGGAATCGACATTTCGGACGAACAGCTTGCCGAAATGAAATCCAATATTGACGATATTGATTTTGATCTGGCGAAAAAGTACGAAAAGAAGCTGCGGCATGATGTGATGGCGCATGTTCACACGTTTGGTGACAAATGCCCGTCAGCCAAGGGCATCATCCACCTTGGCGCGACCAGCTGTTTCGTAACCGACAATACTGATCTGATTCTAATCCGAGACGCTCTCAATTTGGTCGAGCAGCGACTCGCTCAGGTCATTGTCAATCTGGGCAACTTTGCCAAAGCCAACCGCGACGTTGCGTGCCTTGCTTACACGCACCTACAACCTGCACAACCAACGACTGTTGGAAAACGCGCTACGCTTTGGGCTTACGATCTTGCGATGGACCTGGAAGAGATTCAATCGCGAATCCAAAAACTCAAGGCTCGCAGCACCAAGGGAACGACTGGTACTCAGGCCAGCTTCCTAAAGCTTTTCGAAGGTGATCATGAGAAATGCCGCTCGCTGGAAAAGTCTGTTGCGGAAAAAGTTGGTTTTGCTGAATGTTATGCGGTAACCGGTCAAACTTACTCACGAAAAATAGATGCCCAACTGCTCGATGCGTTGTCTGGAATTGCAGGAAGCGCACACAAATTTGCCACCGATCTTCGAATACTTTCCCACAAGAAGGAGATGGAAGAGCCGTTTGAGAAGAACCAAATTGGCTCTTCGGCAATGGCGTACAAACGCAATCCAATGCGGAGTGAACGAATCTGCTCACTCGCTCGATTTGTCATGAGTCTACAGTCAAGTACAGCGAACACCTTTGCCGTCCAATGGATGGAACGGACGCTCGACGACAGCGCCAATCGTCGACTAACCTTGCCCCAAGCCTTCCTTGCGATCGATTCCATTCTGCTGATCTTGAACAATATTACATCCGGCCTGGTAGTTTATCCGGCAATGTGCCAACGGCATCTGGACGAAGACCTTCCGTATATGGAAACCGAAAACATCTTGATGGAAGCTGTTTCCGCAGGTGGAGACCGGCAAGAACTTCACGAGCGAATTCGAATTCACAGCGTTGCGTGTGCAAACGAGATCAAAACCCAAAACAGTCCGAATGACCTAATGGAAAGAATCCGCGCGGACCAATGCTTTGCGAACGTTGACCTTAATCGCGAAGTCAACCCATTCAGTTTCGTCGGCCGAGCTCGCGAGCAAGTTGATGAATTTTTCCAATCTGTTATCCAACCGATAGTCGATCGGTACGGAGAACAAGGCGAAGCATCTGATTTACGAGTTTAGCACTGGCGGCAGATTTCAGTAACTATCTATTGCATGTGAACCAAAGGCGAAGACATGACCGACACTCCAGACACAAACTGGGTAATCAACGCAACAGACGACGACTTTGAAAAAGAAGTAATCGAGCGTTCCAAGCAAACGCTTTGTGTCGTTGACTTCTGGGCTGAATGGTGCGCGCCTTGTCGGACCCTTGGTCCAATTCTTGAAGAATTGACTACGGAATACCAAGGTGCATTCACGCTGGTCAAAATCGACACTGAAAAGGCTCAGCAAACCGCGACCAGCTTCGGAATCCAGTCGATTCCCGCAGTTTTCGCCGTGCTCGATGGTGAACCGATCGATGGGTTCAATGGTGTGATGCCGAAGGAACAAATCAAAGAGTGGATCGATAAACTCTTGGAGCAAAACGAATTTGTGAACGCGAAAAACATCATGGATTCAGATCCCTCTTCGGCCGAATCGAAATTAAAATTTCTTTTGGAAGCCAATCCGAGTGATGCACGAATTGAAATCGCACTTGCTGACCTCTACCTCCGTCAGGATCGCGAGGATGAATGCTCCCAAATTCTCGCAAAACTCGAGGAACGTGGCTTCCTCGAACCAGAAGCCGAAAAAATCAAAGCGACACTTGATCTAAAATCCAAGAGTGATGTCGATATCGACGAAGTGAAAGCCAAGGCGGAAGCCTCACCCAACGATCTCGAATTGCAGCTTGAGCTTGCTGATGGCTATGTTGGCAAACAACAATTTGAGACCGCTTTCGAGATTTGCTTGGAAATTGTCCGACAAGACAAGAAAGGCGTGGGTGACAAAGCTCGACAACTGATGGTTGACGTCTTCAGAACCCTACCGGCAGATTCAGATTTGACGAGCGAGTATCGCCGAAAGTTATCGACGGCATTGTATTAACCCAACGGTTTAGAAGCCGAGTCTCCGCGACATGATAACGCCCCCCTTTTGCCAACATCATTCCCGACCGGCCGCATGATGCAGCGGATACACCTTTGTCCATTAAGGCAATCAGCAGCTTCTAACGCTTATCGATAAACCGCTTTCCCTTCCCTTCAAACCGGGGCAACGAGCCAATCTCGACACAATTCACATTGACCTTCAGTCCAATCCGAACAGCGAGTGCCTTTTCAACTCGCTCTGGTTGATCTAGACGGTCTTCGATATCAATCGAAAGCGAATCCATAGCTCCGTTTTTCGTTGCAGTCATTTGGTATTCGATAATTTCCGGATAGCTTCGCAGAATCTTTTCAATGGACGCTGGAAAAATATTGACGCCGCGAATCACCATCATGTCATCTGCTCGACCAAGCACGCCGCCCTTCAAGAACACAAAATTGCAATCTCCGTCCGAATTCCATGACGGCCGAACCAAATCACCGGTGCGATAACGGATCACCGGGCTACCAAATCGACCAAGCGTCGTTAAGACCAATTCCGAGAGCTCGCCTTCTTCGGCTTCCTTGCCGGTTTCTACCGACCGGAACTCTGCGATAAATTCGCTCTCGATAATATGCAATCCGGTATTGCTCGCATCGGCAAAGCCCCACGGACCAACCTCACTGGCCCCACTGTGGTCAAACAGTTTAGCATCCCAAGCGGTTTCGATTTTTTCCCGGATCTCAGGAACCGACCCGCCAGGTTCACCGGCGACAAAAACAGTTTTAATCGGCAACTCTGCAACGCTGATTTGATTCTCACTGGCAATTTCAGCCATATGGATTGCGTAACTGGGAGTACAAAAAACCGTTGTTGCACCGGTCGATCGCATCAGATCGATTCGAGCCAACGTTGTCAGCCCGCCCCCCGGAACGACCAAGGCCTTGCGATGAATTAACGCATCAAAAGCCGACCAGAAACCAATAAACGGGCCAAACGAAAAAGCGAGCAAAACGGTGTCCCCCGCTTCGATCTCTGCACCGTCCAGAACATACTGCCACGTTTCGATCCACCATTGCCAATCGTCCGCGGTATCGAGCACCACCATTGGCCGC
>CAJQQR010000178.1 GCA_905480545.1 uncultured Pirellulaceae bacterium
ACCAATCCATTCGATCATTCCTTTTTTACCGACGATAAAAGCGGTTGGGATTCCGTTTTGCGCTGCCGCTTCCATGTAGTCTTTTGAGACGGAGCGATCAGGGTCGGTTGTCAGGCAATAATTGCTGGTCAAATCACCAAATGTCTGACCGTCGTCACCTCTACCCATGTTACGCTTCAGGAATTTTTCAACGATCGGCAATTCTTCGTCGCTGATACTGATGATCTGAAGCCCTTGTTTGGCGTGTTTGGTTTGCAGTTCACTAATGTGTGGCATTGCGGCAATGCACGGACCACACCATGTGGCCCAAAACTCGACGACGTAAACCTTGCCTTCTTCAAACTTTTCGATGTGTTTGAATTTGCCTTTTCCATCGGAGACCCAATGCTCGATATCGATGGGTGGAGCCTTCGACCCGATCGTCAGCGTGGCGTCATCGCCTTGCGCGTTCGTAACGCTTTGCATTCCCAATGACAAAACGGCTGCGATGGCCAGCATTCCAAATGCCCGAGCTGTCAAAACTTGATTCCCTAAATTTTTCTTCATTGATAACCTTGATAGAAGTTGTGATTTGGTTGGGTGACAATTCTACGCAGTTTTGTTCAAGAAGTCCGCCGGGCCTTTTGCGCCTCCGACCGATAGCTGGGATTTATCGCAATGGCGGCGTTACTCTAGGTGTTTTCTTAAGAGTCAAAATGAGACGGAACGCAAAAGCCGAGTGGATACCAAGTCAGATCGACGCAGCAACAAAAGTATCCAGTCATAAAATGGCGACTGGATACGTTCCTTTTCAGCTTGAATCCAAATGTATGTAACTTTTGTATTTCAGGCTTTAGCCGAAGACTTTTCCGCGTTTTTCTTCTTCGAAAAGTAGCGTCGCCGCACCCAAAACCCGCCACATAGAGCACATAGAATTGCGATCGAACCGGGTTCTGGAACGGCGGTTACTGTGACGTCCCAATCCTCAAATCCAATCGACCCGCTTACTGCTCGAACTGTGAAGTCGGTATTAGCCGCAATCGCCAGTCCGCCAGTGAACGTAAAAACGTCACCAGAACCCAATTGATCACTGAATCCATTAATTGTCGTAGATGCGAAAGAAAAAACGTCGGTGCTAGAATCACTGTCGTTAAAACCAAAAAAATCAACTGAATTAATGACAACATCCTGATTGAACCTGAAAACAACAGATTCATTTAACGATGAGTCAAATTGGTCTGAGTCATCGCTACCGCCTACGCCTACATTAATTGCGTCCACTCCGAACGAGGTGGCTGTTGCATTCAGTTGATCGACAACTGCTGAATCGGAACTGATATCAACTACGGTGAGAGTCAACCCCGCGATTTCGGCTACGTTAACCGTCGTGGGCAAACCCGTATCATTCTTGATACCATCCAAGTTGTTGCCGGTGGTATCCTGGCCGGTCTTAAACACGATCAGGTCCGCGGAAACATCAGAAAAAGGCATGGAAACTAACACAAAGAACAATGCCAACAACAGCTTGCGATTCACGACTATTCTCCCGATCTTCAACTATCGGCTTTTAGGATACCGTGAAATTCCGAGAGCCTAAAGCGGGAAAAAGTTCATTTTTTGCAATCTTAACCGTTTCTTCTTGTTACGATTTTTTCAATAATTTTGCAGCCGTTTCGACCGCTTCTTTATCCACTCCCAAGTGGGTCACCATCCGCACATGCTTTTCACTAAATGGCAGTGTGCGGATGCCTTTTGATTCCAGTTGAGTGACGTATTCAGCTGCCGAGACGCCGGGAATATCCACTCGAAAAATGATGATATTCGTGTCAACCTTGGTCGGTTCCAAATGCAAATGCTCGGATGCTTCGATTGCGTTAGCGATGATTTGTGCGTTGGCGTGATCTTCGGCCAGACGATCGATTTGGTTCTCCAATCCGTATAACGCAGCGCTGGCGATGACACCGGCTTGCCGCATGCCGCCACCGAATAGCTTGCGATGTCGTCGTGCGATTGCAATGTGTTCTTTTGATCCGGCCAATGCCGATCCAACAGGGGCCCCAAGTCCCTTACTGAAACATAGACTCACGGTGTCGAACCCGGCCGACCATTCTTTGGCTGAAATTCCGCTGGCAACGACCGCATTAAACAGTCGTGCTCCATCGAGGTGGGTTGCCAATCCTTTCTCCTTTGCCCAGCCGGTCATCTCCCTGACGTCATCAATCGGCAAAATGCTGCCCCCGCCTCGATTGTGGGTATTCTCGAGACAAAGCAAACGCGTCCGCGCCATATGCTCGTTGATCGGACGAACTTTGTCTTTGATATCATCCAGAGTCAGCTTGTAATCTTTTCCCGAAACTGGACGGGAGACAATTCCGGACAACTGCGCGAAACCGGCTTGTTCATAATTGTAGATATGGCAGCCGTCCTCGCAGATCAATTCATCGCCCGGTTGGCAATGAATCCGAATCCCAATCTGATTGGTCATCGTCCCGGACGGCATAAAAATTGCCGCTTCTTTTCCGACAATATCCGCCACAGTTTCCTGCAACTTTTCGACGGTAGGATCGATATCGATCACATCGTCTCCGAGCACCGCTTCGGACATTGCTGTTTTCATACCCTCCGTTGGAAGCGTAACGGTATCGCTGCGAAGGTCAATGATTTCAGTTTGCATTGGTTTAAACCGAGGTTGGGGTGAAAAAAAGATTGTAAAAGTGGGAAATCGGCAAATAAAAATTCTATTCTCGAGAACTAACTGCGTTTATCCGTTTTTTTTGTTCTGACGTCCAACATTTGAAATGTCGAACGACAATGAAAATAATCGATTCAAAACGTGCGTTCGGAGGCTGACGAAAAACGTGATGGTCGTGTAAAAAAACCGCGATAATGTTAGAATTAGAAGCAGGTTACAAAATCAGTTTCCAATTTTGAGAGAAATTGTCGTGAGGCCTTGAAATTAGGTCGTTTGAGCGTAATAATCTGGGGTTTGATGTCGTACGCAATGTCATTTTGACTGCGAATGACCGTAAGCGGGTGTAGCTCAGTGGTAGAGCATCACGTTGCCAACGTGATTGTCGAGAGTTCGATCCTCTTCACCCGCTCTTTGATGAGTATTGGCAAGGAAATAGCCGCCGCTGAATGTTCTAACGTTCAATATTTGAACGCTCCAAATTCTGCTCCGGCGTTCTGTAATGTCATTAGTTGGTTTGCAATGCTTTTTACGCTTGCCGAAATAGCAGGCAAAACAACTGAGACATGGCACTTGTGGGACACTTTTAGAGTGTCCTTTTATTTTTTGGCTTGATTCGTTTTTCCGACAGAATCTTCCCACATAAATATTTTTGACACGAAAACATTGTGGTCACATTCTCGCAGCGAAACGCGGCCTTTAAACAAATCACATTCTCTGAATTTTTCCGACATCAAACGGTCGGATTTATGTAGAAAGCAAAAATGAGCGACGATTCAGAAAAAACAGAAGCTGAAGATTCTTTGGAAGAACAGGCCACAGCCCAAGAACTTCTCGAAAATGGCGAAGAAAAGAAAGAGCCATTGTCGCTTGAGGTTGAGGTCCAGACGAAGAGCGCTTGCGAACGCCACGTTTTGGTGAAAATCGCACGCGAAGACGTCGATCGGTATTTTGCAAAGCAATTTGACGAACTTGCCCCCAAAGCCGAAGTCCCCGGTTTCCGCCCAGGCAAGGCGCCTCGCAAACTGGTTGAAAACCGATTCCGATTGCAAATTTCGGATCAGGTCAAAGGCGAATTGCTACTGGACTGCATGACTCAGGTTAACGAAGAGCAGGACTTCTCGGCGATCAGTGAGCCCGATTTCGATTTCGGCGCAGTTGAAATCCCAGAAGACGGTCCGATGACCTTTGAATTCGACATTGAAGTACGACCAGAGTTTGATATCCCCGAATGGAAGGGAATCAGTATCGATCGCCCGACGAAAGAATTCGACGATTCGGATATCAATCACCAACTAAACAAAATTCTAGGCAATTACGCGGATTTAGCTCCGATCGACGGTGAAGCTGAAGAGAATGACTTTATTGTTGTCAATTTCAAGAGCTCGCGTGATGGAAAAGTAATCGCTTCAGGAGAAGAAGTTTCGATCCAACTTAAACCATCGCTTAGCTTCCCAGATGCAATCATTGATGATTTTGGTGATTCGATGAAAGGCGTCAAAGCGGGGTCCAAGAAAGTCCTCAATGCGAAGGTTAGTGCCGACGCCGAATCTGAGGCCTTACGCGGCGAAGAAGTTGAAGTTGAATTCGAAGTTCTCGATGTCAAACGTCAAGAACTACCTGAACTTGACACTGAAATGCTAGCAACGATCGGCGGCTTCGAAGACGAAGAATCCGTTCGAAAAGCAATTGCCGGTGAACTGGATCGCCAGTTGATCTATCATCAAAACAAGAGCATTCGCCAGCAAATTGGCGGCACTTTGACCGAATCAGCCGATTGGGATTTGCCACCTGATCTTTTGCGTCGTCAAGCCAATCGTGAAGTCGAGCGTGCAGTCATGGAAATGCGATCGAGCGGATTTAGCGAAGCCCAAATCAAGGCTTATCAAAACGATTTGCGGCAAAACAGCATGGCGTCTACGGAACAGGCTCTCAAAGAGCACTTTATTCTCGAAAGCATTGCTGAATCTGAGGAAATCGAAGAAACCGAGGCTGATTATGAGCAAGAAATCCAAATGATTGCAATTCAGCAAAACGAATCTCCACGCCGAATTCGAGCTCAGCTTGAAAAACGTGGCCAAATGGATTCGTTGCGAAACCAAATCATTGAACGCAAAGTCCTTGATTTGATTAAAGAGCACGCGAAATTCAACGATACAGAATTCAAGCTGGAAGATGACGCGCCGGCGACTGTCGATATCTCTGTTTCGGGCGTGGTTGCAGCAGAAATCCCAGAGGCCAAGTACGAATCGGGTGGCGAAACAGCGGCTGCTGCAAATTCAGGCAAAAAATAAGAAATTGGACCGGCGTGCTTTCCGGTCGGAAAGTTCATCTTCAAGGCGAATCATAGCCTTGAAGAGTTCAACAAACGTAAACATAACAGCGTTGCGAAACTCAAGTTTCGCAACGTTTTTTTGTCAAAATACGGAACAGGCGCTGAAGCAGCGAATTTGGACCGCTTAAAAAAACGGACGAAACCCGGCAAACGGGGAAGCCGTCTTGTGACTTCGTTTGAAAACTTGTAACGTTCAAGTTGTGCAGATTTCGCGAAACCAGATCGGGCTTCACGCTTTACATCAACGGTGCTGTCCTCAGATGGCTGAACTGTAGAGTGTCGTGATGGGTTGAATCAGAGAGATTTGCACAACTTTGTATGACCACAGGGTAGTCGCAGGAAATCGATCGATATCATTTTGCTTTGAAACGGCAACAATCTTGGTTACGTTTGGATGGTTGAAATAGAGAAATCTCAACTTTCAATGGCAGTACCATTTGTTCGATTGCAACGTTCGGCTCGATGGAATCAAGTTGCTTCCAGCGAATCACAGATTCAGGAAGCATGATTGAAACCGATTCAATCCGACCGCAACCGCCCCAACTATTGTCGACTTTACGATCGATGACGAATACGATTTCACCGTTGCAAATGGCCAAAGGACTTTTCGCAACTTGTTGGATTCCACGTTTTCGAATCGAACTTTAGATACATGACGGATATTTTACTGAAGAGAAAGAAGTCCATTGTTTGCTAACGACCCACTCAATCAAATTTCCAATTCGTATTCGTATCAACAGATGCAGCGACAGCGCCAGATGACCCTTGGCGACATGCTATTGGAAAACCGAATCGTCTTCCTGCAAGGCGAAATCCACACCGGCAATGCCAATGAACTGGTGATGAAGTTGCTTTATTTGCAGAGCGAAAACCGCAAGAAAGACATTCACTTTTACATGAATTCTCCGGGCGGCGATGTCATCGCGACCATGGCAATTTATGATGTAATGCAGATTCTTACCTGCCCGGTAGCAACGTATTGCGTTGGACAGGCTGCCAGTGGAGCTGCTGTTCTATTAGCCGGTGGTGCAAAAGGAAAACGATACGCCCTGCCAAATTCGCGAGTCATGATTCATCAACCTTTTGGTGGTGTCAGTGGACAAGTCAGTGATATCGAAATTCAAGCGACCGAAATTTTGCGTAACCGCAGTCGGCTGAACGAAATCTTGGCCCATCATACCGGCAAGACTGTTGAAGAAATTGCCAAGGATATGGATCGCGATTTCTTTATGACAGCCGAACAGGCCAAAGAGTACGGTGTCGTCGACGACATTACCAAACGACCTGAAACTGAATCGGACGACGAGTAGTTCTTCCCCGACTTTTGCAGCTTCATTTTCATCCGCACGTACTCCAAAGAATCAAAATTACGAAAGAAATAAAATGCCAATCGTACCTTACGTTGTCGACAACTCCGGACGCGAAGAACGCGTTTACGATATCTATAGCCGGCTTCTAAAAGACCGAATCATCTTTTTGGGAACGCAAGTCAACGCCGACGTTGCAAACTCGCTGGTTGCCCAAATGCTGTTTCTTCAGTCGGAAGACCCAAAGGCCGATATCCACTTATACATCAATTCACCGGGCGGAAGCGTCGTTGCCGGAATGGCGATTTACGACACAATGCAATTTTTGACTTGCGATGTGGCAACTTACTGCATTGGTCACGCAGCCTCGATGGGGGCCCTGCTTCTGACCGCAGGTGCAGCGGGTAAACGCCATTCACTTCCAAACTCGAACATCATGATTCATCAGCCACTTGCGGGAATGCAGGGGACAGCTGAAGAAATCGAAATTCACGTTAAGGAACTTCGAAAAACGAAACATCGTTTAAATGAAATCTTGCTGAAGCACACCGGTCAGACGCTTGAAAATATCGAACGAGATACTGATCGTGATAACTTTATGACGGCAGATGAAGCGAAAGATTACAAACTGATCGATAAGGTTGTCGCACACATGTCGGACACATCCGAATCATGATCAGCAGAGACTCTGATTCCAAGAGTCTTTTGCTAGCACAAAATTAACCGAGCCCAATAAAAAAGTTCGACAGGTGGATTTACTTGTCGAACTTTTCTTTTTTTCGTCGAAGTCAAATTGACTGGAGTAGTTGTTTTCGGCTACTTTTCGCTTTTGAAACACGTTTCTTGATGGGGGGAAAATCAGGAAAGCTGCTACACATCGGCAGATCTACTAATAATGGAAGCCATTCCACGAAATCTTGCGCCGTCGATACTAACACGTTTGTCGTTAACTCGCTTGTCGTTAACTCGCTTGTCGTTGGGACTGATGTCGTTGGGACTGATGCTCGCCACCGGTTGCAAGCTTGGCAGAAATGATCCGCAAATCCAAAACGCTTTCGAGATGCTGCGGATTGAACGTGATGCTGCGGAAGATCAGTACTACCAAGCCAAGATGCAGCAGGAAAAAGCCCAGTGGCGCATCGAAGATCTTGAAGAACAGCTGAAACAGGTTCGGGACGACCAGTCTACGGTGATATCACCAAACGACACTGACAATCCTGGAGGCGACTCGGACACTGCTCGAAGCGTCGGATACGACCAAAACGAATACGCACGAACACAAGTGTCTCCTGACAGTTTTTCCAGTGACCAGATCAACACCTCCGCTGTATTTGTTCCATCCAACGAGGATTCAACAGTCTCCAGTATCGAAATCGACCCGAATTTAACCCGGGGCTTTCACGATCGAGGAAAACCAGGCGACGACGGAACATTCATTGCCTTTCGAGCTCTGAACCGTTTTGGCAAACCACTGAAGGCCCTTGGATCGGTTCGAATATCGCTGATTGACCCCGCACGGCGAAACATTCGTGGTTTTGTCGGAACGTGGGACATCGCTAAAGAAGATCTTGCCGAGTGGTACGACACGAAGGCGAACGCGTTTATCGTCAAGCTTCCTTGGCTGCGAGGCACCCCCAAGAATTCAGACCTCAAAGCTTTTGTTCAATTGGACGAAGGCGAATTCGTCCACGAAACATCGGCAGATTTGCACATTGTTCTGGATGGCCAGCCAAAAGCGCGTTGGACAAAAGCGCCGACCGAATCATCCATTACTGAAAATTCATCGCCGAATCTAAACGATCCTCAACTAGCCGATTCGCCGACAATCAACCGAGTCCAAAATCCCAGTAACACACAAGGGTCAATCGTCGATTCTGTGGAAAGCAATGAAACTCGAATCGCACGACCGAAATGGACGCCGTACCGGTAATAGACCTTTATCTCACACTCGGCCAGACTCTCGAAACTGACAAATGACACATCGACTTCATCTTTTCGTTGCGTTTGCCTTAACCCAATTTATCGCACTTACAACACTCGAAGCTCAACTTGTCAAAAATTCGTCTCGCACGGATGATTCAGATTCAACGACACCAAAATTTTCTTTTTCGACCAGCGTTGGTTTGTCGCTGACCGGTCCTGTCTACAAATCCGAATTCAAGATGATCGATGAACTGGGGCTTGAATATGATGTGATGTCGTTGCTCAGTAATAAATCGATTCGCAAAGAAATCGCACTGACCGAAGTGCAATATGCTTCAATGACCAAAATCAAAAACGAACTCAATTCAAACGTTGCAGAATTCATACAGTCGATGGCGTCTGAAAAAATGAAAGACGTCAAATCGCAAATCATTGAAACAGAAGCAGTCTTAAATTCGATGTTAAAACCTGTTCAATTCCAACGACTTGAACAATTGAAAAACCAGATGGGAATCAATCGATTTGGGCTTGCAGCCTACTTGAATTCAACGTCAATGGTCGTGGCGATGGGGATGTCCATCGAAGAAGCAATTCAATTCAAGAGCAAAACGGATACACTAAAAACCGAACTAAAAGAAAAACTAGATGCGATTCAGCGAGACGCCAACACAGAGCTGCTCACCAAATTTTCCAAACGACAACACAGCACGATCCAGAAAGTATTTGGTGACACCAAATATGAACAATTCCTAACCTCGAAATTGTTTTCTGACAATAAACCAAAACTTCGAAAGCTCGACAAGAAGCAGGTCACGATGTTTGATGCACTGCAGAGCCCCAAGGTGCGGCGTGAATTAGATATTGTCGATGATCAGTATGGCGAAATTAGAAAATCAAAAACAGACCATGATCAACGACTCAGCGAAGCATCACAACGGCTATTGGGCAGCTTTCATGAAGACACTTCAGTGACCGCTCGCGTTAAAGAGCTTAAGCAACTTAGCGATCGATCTCATGAAGAATTCCAAGAAGAACTGCGACGCATTCTTCTCGACTTTCAACTCAAACGTCTCGATCAAATCGTGGCTGAATTAGAAACGACTCGGATGGGAACAGTCGGAGTTCTTTGCCACGGCTGCCTCTCCAAAATGCTGCCCGTAAAGAAAAACGAAATTCAAAAGCTTTTTGACTTTGGAATGAAGCTAGAAGAGGAACGACAAAAACGGGAAGCACGGCTGCTTGCAACATTCCAACAACAGGTTCTTACCTTACTTTCACCAATCCAAGAAAAACGAATGGCAAGTCTTCTTGGTGAAACCGCTTCGTTCGAATTGCGGTGATCAACAATATTGAACGCAGGAAATTGATTGGGCAAATCCAAGAAAGCCGAATCCCTCGAAACGGTCAAATTGCAGTCGTCCCAAAATCTCTTTAACGCAACGCGCATTTTATCTCTAAGCAATCAAACGCTGCACTATTTATCCCATTCGCAAGATCATGTGCGGGATGTCACTAAGGACGTAAAGGTAACTAAGCAGCCCAATTTGAAACATCGTCACACCGTAAGTCACCGTCATCGCGATATCTTTCCAGAACGTAAACAAGGCGACCAACGTACAAATGACAACTCCTAAACCCAGCATCTTTCCGGCGATAAAAAGCGACAACTCATAGGGTTCGAGGCTGATCAAATACAAACAAATTGGATTCTGTTCTAACTCGAAAATCGAATCCGAATACTTCACGACCAGCCACGTATCAATCGCCCCGATGGTTATGATCAGGATGCAGCATGCTAAAAACCAAACCGTTTGATTTTGCAGCGTTTGATGAATCGCATCGACAAATTTTTTCTTACCGTCACGATGAATAAGTTCGACATTCGGGATGGCCAGTTGCATGATCGCTTCTCTCTTCTGTTCATAATTTTGAAACGTAATTTGGCGGATCAAAAACGGCCGGACGTAATTTCCGACTTACGCAATTCCCGCTTCTTCTTTTTGCCTCAATGTAGAAACGGGCTTTGGATCTGATGCACCAACATGCGGCATGAATTCCGCAGATCGCAAACGTAGTATGCAGGCACTGTGCCAAAGAAGAGGATCCCTGCAAGGGATTTTAAAACCCCGTTAATACGCCAATGAAATCAATTCGGGAACTTAAACTTACATTGAGATTCCTGCCTGCATCAAACTCTTGCAGCCACTGCAAGTCTTTTGAGCAACATTTTGCCGCGCCGTCAGCTTGTTGACTATTGATTCCGACCCGACTGAATCGCTGCCACAATGATCAAAAAACGCCGGGGTTTCGGAGCGTCTGAGCAATGATGCGATCCAACATTTTGATATCAATTTTCGGATTAGATTTTGCAAGTGCATCAAGCGGAGCCTCTGCTCCGTGCAAGAATTATTTTTCGCAGAAAAGCGGCACCCTAGGTCTTCCTGCAATGCAATCGACGAATTAGCAGTCCAATATGTCGGATAAAATCCGCCAGCAGGTGAGCAGCATCCTTGGATAATGAAAGGGACCCTTCCACATATTCCCTTTTAACGAAGAGCTGACCGTTCCATCGCGGTGTAAATATCCAAACCATTCACCATGCTCTTGATCCGCAAAATGCTGGAATGCCCAATCATGAATCTGTCGATGCATCGTCATGTAACGATCATTGCGCGTGACGGAAAAGGCGAGTAGCGATGCAATGATCGCTTCATTATGCGGCCACCAAAATTTCATATCGTGCCAATATTCTTGAACAGGCCGCCCATAGACATCGACGAAATATAGGATTCCTCCATGCGTTTGATCCCAACCCCGTTTAAACATCCAATCGAGCATTTTGCATCCAAGGCTCATCATTCTCGAATCACTTCGATGCCGCGCCTCCAACATGATAAACCAAGCAGCCTCGATCGCATGCCCTGGATTCAGTGTCCTTCCATCGAAGTGATCAATAATCGCTCCGTCCGTCCCCACCGTTTCCATAACGCATTCGATGTCTGGTTTAAGGAACAATTTTTCGATCGTGGCGATGGACTCATCGATCACGCTCTCAGCATTCTCCAGCCCAATCGAATGCCTCAATTGTTGAGCTGTGACAATGGAAATCATTGGGCAGCCCAAACTCAAAGTCGGACGCAGATCAGTAAACTTAGGCTGAACTCCCTGCGGTAACCGGTTGTGACCAAGGAACTGCTCAAAGCACCTCGTCGCCAAGCTCTTGTAGCTCAAGTCTTCGCTTGCAAGTGCGAGCTCGCCAAACGCAATTGCCGCAAAGCTTTCAGAAAAAGCATACCTTCGTTTTCGTATCGGCCGACCGCTACGATCCAAGTGAAACCACATACGTCCATCTGACTCATCGAAGCAAAACTTTTGAATAAAATCCGCACCATGGATAGCGGTCTCCAACCACAATTCTCGTTGCGGATGATCTGACAGTCGCGGGTCATTAAACAACTCGGCAAGCAACCATGTGAATCGTCCTTGCTGCCAGACATTCTTGTCCGAATCAACCATGGTCCCGTCACGATCCAACGCGGTAACAAATCCGCCGAACTCCTTATCGACGGCATGTCGCAGCCAAAACGGCAAACACTCGTTGAAAAGTTTATCGTAGTAGAAATCCCGAAGTTGACTGAGTTCCATTTTGTTCAAAAGAATACGAATTTAAGTTGACGGACAGGTTTGTTTCCCGACGTGTTCAGACAACTGTAGCAATCATTACCCGGCGCACGAACGCCAAAACGACCAAATGGTCATGTCTGATTCGACAAGCTACCGGTTATAATCAAAGGACAGAAATTGCCAAAACGCTTCTTTCACTAGACATCAATTCGTTTTACATTCGTCGCAGAGCACGCGGAGCTATCTCTTGATTGAATTCAATTATGCACCCAGTCGAAAAGACTTGCGATTGTTTGCCATCATCTTGATTCCGTTTTCTTTTCTTGCCGGCTGGCTCATTCGACGACAGTTCGATCCGGACACTATTGGTTGGTTCGTAAATATCGTATTGGTGATTGCAGGAGTAGCCGGCTCGATTTGGCCAGCAGCAGTGAGGCAGATTTTCCTGACTTGGACAGTCATCACTTTTCCAATCGGTTGGATGATTTCTCATCTTGTCCTTGCCTTAATTTTCTTCGGAGTTTTTTTTCCGATCGGTATTGCGATGAAGTGCTTTGGATACGATCCCTTGCAGTTGCGAGGGAAAAATTGCGATTCGTACTGGGTCTCGCTTGAAGCAATTACCGATCAGGAACGTTACTTCCGCCAATTCTAGTGAGCCATTGTTGCTACACAGCGGACCCAAACACAGCGGACCCAAACACAGCGTCGTTCAGTGAAATGAGAAGCAGTTAACCCAAGACCGGCAAAGACGCTTTGGGCGGCTCAACCGCATATTTGTCCGCAAGTGATTTTGACAATTGGAAGACAATCTTTTGTAGATAAGGCCCAACGATCGCATCGTCAAAACATCCGTCCATTTTTCCTTCGTCACCATTCACACGGATCTGCATGTTGAGTGGAATTTCGCCAAGGAAGGGAACCTTTACCTCTTCGGCAAAACGCTTCGCTCCACCCTTACCAAAGATATCGTAACGCTGACCATTGTCTGGACAAATAAATCCGCTCATGTTTTCAACGACACCTAACACTGGGATGTTTACTTTCTGGAACATCGCCACCGCTTTAATCGCATCGAGCAATGCCACTTTTTGAGGTGTACAAACCACAACAGATCCTGTCAGCGGCATCATTTGCGACAGGGTCAGGGCGATGTCGCCGGTTCCTGGCGGCATATCAATGATCAAGTAATCCAAATCACCCCAAGCGGTATCGCGTATAAACTGGGTCACTGCAGAGTGCAGCATCGGTCCACGCCAGATAACAGCTTGTTCGGGAGGCACCATAAATCCGATCGACATGACCGGCATTCCATTCCATTCAAGCGGTTGGATTTTGTTTTCAACTTGCGCCGGTTGGCCATGAACCCCCACCAATGTTGGAATGCTTGGTCCATAAACATCCACATCGCACAATCCGACTTTGCATCCGGCCCGCTTCAGCCCGAGCGCCATGCTCGCTGCTACAGTGCTCTTGCCAACGCCCCCTTTGCCGGAACCTACAGCGATCACACTCTTTGCGGTTAAACCGATCTGACCGACCTTGGGCGCCGGCCGCTCAAATTCAAAAACATCGATTTCGAATTTGGATTCGCCACCAAATTTGGCCGCTAATTGCTCCTTTGTGGATTCCAAAAAGTGTTCTTTGACCGGCGATGAATGCGACGTTAAACCAAGCCGTATCTTGGCAATGGAATCTGAAACCGTTACGTCAGAAAGTTGCCCAGTCTTGCTCATTGGGCGGCCCGTTTCCGGGTCCTTCACATTGGCAAAAAATCCCTGAATCGATTCTACATCAAGTGGCTGCGTCATTATCTATTCTTTCATGGCAGGAAATTTGCCATCGATCAAAGTTATCGAAAAATACGAATCGGCTATTGCTAAACGCGTTCGTTCGAATTTCGTGGAAAATCGGAACTTGCCGTAGCAAACTCCGGCCATGGAATCTGGTTCTCTAATTTGCTTCGCCAACCCACCGTCGGCTGGATTCTTTTTTTTGAAAGCTCAAGCAGTCTTTCTACCTGGTCCAATTCGCTGATTTGATTAACGAATGCGACGAATCCTATTTCTCGAAAGACATTCCGGTCGTCGCGACCAGTCGGCCCGTCCAACAAAATCGCAAAACGATTTTCGACGCTTAAATCAATTTTGTCAAAGATGGAGAGGCAGTTTTTAAGACTCTGCGATGAAAATTCGATCGCGAAAACCTGGTAACGGCATGTTTCTTCCAACGAAAAATTACTGTCCAAGCTTACATCAATGGGGACCTGAAGTCCGAAACTGCTGACCATCGCATTTCGCCAACGATCGCCCTTTTCCAGTAAAAAAATGCGGTCGTAAATTCGAGAGTCAATCATTTGGCTCGCCGTTTTCATCAAGTTTCCGGTGCAGTCTTGCCCGAGTGATTCCGAGAAGTCGTGCAGCATTGGTCTTATTTCCGTTGCAAACGGCGATCGCTCTTGCAATCATCTCCGACTCAAACTCAGAAAGAACTTCGTCCATTTTGATGGCGTCAAATTCCTTTCGCGGATTCGCAATCGCTTTTACCGCCATCCTGAAATTCAATGGAAAGTCCTCGAGCCGAAGTTCATCGGATGTACAGTTGGTCTTGCCGGCTTCGCATACTTCGACCACCTCTTGATAATCACCAGGCCACGAATAAAGCTCCAGGGCTTCAATAGCGTCACGATGAAACGCGGCAATCTGACGGTTGGCTTCGTTTGATGATTCCAGAATCTGCTGTGCAAGTGCGTGCACGTCCTCTTTTCGCTCGCAAAGTCGAGGCAACTTCATTTCTAAGGTTGATAATATCGCTGCCAGATTTGAATCGAAACCATCAACATCCATCAATGGAATCCCAGACGTGCTCATCCAACGAATTTCAACGTCAGGCAATTGTTGCAACGACAATAAATCCCGCTGTGCCATTTCAGAGAGACATTCTGCGTTGATTAACAGGACAAACGCATTAACACCCGAATCGCCCGCCGCCATAACCTGAAGATGGTCGACAATGATAGTTTGGATTCGTGAGCTCTCGACGCATTCGCAGTCAATCGGCAGCAGAACGTCGGAGTCTTCAGCCGATGAAAATCCTGAGTAGTGAATCGCTTTTGCAACTTCGACAATCTGGCTACGCGGATGCCCAACCAACGATACGTTTGAATTTGAAATCGCGTAGGCACGGGCTTGGTCAAAACATTTTTGGGCTACGGCACTTTGCCCTAAAAAAGGAATCCGCCGAAACCGTTTTGTTTGTTTCGCACGAAAACTTTGAATCGCCGAATGCAATTGCTCCGAAATGGTCGCCGAAGAACAGGTCAGATCGGGCGTTGCCGCCGAAACCTTTCCAACAACAAAGACTTCTTGATTCGGCAGCACGAGCCTAGAAAGAAAAATCGAATATTTTTCACCTTTGAAATCACAACCAGATGTCGAACTGCTCTCTGCTGACGCGACAAACGTTGGGGACGGGCAAAATGCCGCAAGCGCCTGATCGACTTCGATTTCAAATTCTGTGCGATAAATCAACTGACGATCAACAATCACGTCACGATCATAACCGACCAATGCGGCAAACGCCGCGTTCGCATAGGAAATGACCAATTTTTCATTAATGATGAAAATGGGCGTTGCTGACTCTTCGAAGAGCCGGCTTGGGATATTTTTTGTGTTCGGCCTACGCGGCATTGGGCTACTTCAGGAGCGATTTCAGTTCCCGTTCCAAACTGGATGCGGAAATCGTTGTAGAAACGATCTCTCCATCTTTATCTACTAAGATCATCGTCGGCAAGCTGACAATACCCATTTCTGCTGCCAATCCGCTATTATAGCCCCCTTCACTGAACAATTGCGTCCAAGTGACGCTTGTTGAACGAACCGCTTTTTTGGCAGTGTCTAAATCGTTATCGCAATTGACGCCAACCACTACCAATTCGGCAGGATATTCTTTTTGTAGTTTCTTCAAATCATCAAATTCATCTTTGCACAATTCACACCAGTCCGCCCAGTAGTGAACCAAAACAACCTTACCCTTCAGTTTCGCGATGTCGAATTTTCCACCAGAGATCATCTCTCCAGTCAATGGCATCTTGGTCCCTACCGAATTTAGTCTTTTGATCGCGCCACTCGCTTTTTCTGCGAATTGGGAATCAGAAAATTGAGTCGACACCTTTCGATACCACTTGCCCGCGTTTTCTTTTTCGCCCTCAAATTCGTCTGCCATCGCCAATTGCATCATTGCGTCAGGTGTATTTTCATCTTTTGGATAGTCCTTTGTAAATTTTTCCAACGCGATCAGCCAATCCGATTGGGCGTCGGAGATGTCGACTTTAGAGTCATTTAATTTTGCGCCAAAATCGGCGTTAATGTATCGATAAGTCACCAAGCCAATTGCCTCCGATGATTTTTTTGACTGCTGGAGATCGGTGGCGAATTCGCTCAGTTTCTCCAGGCCGACTGGATAGTCGCCACTTTGGAATGCTGCAGTGATGCTGTCGGCAAACTGTCGTGACCAATTCAATGAATCAACCTCTTGCTCGGCTTCGAGAGCAAGTCGAGAGATTGTATCAGCCATTTTGTCGTACGCCTTTTTCTTTTCCGATGCACTTCGAGCACTCGAAACTTCTTTGTCCAACTCATCAAACGAAGCAAGAAGTTTCTGGTAATTCGCATCGCCTGACGGACCCACTACCGTATCCGAGGTATCGGAATCACTTGACCGATACCAACTGGCAAACGAAGCAGTCGACTTTTCATCAATCAATTCCGGAGCATCGATCATTCGCCAACAATCACCGGACTTGACCATCGTCCCCAAACTAATTTGAAAATCAGTTTTCCCGGTCCTGAGGAGTGCAGCAACGTTTTCATAGATTTCAATATCCTTGTCTGCGCCATCAGTTCCCTCTGGAATGATTCCAGGACGCAACCCTCCGAAATGTACCCATTCGGATTTACCTAACTTTGAATTGCTTCCCTTCAGCAAACTTGCAAACGTTTTTTTCGATTTGAGTAAGTTGCTGCTGATTACCTGTTTGCGGTCCCCCCCAAATCCGACCTGCTCAAGCTCTTTCGCTGTAATCATCAGTCGGTCAAATCGAGCGGTATCGCCGGTGCCAATCGCCGCAGCGACTTCCGCTGATACTTCCTCCGCGGAAATCCTCCTCCATAGGTCGATTTCTCCATCCTGATCCTCATCGATTCCCCATCGGGTTCCTTGGGATCCAAACCAACGATACTGATCTGCTTTGCGATCAAAATTGCTGTCAATGTCGCGATAAACTTCGAAGCCATCTTTGTAATAGCACCAAAGATCGATGTCATTGTCGCCATTGGTATCAAGAAACCGTCGAAGGATTCGACTTGCCGGATCTTTCACAATCCAACCACTTACGTTCTTCGATGTGGGTGAACTGATGGTGCAGTCCTCAATTTCGTCAGCCGATGGTATCGATATTTCAACAGACGACCGCTGGACTGGATTCAGTTTAAGCGCCTGACTGGCGGTGACCTGAGCGAATCCAGTTGCAGGTGCAACGAAAAACAGTGCAACAATAAAAAGCAAATTCAGAGCAGAGCGATTCATGGTAGCCATAAAAAAAATTGAGTATTACTTCAACGGATGCTGCTGTAATACTCAATTATTTTTTTTGGATCCAGATCGATTTAGGCCGCTTATCACCATTTGATAAGTCGAATGAGAGTGGTCCATTCTCCGTAGCGACCGTATTGGTGAACACAACTCCTCGAAACGCATTCAATCAAGGCTTTTAATCAAGGCTTTTAAAAATGGAATGCAGTTGATTCGGCGGTTGCTCGAGAATGCGTGGAGCGACCTTACACGAAAACCGTGTTTGGCAACGGATGTGGACGCGACTTGTCGTGCCTGACCCTAACTAGCCTGCACCATTTTACCGCTAATAAACGAAATGAATTCCTTGTTCGAATCGAACCGAGTCAACTGGCTGGTCAACTGCTCCATCGCGTCCTTGTGATCCAATGTTGACAATGTGCGTCGCAGCGCAGTGATTGCATCCAACGATTCGGCATCCAACAGCAATTCTTCACGCCGCGTCCCAGATTTAGAAATATCGATCGCTGGCCAGACCCGTCGGTCTGCAAGCTTTCGGTCGAGCACAAGCTCCATGTTTCCCGTTCCCTTGAACTCTTGGAAAATCAAATCGTCCATTCGACTATTGGTATCGATTAACGCGGTGCCAATAATTGTCAATGAACCACCCTCTTCGAAAGCACGAGCACTAGCAAAAAGCTTCTTAGGAATGTCCATCGCTTTGATATTTACACCGCCGGACATTGTGGCGCCTGAATTCCCCACCCATTTATTGAACGCCCGTGCTAAACGAGTGATCGAGTCCATCAGAAGGAATACATCCTGCCCCAATTCCGCCAATCGCTTGCATCGCTGGATCACCAATTGCGACAGCCGGACGTGACTTTCAACATCCTCATCCAAACTGCTGGCAATGACTTCGCCTGCAACATTCCGACGCATATCGGTAACTTCTTCGGGCCGCTCGTCAATCAACAGGATCATCAGTTTGGAATCCGGATGATTCGTTGCAATTCCGTGACTGATATGCTGAAGCATGATCGTCTTACCGCTTCTTGGCGGTGCGACAATCAAAGATCGTTGCCCTTTGCCTATCGGCGTGAAGAGGTCCATGACCCGAGTTGTGAGTGGCTCTTTACCCGTCTCAAGGTTGTACCAATACTCAGGATTGATCGGGGTGTTTTGATCGAACGATTTGATCTCTGAAAAGTCTTCCGGCTTGATACCATCGACATCTGTGATCTCGCGAAGCCTTGGGCCCTGCTGCCTTCGAGCGGGTTGCACCTTACCGGTGATCAACAAACCTTCACGCAATCCAAATTTTTCGATCATTGTTCCTGGAACGAATGGATCGGACCGTTCACGCGCGTAATTATTTTCTGGAGATCGGAGAAATCCATAGCCGTTGGGGTGCAGTTCAAGCAGACCCGAACCGTCTACCAAGATGACCTCGCCATCTTCGCCGACCGGAGCATCGTCTTCTTCGCGGCGTGGCCCGCGCCTTCTGCGGCCACCACCAGAATTTCCACCGCCGGAGTTTCCGCCACCAGTGTTTCCACCGCCGCGACTGGTACGACCTCGTCCGCCTCCACCACCGCCAGAATTTGAGTTAGATCCCGAACCGGTGTTTCGACCACCTCCGCCTGAGCGGCCGCGAAATTTTCTTTTCGCCATAGCTAGCAAATCAAGTTAGAGTTATGAAGACGACAGTCCAACTGGCAATTTTTTGCCTAAACTAAAGAGCTATCGCATCCAACGAAAATAAGAAGCTCGTACTGTCTGCGTACGAATAAACCTCAGTGATTTAATTATGCAAATGTGTGCCTACCACTCGCAATCTCGAATTTGCGTAACAAGATCTAACGCTGAGATGTGGTTGTGTGTTATTCGTTAATCGAACAACCAAAGCGAGAAAGTTTGCAACTGAGTAGATGTCCGTTCCTAACGGACCAGAGCTTATTCAATCAAAGCAATGTCTACATTAAGCAAAGTAAGCCTCGGGACGCCGCCCCGAACTTGCCCCAATCATAAACAATGGTTGGACTATGTCAAGCGATAAAAACTCGACACTTCTCGCGAATTACGGCGCAAGTTGTAAAAAAATACAGAATATGTCAATTATCCGCAATGTTCCGGTCGATTTAGCAATCAGTATCGCTCTGTGTCCGCAATTCCTCTAGTTTCGGGCCGAAAAGTTAACAAAAAACGGTTTAGGATTGGGTTTTGACATGAAAGTCAAAAATACACTCAGCATCGGACTTTTAGGATGCCTTGTTTTTGGGTGCATTCATCCAACGGTCGTTGCTCAGATGCAAAGTCCACCTTCGTCGTTTCAGCCATCCAATTCAAGCTTCCAACCCGGAGCGACTGGTAGTTACTCTCCACATGGAAGCGCACCAACTGGAAGCGCACCAACTGGACTTTCGCCGCGAGGCACGATCGGTCAAAGCGATGGTGGGTTTCAATCACCGCCTTCAAACTACCAACCTCCGACAGCCTCTCTCAAGACTGCGGACCAATCTCCGTTTGGGTCCGCCAGTTCTAAACAAATCAACTGGATTGATGGAAAGCAATTGGCACAAGCTCAACAACTTTCTAAACAAACCAGCAAACCCATCATGTTGCACTTTTGGAATGAACGCTGTGCACCTTGCCTTGCGTTAGAGAAGAGCGTGTTTCCAAACCCGTCAGTGGTCACCGCAATTAATTCGCAGTTCATTGCAGTCAAAGTCAACACGCTTGAGACTCCGGAAATCCACAGAACATACGGTGTCACCCGTTGGCCATGGGACGTTTTCATTGCACCCGACGGAAAAAAGCTGTTTGATCGCCAAAGCCCGCCGAATGCTAGTGCCTACACACAACAAATCAATTCCGTCGCAGGCATGTACCAGTCGTTTGCCAAGTTTGCGACGGCTTCACCTTCGCTGCCCAAAGCGAGTCAGCAAAAATCAACGCCATCAGCCTTTGGGCAACCAGCTTCGCAATTTTCAAACTCAAAGACGCAGCAAACAAATTTCACGCAGCAAACAAATTTCACGCAAGAGCGCGTCGAGTCGACCTGGCCCCAACAAACCGGGATGGATTTAGCATCAAGTCGAACACCGCCAAACCAAATGCCAGCAGGTAATAGCCAACAAATCAGTTCGCGGGCCAATTCACCTTCTTCGGCTGTACAGAATCAATTCTACAAAAGCCCAGCTTCCCAAACGAATCACTTTGCGGCGAACAACGTTGTGGCAAATGACGGCCAGTCGGACAATTCGCCGGTAACCAACTCAATCGCAAATCCGATGTCAAGCTACAATTCCACTGTTTCCACGAAGACTCCGGCGGTTGGCCTTGGGGGCAAGTGTCCGGTGACACTTCTGAAATCGGAGAAGTGGGTTGATGGCTCGAAAGAATGGGGCTGTCAACATCGAGGCAAACTGTACTTTTTTACAAGTCGTGAACACCGTGACGAATTCATGAATTCACCTGACCAATTCGCACCTGTGCTCGCCGGATATGACGTCGTCGAGTATCGCGAAACAGGGCGATTGATTGAGGGAAAAAACAGCATCGGAATTTTTGCTGGTGACGCAAATTCGCGACAGGTATACCGATTCGCGAGTAAAGAAAACATGCAAAAATTCAAAAACGACTCGGGCCGTTATAACGACGCTGTGCGGACCGCGATGAAGACCGTCGACTCCCCAGTATATCGATAGCCGAACGCTTTATGAATCGAGTTGAGATCATTTTCGATTGCTTGCCGCTTCGCTCGGTGACAAGATTAGATATTCCGATTGATGCATCGCCCGGATATCGTCGCAAATTAGAATCGATCAAAAAAGCGATCGAGAAACATGGCACGCACAATACGTATTACTTGCACAACGCCACATGCGAGTACTTCTTAACAAATTCCAACGCCATCGGCCGAATGAAGTTCAGTTTCGAAGGAACGGCATTTACGGATTCGCAAGATCGTAACTGCTTGTCAACAAAACTGAAGGTGAAGCTACTTGAAGAATCCTGTGACTGGCTAACTGAGCCAATTGTGAATTGGTTTGAGACTACGGTCGAACAAAGCGTCAAGCAAGAGTTCAATCGCTACATCAACGCGGGCGATCTTTCAAAAACGGAAGCACGAATCAAAGAGCTGCAAGCCAAAGAAGATACCGATGGCACGTTTCTCGGGATGTATCTTTAGAAACTGCCGCGACACCATTCTACTTTTTTTCGCTGTGCAGCAATCCTGTAACGAAACCCAACAGGTCATCGTTCTCGCGGCAAAAACGGGTAAATCGTCCGAAGTCTTTCGCTGAATTTGCCAACTCCATGATCGTGGGAGCAATACCGATTTTAGGCGAGGCATCCGGCATCAATTCGATCAACGCCTCCATCGCCTCAGCAGGCTTTCCTACGCGTGAAAGCAATTCGATATACACCTCCACTGGCATATACCCTTGGTTGTAAGTGTCGCATTCACGAGCTTTCTTTTCGAAAAACGTCACCGCGTCAGCCACGTCATTACCAAGAATCGCATTCATATATAATCGTGTCGTTGGATACAAATCTGAAAATGGCTCTTCGTTTTCATACTGATACTGCGAGCTCAATCGTTGACCATACTCTGTCAAATCGATCGCCAATTTGATTTGATTTTCGTCACTCAACACTCGCGCAAATCGAATAACCGATGCCAAGTGGGTCGTATCGATGTGGTAGCGATTCCCATCAAACAACCATTCACGTTCTGGCAGCAATTCCGCAAATCGGTTTGAGGTTGGCCGAGTTGTTTCCTCACTTGTGATATCACTTAACACGTTTTCCAAAAGTTCAGCGTGTAAATGTTCAACCAGCATTCCTGCAGCCATTTTTTTCTCTGCGGGTGGCTGCTGATTCATCTCCGCATCAAAAGTTGTAATCGAGTTACACGTCCCGTAGTGTTGAAGCACCAAATTGAATCCGTGCGCCGGTGCGATGCCTTCACGTAGTGCCAACTCAATCAGCTCGTCTATGTTTTCGTCGTTGGTCTCTGTCCTCAAGAGATATTCTTTGGCGATCTCGTTTTCACCGACCGGTCGCAAGTACATCCACCCCTCACGCAGACGCCCGTCCGCCATCAGTGCCGCACCAATATCACGACAAATCTCAGACAACCCATCCTCTAGCTTATTCCGAGTCGCATCATCGAGGTCATCACCTGCCTCGGAAAAAAGCAGTGGAAGACCAAGCTGAAGGCGTAGCTGCAATTTCCTAGCCTCAAATAGTTCATGAAACTTCTTCGAGCTGACCAATTCCGCCGCCAACTTCTCCAAAGCCGCTTCGGTACCAGACTGCTGTAAGGTTTCCTGGATTTGATCGTAAATAGATGATGTGGTCGACAAAAAGCCGTCCTCCGCAAAAAAATCAAAATGCCCGTCATTAACCGGCTGCCGACAAAATCGGCTGTTCAATTCGAACGGCAAAAACTCGGCTGATACTAGCCGCAGATAAATACTTTGCCACCTCCCTTCAAAATAACACGATTTCAATTTGATTGCAGGACAGGCTCCCGGGGCTGAGTTTCCCGGGATCGGGCCTGTGGCGATCTGGCGATGATCGTTAGCATTAAGTTATGAGCGATCCTGAAACGAAAACCGAAGCATCCAAATCCAAAGTCAGTTTCGACGGGTTGCGAATCGCAGCGTTCGAAAGCCGGCGTTGCGACGAGCTGACAAAGATGATCCAAAAATTCGATGGTGAAGCTTTTGTCAGCCCATCGATGCGTGAAATCCCGATTGAAAAGAACCGCGTCGCAATCGACTTTGCCCATCGCGTTCTAACCGGTGAAATCAACTTCGTCATCTTTTTGACCGGAGTTGGATTCCGGTATTTATTGGAAGCGGTCACCAAAGAAATCGATCAAACAAGGTTCCTCGAAACACTTAGCGACATTACAACAATCTGCCGGGGGCCCAAGCCAACCGCGGCGATGAAAGAACTAGGACTCACTCCAACACTTAAGGTGCCAGAACCGAATACTTGGCGTGACCTTTTAACCTCAATCGATGAAAACATTTCTATTGCAAGCCAAACCGTCGGATTGCAAGAATATGGCGTTGAAAACAAAAGTCTGATCGCTGGACTGGAGGCGCGCGGTGCCGATGTTTATCGCGTTCCCGTGTACAAATGGGGCCTTCCCATCGACTGCACCGAGCTGGCGGCGAATGTCAAACGGATCGCCCAAAATGAAATTGATGTCGTGATGTTCACGTCTGCGAATCAGATCATCAATGCGATCTCCCTTGCACAATTAGAGAACATCGAGGAAGCATTCCTCAATGGACTAAGTTCTTCCGTGGTCGTTTCGATTGGCCCGACAACAACTGAGATGCTCCGAAACAAGGGCCTACCCATGGATCTTGAACCGTTGCACCCCAAAATGGGACACATGGTTGTTGCCGCGGCCGAACACGCTGAAAATTTGCGTACAAGGAAACGCCAAGTACAAATCGCTATCACTGAATCAGGAAAAACCGTGCTAGATCCGAAAGCCGAATGGTATAACAGTCCGTTTATGAAAGCTTGTCGAGGCGAACCCACCGATGTCACGCCGATTTGGATGATGCGGCAAGCCGGCCGATACATGCAGGAATATCGAGACGTGCGGTCAAAAACAACGTTTTTGGAACTGTGCAAAAACCCCTCGCTGTGCAGTGAAGTGATGTGCACAGCGGTTTCGCGGCTGGGTGTGGATGCGGCGATCATTTTTTCAGATTTACTGCCCATTTTAGAGCCGATGGGGATGGATCTGGAATTTGCCAAAGGGGAAGGACCTGTGATTCACAATCCGATCCGTGAACCGGCAGATATCGATCGATTGATCGCACTTGAAAGCGTTGACTCGTTGCACTTTGTGATGGAAACGGTCAGCCAAACGCGAAATGATTTGCCGGCGGATATACCACTGATCGGTTTTTCCGGCTCGCCATTCACACTTGCAAGTTATGCGATCGAGGGCGGTTCGAGCAAATCATACATTCACACAAAAACACTTATGTATCGTGACCCTTCCGCATGGAACGAATTGATGCAGCGATTTGTGCGTTCAATCACACAATATTGCAATGCACAAATTGCTGCCGGTGCACAGGTGATGCAACTATTTGATTCGTGGGTCGGCTGCCTTAGCCCAAGAGATTATCGGCGTTACGTTTTGCCTTACATGCAGGCGATCATTCGCAACATCACGCCTGGAGTCCCTGTCATCAATTTTGGAACCGGCAATCCGCAACTGATGAGTTTGTATGCAGAGGGTGGAAGTCAAGTCGTCGGAGCGGATTGGAGAATCCCATTAGACGAAGCCTGGGAAACGATAGGACATGACAAGTCGATTCAAGGCAATTTAGATCCTCTGATTTTGCTTGCTGACCGAGACATGATTAGATCGAGGGCAAAAGAGATCCTTGATCAAGCCGCCAAACGGCCGGGGCATATCTTCAACCTTGGGCACGGAATCGTACCGCAAACCCCCGTCGATAACGCCATCGCGTTGGTCGATATCGTTCATGAATTAAGTTCGAAATAGGCAATCTGTCTCCTGGGTGCACTTGTCGCAAATTGCGATTGCCTGGCCGAGGACATGCGGGTCGGCGGAACCCCGCGATCCTATCCTGAACTTCATTCCTGAAACGACCAAATGCGCCTAACAATTGACGCCAAGTGCCTGGCAGTTCCCAACAGCAGGGCAGCGTAAACCGTGGTCGGTGATCACCAGGCTGGGGTGATGATGGCCATTGAGCACTTTGCCAGACGTTTCAATTACGAAACGGAAAACGATGAATAGGCCCAATGTCACCAACAGGCCAAACCAGCGACCGTTAAGGCGATCGATTCACCATTAGAATGATTGGTGGAAATACCGGAAATTTTTGGAATAAGAAGACTATTTAAGGACTCTTTCTATAAACGTCCGTAATTTTCCCAAAATCTGGAGATCTCCATGAAACGTATTTTTGCATTGATGTTGATTGTTTGTTTTAGCTTCGCAGTTGTTGGTTGCGGCGACGCAAAAAAGAAAGCTGACGAAGTCAAAAAAGAAGTCACCAAGGGTGGTACCGAAGCTGTTAAAAAAGCTGGTTCAGGTGACGTAAAAGGTGCTGGCGAAGAAGTCAAGAAGACCGGCGAAGAAGTCAAAAAAGTCGTAACGGGTGATAAAAAAGACGAAGGTGCGGCGAAAAAAGAAGGCGAAAAGTAAGTCACAGAACTTATGCGTTTCGCGTTTTAAGCAAGCCATTGAAAAACGGGTGGCATCACGTCACCCGTTTTTTATGCGCGGATTCCAAAAATCCACCAAATCGACAATCACGTCCGCCTGCCGGCTCAAGCACAGACAATCTTGGTGCAAGTCGAATCACCAAAGCAACCAATAGCTCACCACTTATTGCGTTACGGTGATTTCTACATCCTCTTGGATCGGCTGCGATCGATCACTGCGAGTCGTGAAACGAATGCGATACTTTTGATTCGCTTTGGTAGGCTTGAAATCGAAATTGAGGACCAATGGCATCGATCCACGAAGTGATCGGATGGGGCCAATGGAATAAATCGTCGATTGAGCTTGTGGTGCAGCTTTCACTGGATACCCCTGAGGTAGAACCTGTGAAAGCTGTAAATCGCTGGGCGCCTCAATTTCAAGCAGAACATTATTTTCGAAGTCTTGCGGAGCCCGATCATTGAGCAGCGTTACATTCACGCGAGCATTATCGTTCGGATTCACGGGGTTGGTTACCGCAGCGGCATCCATTTGCAATTGATTGGTACGGACGTTACCCCGATTGTTTAGTGCTGGTGCTGGGTTAATGGGTTGGCGGCCAGGACGGATTGCCGTACGAACTTGATCCTTTACCAAGATGCCTTCGCGAGATTTCACGCTCGCAATATGAAGTGCATTATTGTTTTCCTTGATGAGGTATTGCTCGACCGCGAATTGGAGAATCTCGCCGGGTTCAACACGTTCGATCAGCCAATACAGCTGATCATTGCCTCTTTGGCGATAGCCATCCTGTGCTCGATTCGGCTCAAACGCTGTATCAAAAATCACTGCAACCTCCACGTTCGTCAGTGCTGTGTTACCCGTATTTTTGACATCAATTTTGTACGTCTCGGTTTTGTTTCCATTTCCAGCATCGCTAACCTCCGCAATCGCTGGTCCATTGATTGAAATCGAGGCGGCAGGTCGAGCTGACTCAGTCACCTGAACACATTGTTGAATTCGCGCCTTGCTTCCGTCACTTGCTTCAACATCGATCGTGAAGCACTGCCGGCCAGCTTTTGCCGCCGTAAAGGGAATTTCAAGTTCGGTGTATTCGCCATATTTAATCTGACGAGTCAACCGCTGTTGGATCGGGCTGGTTTCACCCGGATACTCCAAGCCAGAATCAAAATTCGCAACCAAGTTAATTCCCGAAATGGGCTGCTCGCATTGGTTTTCGATTCTTAAACGATAATTCAGTACTTCACCAATTTCCGCAGCGGTGGGACCATTGATTTTCAATCCGATGCACGGAACGGCAACTGTCGACTCCAGGCATGCGTCGATTGGACCGATTCCATCCTCGATACTTGTAACAGAGAAACAGACTTTTCGTTTCCCAGCACGCCGGGATTTAAGTTTTACGTCAATCGACAGCGGCACTTGGGTTGGCGAGACATTTCCCAGATTCCATTCCAACTGTTGCCCGATTTGACGTGCCTTCGGTGTCGTGGAAAGAATCTCGATATTTGGATCAATTCCGGTCAATTTCAGAACAGTATCACGAGCAACCGCATCGCCTGGGTTTCGAACCGTTACGCGATAGGTATATTCCGCGTCACGACCTACATTGTCAGGACCAGCAACATCAATGGAGAGTGCCGGAGCGGTCCAGCGAACGGTGACCACTTGATCGGCAACAACCAATCTTCGCTGGCTACCAAACGGGTTCCCGGGTCGAATGACCTGGATTCGAACCTGGGCATTCGCAGGCCCATTCTGCATCTGCCGAATTCCGACCGTTGTTTCGCCTAAAGAGTTTGTATTGATTTCGGCTTTTTGACTGCCGGATGGAAGGAACCCAACATTGCTTCCACTGACGATTTCGTAACTCACTTTCCAGTCCGAAATAGGTTCACCGTTGCCACGCGATAACTTGATTGGTAATTCATGCGTTTGTCCATTGCGCAAGGTAACACTTTGCGGCATTTGCCACCGTGCATCCAACCAATGGATTTTTGCGGTCGAACGTCGACGGTCCCATCCTTCAGCCTTGGGCGCGACCGTGGTGACAAAGGAAGTTCCTTCAGACGGGGAGGTCAGACTGACCCATGTTTGCCCTTTCAGAACCCATTGGTCATCACCTGGAGATGGCGTCCCCTTGGTCAACCTTTTTGTCGATGCGGACGTCGTGCCCATGGCGAAGCCGGTCGAGATCTTCCTGGCTCCTTTTCCGAATACGCCGCTGATCAATTGGTTTGGTCCGTTAGCGACAGTGACAAAGTTACCAACGCTCTCTTGAGACAGCATCCATTCGATCGGCTGACGAATTACGAAATGGCCATCGTTTCCACAAAGGCCCGCCATGACGATGACCTCACTCCCGACGGGAGCAACGATCTCATCGGGCGTCAGAATGATCCGACCTGATTTCCTCGGGATGGTCACTTCCGGAGCAGGTGGCAAGATCCGTGCTTGAGGCGGTGGTGGGAGCTGGAGGCCACCGCCGGGAATATTGGTATTACGAACGCCAGATCCAATCGGCCCGCTTTGCGCACCCAGATTAATTGGCGGGACACTTGGAGGAGGCGTCTGATTTCCTGGTGATGGAATCGCTTGGGGAGTAGGGCAGGGGAGTGGATTCCGGGGCGCCTGATACGCTGGAACGGCTTGATATGGATTCGCATAGCTTGCGTTTCCGGGAACAAACAACCGATTCCCCGTTGGATCGATCCGCGGAAGACGAACTTGATTGCATCCGCCAAACAAACAAAACACCAAAGCGCATACGAGCTTAAATGAAATCAACTTTTGGCTGAATGGGTGCATGGTTGGCAATCGAACGGGGACAAATTGAAACGCAATCCTCCTGAGAAGGATTAGCGTCAAAACTTACCATCCAAAATCCAACGTGAATCTTTTTTTCAACAACAGATGATGTCAAAAGCAAACAAAACCTTACCGGTCGTAACGATTACATGGTTTGACAGTTTGAAATCCCAACGGCATGACCCTAACAACATAAAAACCTTCGCAGAAACGGCTAAATATTCCCTGAATTCACGCAGCTTGGTTAAAGATGGCTGCGTCGTGAGAGTCGTCCTGAATCGTAATTCGGCAATAGCGTTCGCGGTTGGAACAGCGATGGTCGTCTTTGGAACTCCTGAAGCCGAAATCTTCTGACGCCATCTAATTTACGCCGTGTATTTACGCCGTGTATTTACGGCGTTTGATTATCAGACGATTTCGGTGGCTGGGAAGAGTTTTGGCTTATATATTCGCGAATAAATCGCGGCCAATAACTCTGGAGAAGCCGATGGGCGTGCAGCAACTCCCCCTCAGAGATTTTGTGGCCGGCCAAAGTAGCAATCTTTGACAATGCTTCCTGATCCTGAGTGTCAAACCAATTATCGAACACTCGAAAATGATCGACCAGTACAACGCCTTTTCCGTAGACGTCCAGACCGACTCGAAGGTTTTCAAGATTGGTTGGAACATCATCGAAGTGCACGGCAAAGACTTTCCAGTTATCTTCAATTTTTGTGGATTCCGTCTGTGTCTCCTCGGCAGAAAAACTTCCGAAGCGATAATAATCGGAATCGCCATACTCTCCCTCAAGAGAGAGTCTGACATGTGGCGTTGGCTTTGGGGACACGCTCTTCATTGAAACAACCAATGACAACCGCCCGGTTCGATTGGGTTTCAGAACGGAACTGCGAGTCCAACCCCACTTGTTTTCGCTGAGATGTTCGACCGCCAAAGACTTCGGCCCATCCGTTCCAACAGCCGACTGAAGCACGAAACTGGGGTCTTTCGAGCGATTCCAACCGATCGGCAAACCACTTTCATTAATCGCTTCAAAACTGGAGTTGGAGAGCGACTCCACCGATTTGGGTTCAGGCAGAAAGCGAACCCGCGCGAGCAATTGATCCTTCTGTTCTGTCAACTCTTTTGCAAGCGAATCGGGTAGAGAAAACGCGACGTTGGATATCTTGAGCTCTGCTTGGTCGGATTCAGCGACGACTAAATCAAACGGTTGCAGATCCAGCACCAAAGCCCCACCAACTTCGGACTTTTTCAACGACTCAAAGAACTTTCCGTCTGCCGACCGCAGATTCACCAAAGGTGTGGAAAAATCGAGGGAGACGCGACTCGGCCAAGGCGATTGATTCACCACGTAAAAATAACTTTTCGAGCCAATCGATTTTGAACGCACGACAACCGGAGAATGCAGGTTGTTTTTTGTCACTGAATCGAACGAAACATTTGGCAGCTTGGTAAACACCTTCCAGATCCGTTTGGATTCTGATGAAAGAGATCTCGCAAACAACTCATTATTGTCGATCATCAACAGACAATCGCGTTTCGCGATTTCGCCAACCAAATCCACTCTAAAGTTTCGATTTGCCTGAGATGAAATGGGGTGATAGACCAAACCGGTAGGGATCTGATCTTGGCTAGATGCCTGACTCGAATCGTTTTCAAGCCTTCTCAGTGGCTCTGGAAACAACAGTTTGGACAGAGTTGGAAAACGTTCCGGCGTTTGCCTCCTCGGCATAAGTCTTTGCAAGATGTGCAAATTCTGTTTTCCGATCTGCCAAATTTTCGTGGGTTCCGCGAATCAGCGAATGAAAGTTTCCCAGTCCACTTTTTGCCAGCGATTCGTTTGTGATTCCTCGATCTAGCCAAGGCTCTGAACTCGTTTTGCCACGAAGGAGTGGTGGCTGCTGGTCCGAATCCAGAATCACCTTGGAACTGTCGATGATCAATCGTTTGTTTGACTTTGCAACGACTGCATCGTTGAGGTCTGTAAAAAAATTCGCCAAGCGATTGGAACGCCATTTTTGAAATTCTTTGGCATGCAGCGACTTAACCTTCTCTGCAGTCGATTCGAATTTTTCCTCTGATACCAACTGAATTGTTTTTTCGGCAATGAAACTATTTACAATGGATTCATTGAATCCGATTTGGCCACTCACAAACGTCAACTGGTCATTCTCACCGACTTGAATCACAACACCGCCAAACGACGCGTGATGAGAGTACCGCGTTACGACCTCAAGCAGAATCTCTCTGATCGCTCCCTGAACGTTTGGATCCAAAACGTTGTACGCCAGACTACGGTTCCCGTCCACGTCTTGAAGACGCAAATCATTAAATCGCTCGCGGGGTAATGAACGTAGCAGCGATTCCAACTTGGCGACGTATTGAGGAATTTGAATTTTCGGAACCAGCGTCAACTCGTTGCTGGAAAATTGCTGAAAAAGCAATTCCAAAACATCTTTGCGAATCGGGTCCGATGCTGAATAGGAAAACAGACCAGTATCCAATCGCGGAGTCGGTTGCAGAATACGACTTGGAAACAATGCGCTGCCCTTGGGATTGACGGAGACAACCGCCCCTTGATATCCAGAGTTTTTCAACAATTGAACCGTTCTCTCACCACCGACATAAAATCGATTCCAACCGTCGACCGAAACCCCTTGATCGAAGCGTTTGGGAGCTGAAACCTTTTGGAAAATTGTTTCTGCGTTCAAATCTGTGAACAATCTGCGATTTTGATTCGACGTAAACAGGTACTCTTCATTCCCGCCAGTCGATCGGTAGACCCGGATCTGCTGGATCAGACAGGGCGAACTTTCCGAACGATTTCTGACAATCATGCGGGGTTCAGATGACCGGGACCACGCCGCGAATCGATGCGTTTCTCTGGTCGGCTGTGAATTGATTTCGATCTCGCCGTTAGAAAACTCTGTTGCGGCAATTTCTTCAAGTGCTTGACTGCTGTTCCATCGATCAACTAGAACGACGTCACACTTTCCAGGCCCTTCAACCTGGAAGTCGACTTCAAAAATCAACAGTTGTTGTGGGCGCTCCAAAGGAATGGGAAAGCTCTTAGTCGCCCCGGGGCTGATCGAAAAAAGATTTTTTCCGCCATCGCCTCTTAAGATTGGGATGTTTTTAAGAATTAGATCACGGGCTGAAGAATTAATCTTTTCCAGCCGCCGAATCCGCCCAAGTATCGGAATCCGAAATGCTTTGCCAGCTTCCTCCGAGTAAACCAGTTCCAAGTTAGCCGCTTTGTCAATCGTTAATTTCGATTTTTTGTTTCCGACGATCACAAATTCAATCGTTCGCGTCGCAAACTCTTTGGAACTTTTGAATGGAATCGAACTGTTCTCGGTGACTCGCAATTTGAGCTGATAGACACCCGGAATCGATGGCATCATTAGTTGGAATTCGGTTAAGGTGTCCGAATCGATCACCTCCTTCACTTTTTCCCAAGCGACTTCACCCGGCGTAGTGATGTTTCGAAGTGTTGCGGATAGCTGCCGAGCTTTTGAAACAACGGTCGGGTCCCATCGGCTTAAACCAACTGCGAAATCGAATGCTTCTGCTTCGCGAAAGACTAACGATTTACGTTTTGACAAAAACTTAATGCCATCGCCAGGGCTTCTACTGACAAAAACTCGATTCTTTGTCTGTGGTAATTCCTCTGTCACAGGCAATTCAAAAAGCTGCTTCAACAGAAATGAATCGGCCACCGAGCTATTGCTTCCTTCGGGTAAGTCAGAAAACTGATACTTGACTTCAGTACTCGATTCCGTTTTGTCGGATGGAACAAAGTCGATCTCAAAGCCACCAAACATCGATTTTTTAACCAAGTCAATGTAAACGGTGTTTTCAGTTAAATAAATTCTCCCGGCATGCTCACTTTCGAGTCCAAGAATTCGAAGGCCGGAGAGTTTCGCATCGCTTGGAAATTCAACTTTGCCTCGCCAGACAGAATCTGAACCCCCTCCCCAGGTGAAGCGAAGACGCGCACCATCTTTCTCTTCACCAAGCAGCGAGATTTGCGGCAGCAAACAGAGAGTTGCGAAAATCGTGATTAGCAGCCGAATGGATAAACTCAATCGTACGGCTAACGGACGTCCTTGTCCGATCATTGATTTTGGTGGGTTTGAGGTAAATCAAAGTCAATGGAAATAGCGAGAATCCTAAATCAATCGTTGCGATTAACGATCGAGGCACAGGTCCGCGAGTATATTTGATTTCCCTGAATCGTCGCCATACTGGTTTTCACCAAATCGCCACCGCATTTGCTAGCAAAGATTATATTCTTTTTCCGACAGTGTTAGCCAAGCTTGTCAGGGACGCAAGCAAAACTTGCATTGTCGGATTGTTGGCGAGCGAAGCCTTGTAAAAAGTTGAACGAAGCCCTGTAAAAAGTTAAATGAAGCCCTGTGAAAAGCTAAACGAAGCTTCCTACCGAAAATCCCCAACAGAAGTACCCTCAAAGCCAGAGGGAACCTTGTTACGTTATTGCTTCGCATGTCCCAATTTCGAAGCAATCAAAATCGAATTCATGCACTAACTTCATTGCTTCCACAACGATTTCCGGCCGAACCACCAAGACCAGGCCAATTCCCATATTGAAGACGCGGTGCATTTCATCCTGATCGACCTCGCCAAGCTGCTGTAGCCAAGAAAACGCTGGCGGCACCAACCAGCTATTTTCTCGGACGTTGATCGAGATTCCATTCGGTAGGATCCGAGTCACGTTTTCGACAAGCCCCCCACCGGTAACATGAGCGATCCCACTGAGGGAATTATTTAGATCTTCATTATTTCGAAAACCTTGAACCAGTTTCGCATAAAGATGTGTCGGTCGAAGCAAAACGTCGCCAAGTGTTTCGCCCAATGCCTCGATTTCCTGATCGGTTTTCAAGTTGGCCAATTCAAAAACGATCTGACGAATCAAGCTGTAGCCATTTGAATGAAAACCACTTGATGAAACACCAAGCAAAACGTCATCCGGACGAATCCTTGAGCCATCGAGAATTTCAGATTTTTCAACGACGCCGACACAAAATCCAGCCACGTCATAATCACCTTTTTGATAAATGTCGGGCATGATCGCAGTTTCACCGCCGATCAAAGCACAACCTGACTGTTCGCAACCACTACTGATTCCGGTCACAACCTGTTCAAGCAGATCTGGATCGTCTTTCCCCATTGCCACGTAGTCAAGAAAAAACAAAGGTTTGGCACCACAGCAAATGACGTCGTTGACACACATGGCAACCAAATCAATTCCGATGGTATCGTGCTTGCCGACCAGTCCGGCGACCTTCAGCTTTGTTCCGACGCCATCGGTACCGGAAACCAAAACGGGATCGACGTATTTCTTTTCTTCTGAATTCAGTTGAAACAGACCAGCAAATCCGCCACTGTTTGGAATCACGCCAGAAGAAAATGTCTTTTGCATTAACGACGGTAAGCGTGCCATCGACTTTTCGTAAGTTTCAAGATCCACACCTGCGGATTTGTAGGATGCCTTCATATTTGCTGCAAACGATAAAAATGGGCTTAAGAAAAAATCGCCGAGGATTAGACGAACTTTAATTTTATCGCAATGCAAGCTGAAAATAAGTGGATTAATACGACTTATCTTCGTTTAAGCCATTTCGCTCACGCTTCCACCTAATTCCTCAAAATCATTACGCTCCAATTAGTTTGCCTACCGCGCCATACCTAAATCCGTTTACCAGAACGACTCTCTTCGCTAAGTGTCTTAAAGAAACGTCCACTCGGAAAAATGTCATCGATTCGGGTAAACTTGGACGACTAAGGCGATACGCGGGGTATTTTTCAGTTTCATATTCCCAGTTTGTCGCACCAAGGACCTCTTCAACTCATGCTGATGAAACAGAAGCACCAAGTTATGCAGTTTACTCATGTATTGCCGTATGGCGCCTTGCTTCACGATAACGGAGTTCAGTTCATCGTCTTCAGTCGCAACGCGACCAAGATGAAAGTCCTCCTGTATGACGATGTCAATGATACTGAGCCGAGTGACACGATTACGTTTGATCGCCAACGAGATCGTTGGGGCGATATCTGGAGCATATTCGTGCCTGGTTTACGTCATGGACAACTTTATCACTTCCAAGCCGATGGTCCGTTCGACCCAGACAAGGGAATGCGATTTGACGGAACGGCGCGGTTGATTGATCCGTATTCCAAAGCTCTCGCGGGGACGTTTCAGAAATCAGAAGACGGCATTTTACGGCCGCCCAAAAGTGTCGTCGTCGATGACTTCTACGAGTGGGAGGGTGACCGTCACCTGAATATTCCGCTGGCCGATACTGTCATCTACGAGATGCACGTTCGCGGTTTCTCAAAAGATGATTCAGCAAACGTAGACAAAGCCGGTACCTATCTGGGTGTCATTGAAAAGATTCCGTATCTCAAGTCGCTGGGTGTGACTGCAGTTGAGCTCATGCCGGTGCATGAATTTCCGATGCGGAATTTTGATGGAACGACGGACGGAAATCAAAACTACTGGGGTTACGATCCACTAGCGTTCTTTTCGCCGCATCGAGGATTTGCCCACGATGAAAAACCGGGGGCACAAGTCAACGAGTTCAAACAAATGGTTTTGGAACTGCACAAAGCGGGGATCGAAGTCATTCTGGACGTCGTCTTCAATCATACTTGCGAAGGCAACGAACGCGGCCCAACCTTGAGCTTCAAGGGTTTAGAGAATTCGGTCTACTATATGCTCGAGTCGGGCGGTAAGTATTACAAAAACTACTCAGGCTGCGGCAACACGATCAACGGAAATCACCCCATCACTCGTGAGATGATTTTCCATTGCCTGCGTAGCTGGGTTCACAATTATCATGTCGATGGATTCCGTTTTGACTTGGCATCGATTTTAAGTCGCGATAGAAACGGTGATTTGGTCCCGAACCCTCCGCTCATTGAAGCCATCGGTGAAGACCCGCTTTTGGCGGATACGAAAATTATTGCAGAAGCATGGGACGCGGCGGGTGCTTACCAGGTCGGCACGTTTGGAGATTTGCGTTGGGCGGAATGGAACGGTCGATATCGTGACGACGTTCGACGTTTCTGGCGAGGTGACCAAAACCATCTGGGCGCCTTTGCCACGCGACTCGCAGGTTCAAGTGATCTGTACCAGGCACGTATGCCGTACAGCTCGATTAACTTTATCACATCGCACGACGGTTTCTCGCTGCATGATTTGGTTTCATACAACGAAAAACACAATTATGACAACGGAGAGAACAACAGAGACGGCGACAACAATAACTTCAGCGACAACCATGGAATCGAAGGCCCAACCAATAATGGGGCCGTCAACGAAGTCCGACGCCGACAAATCAAAAACATGTTCACGACATTGTTACTCAGCCAAGGCGTTCCAATGATTGTCGCCGGCGACGAATTCGGAAGAACTCAAGGTGGAAACAACAACGCCTATTGCCAAGACAATGAAATTTCTTGGTTGAACTGGGAGCTTCTCGAGGCCAATGAAGGACTCAATCGATTTTGCCGCGAATTAATTCAATTTCGCAAAAACGAGCCAACCGTTCGACGAAGGCAGTTTTTGACGGGCGAAATCAGCGAGGAATCTGGTCTTCCAGACGTTAGCTGGTATTCTGCGTTTGGAACCGCGGTCGATTGGAACGGAAGCGATTCGGCACTGGTCTGTTTGTTAGCCGCGAATTCTGTCCGCAAGTTTCAGAAACTGGCGGATGCGCGCGACGTACTGATCTTGTTCAATGCAAATTCTGACTCACATGAATTCTTGGTCCCGCCCGCAGCAAAATTATTGAAGTGGGGTCTGTTTATTGATACCGCAGCAGAATCCCCAAATGACATCTTCCCAGAACCACAGCCGTTTGATTTTACGACTTCGGGGAAACAAACGCTGCTTGCGAAGTCGACAAAAGTCTTCGTATCAATGTAAGAATGGTTAGATGCAAGCGGTTCAGGACCCGTTGGGCGGCATTTTTGCCAGTGCAGAATGCCGCTGTTTAACAACGTGATGGCAGTAGGCCTGCCCAACCAATCCGGTTTAGAACAATACCGGTACGGGTCCTGACGGACTGCAAAGTTCCGGCGGCATGCCGAAATAGGTTTCAAGAAAGTCACCCATTTGATCGCGGGTTTTCTTCGAAAGTTTTTCCCCAATCCGAGCAACGGCGGTCCCAGAAAGAACGTACGGCAATTGCCCCAAGACAATCTGATTGCCCAGAAACAACCCGCAAATCTGATAGTTGCGGCAGTCTTGACGCGGAGTTCCGTCGAGCAAACAACTTTCGATCCAGCGTTCAACGTTGGGCTGCGGTGCGACGACTTCGCTTGATGGGTCTTCTTCATCTCCTTCGAGGGAATTTGGAGCGTTCGCGATTGACGGCATCAGTGACGCACGGTGACTCCAATCGACTTTCTTTTCAAACTCGTTTTTGACCGTAAGACTAGATTCCTCAGACATTTCTCCATTCATTTCCATCAAGCAATTCAGGCAAACAGCCATTTCTACGATTGCCTCAGCGCGTACGAATATCTTCTCAATCACGTAGGGCGAATGGTCGTCGTGATAAAATTCACGATTGCAAATCAAACACTTTTGAAATGGCCCATCAAACTCGACCGATTGAAAAATCGGCGGAATTTCGGCTTGCCACTGAAAATCAAAACTCATGAATGGTGACCAAATTCGAAATAAAGAGATCTATCTTATCAACAGCAAAGAAGATTGGCGAACCGTCAAGCGAATTGTTAATTCGCAATAATTCAGGAAGCGCCTATTGATGGACGGCACTCTCTCAAGACCCCAGCTTGTCCGAGCATCCACGCTGAAAATGGATTGCTAGAGAATTTTGCAATGCAAAAGGCAAATGTTTATATTGGATATCGTGGGTGATGCGAGCCAATTTTCATTTCCTCTCTTCCCGAACGCGTTCCCCACAAACGGCTTTTCGCAAATCCTTGTCCTCCGTACTCGCTTTTCTATCCAACCAAGGAACATTCAATGACGTCTTCTCACCCTCATTCTCGTCGACAATTTTTTGTTTTTCCATGTCTTTTGCTTGCTGCTGTCGTTTTTATCGGCTGTGGCGAAGTCCAAAAAATGGCCGAAAGCGTGTCTGAAAAAGTCAAATCGGACTTCAAAAAAGCGAAGGAAGAGCTGAAAGAAGCCACCGGCGAAGTCGAAACACTAAGCACCGATCCGAATCAAAATATGAACAGTCCACAACTTGGGGATACCGCGTCGGAATCGGCAAAAGCGGCAAACAAAAAGCCGAAATCGGCAGCGGAGATGCTTGCCACATTCCATTCTACGGAGTCAGGTCGAGTTGGTGATGCAATGATCCTGATGCTCGCCAGCAACCCTGAAGCGGCAAGCCAAATCACGGAACTCAAACTATCAGGGGATAACCCGTCAATCAAATCTTTGGAAGCATTATCCAAATTTCCGAATCTAGAGCGTTTGACTGCTGCTCGGATGAAGTGCTTACCGGGAAACATGAGTTTCATTGGAGCGCTAAAAAAACTGAAATATTTAGACATTGAGTTCAACGATTTAAACGACTCAGATTTTGCAGAGATCGATAGCCTAACAAATCTCGAAGAGATCAATTTCGGAGACACAAAAATCACGGACGCAGGTTTCAAACATTTTTCCAGATTGTCAAAGTTAAAAATCATGCGACTCAAAAAAGTGCCAAATCTGAATGGCTCCGGATTTTCATTTGTCCCTACGTCGAATCTGAAAGAAATCTATGCGGAGACTTCGGCGATTGGACAACGTGCATTCAAGATTCTTGGCGGCGTAAAGTCGATCGAGGTTTTGCATTTGGACCGTTCTGCTGTTTCAATTGATGCGATGAAGGATCTATCGCGTTGTACTGGTCTAAAGAAACTTTCCTTGCAAAAAAACAGCTTGAACGATGAAGGGACAAAACACATTGGAAAACTTAAGCAGTTGGAAGAACTTAGCCTGAAGGGAAACTCAAATGTGACCAGCAGATCCTTCACCGAACTTTCGAAAATCAAAAGTCTGAGACACTTGAACGTGATGGATACAAAATGTCTCTCAAAACACGAAGCTGAATTTCTCAAAAGAGTCCCCGGGTGCAAGATCCTTTTCTGAAACAGTTGGCAGACGATTTCAATTGTCCTAAATTGGTGGACCGATAGTACTTCTGAACAATTCCGGTTAAAGAAATTTTCAGGGGAAAAAGGACCATTCATTGAATTGGATTTTAAAACTTGTAACCATTGAGGCAGTTTTTTGAAGGCATTAGTTACCGGCGGCGGCGGTTTCCTGGGGCAATACATTGTCGAACAGTTGGTTGCGCGCGGTGACCAAGTCAGATCGCTTTCTCGAAAGATTTATCCGGCATTGGACGCATTGGGTGTCGAGCAAACCGCAGGTGACATACAAGATGGAGACATCGTCGATTCAGCTTGCACTAACATCGATGTCGTATTCCACACTGCCGCCATCGCTGGGATCTGGGGCGATCCAAAAACGTTTTTTGGCATCAACTTGCACGGCACGCAGAATATCATTTCTGCCTGCAGAAAACACAACGTGCAAAAACTGGTTTTCAGTAGCAGCCCGAGTGTGATTTTTGACGCAACCGATCAAAATGGATTAGACGAATCCGCACCATATCCAGATAAGTGGCTATGCAGTTACCCTGAATCAAAGGCTGCTGCTGAAAAGTTGGTACTCGACGCGAATGACAATGAACATCTATTGACCTGTGCGTTGAGGCCCCATTTGATCTGGGGGCCTCGCGATCAGCACTTGATCCCGCGCCTTATCGATCGAGCTCAATCGGGCAAGCTGCGGATCGTTGGCGACGGTCAAAACTTGGTCGATAACGTGTACGTCGAAAATGCCGCGGCGGCCCACCTTCAAGCGGCGAATGCCCTCTCTCCAAACGCCGCAATCTGCGGCGAAGCTTACTTTATCAGCCAGGGCCAACCCGTGAAGTGCTGGCAATGGATCAACGAAATCCTCGTTGATGCGGGCCTTGCACCGGTCAAAAAGAAACTCTCCTTTTCAGCAGCTTGGACCATTGGTTCGATAATGGAATGGGGTTACCGCCTGATGGGCTGGCAAGACGAACCCCGCATGACGCGATTCCTGGCCGCACAACTCGCGAAGAACCACTATTACGAAATCGAAAAAGCAAAACGCGATTTCGGTTATGCTCCCACCATCAGCCATGAAGAAGGAATGAAACGGCTGAAAGAATCGTTATGATTTCCAAATTTGAAACTTTGGATTCCAAGACGATTCTCTGGCTCAAAACAGCTTATTCAAATCGGAAGTTACTTTTGGTTACCAGTTAAATTCAAATCCGAGCGTTGCACCATGGATCAACAAACCGTCCTTAACCGATGTCGTGCCGTAGGTCGATGTGAGGCTGCCGGGAATGTTGTCATCAACACCGTATACCGCTGAGTTATACCAAAGCTCATAACCCCCTCGGATGTAACCGCGAGGCAGAACTTGCCAGCGAACAAAACCGCCGAATTCTGCCATGAAGTTGAAGTTCACGTCGGAGTCCGTATTGTTGATGATGTCGGTACCGTTGGAGATTAGTTGCGTCTCGCGATCCAATGCAGTCGCCATCAAACCAAGCTTCCCTTTAACGCCCGTCGAAAGTCGACCGCCGATGTCATAAAACAACTCTCCGCCAACTTGAGGACCAAAGATGTGATTTTCGAGGTCGATCGCAAGTAAGCCTTGCTGACCGTCAGCACGTGAACTAAAGAAATCAAGCTCTTCCTCGTAGTGCGTGTAGCGAATGCCTACAAAGACATTCAACACATCCCAGCCCCATGTCACCTTGTTCAATTCTAAGGTGTGGTAGTTGCCGTGGTGGTACTGCTGCTGAAAAGTGGCGTCGTTGAAAGGTGCAAGAGCAGAGACTCCCAATCCGCTTCCTGCGACAGGAGCGAAATTCAGACCACCTCCAGCAGACGTGGCTCGAGCAACGTCATTCCATTCCTGAATACCGGCATACGAAATTGAAAGCCCTTCGGCTCCAAATATGCGTTGTCCCGTAATTCGAATGCCAAGATCGTAGTCAAATGGATCAACGCCGAACGCATTACTAAGTCTGGCCGAATTTGAGTCGGCCTTCATGAACAATGCTTCTCCCTTCAAGACTAATGATGGGCTTTGTGGCACATTGGGTACATTCGCCGTGACAGGCGTTTCAATAAAACCAAGGTCCTGTGTGATGATTACATCCTGTACAACTGGAGTGACAGTTCCATTCGCGGGATTGGTAAAATCCTGAACGACATTCTGCGGAACCAGATTTTGAACAGTTGTCGTTGTAGAATCCTGCGGGATTCGTGACTTCGATGCCCGGGTGAACGGGTTGATTACCTTCTTATTCTTTCCACTCGTCGATGCAGTTTGGTTTTGATTGTCAAGTGGAACCGTTACGCCCTTGGATGCAGGCGTAACAACTGTCGGTTGAACCTGTACATCAGGAGTCAAGTTTTGCGATGGGGTTGATCCGGATTCAGAAGGTCGAACAGAACGTGAGCTTTTCTGTTCAATACTGCCCTGTCCCGTACCGCTATTTCTCGTAATGCCTGTTTGCCCTGTTGGGGATTTCGCGGGCTCTATCGGCGTGGATGGAATCGGTCGAAGAAAATCGCTTTTCTTTATCTTGGGAGCAATGTCGCTGGGAGAAGCGATTGGCTCTTGGACAACAACTGTCGGAGGCGTAACATCGCCAAAATCAGGCCCCAGAAAAGTGGCCAAACCGGGGCCATTCGGCGATGTCTTCACGTCCGCTTTTTGAATGCGATCGATCGGTACATCGATGGAAGGAATCATTGATGTTGGAGTCGTCGAGGCTAATGGAGGCACAACAACCTTCGGTTTCCCGCTTTGCATCGCAATGATTGGCACCGGAAGAATTGGTTCACTGGACGGTTTCTCTGGTTCTTTCAGCCTAAGGACCGGAAGCACGGTGGCCTTCGGCAGATCCAATTCTGATCCGTCGAGCTTAACGATGGGCACTTGGCCAAACACCGCAGAGCTTCCAACCGAGATCAGGGCGAAGAAAGTAAGACTAACTAGCGATTTTTTTGAAATTCGACGCGTCATCTTTTGCACAAAACTAGCTGAATATGATCGGGCAACATCCCACTCTCCAAGTTTCGGCATTTCGATTTTCCCAGATGAACCGAAAGTTACGATTTAAACGGTTTGTTCAAATTTGACGATAAATACTATCAAAAGGGTCTTAACTTGGGGTCAGCTGGAAAAAACAGCCAATCTTCCAAGCACCGATTTTTTTGGGTACGAGTGAAATTAGGACAGATAGATATATAGATAGATATGCTTCACCGATTTTTACCGTCAAAACGGTAAACTTAGCGTCGATCGATATCGATATTGCGTTAGGATAGAGTGTCCATATGCTACGTTCTGAAAACCACAGAACGATGGCTCCATTCTGCTTGCAGCAGGGCTTGGTTCTCGCAAGCTTTTGATTACGACGACCGGGTAACCTTTGCATCCAAAGCATTGGTAGCGACTGAATCCAAGCGTTTTGGATGCGTCCCATAAGCGTTAATATCAAGTTTTACCGTCACTCAAAAACTCAAGTCAAAGTCAATTTAAGATGGCCCGACGTCGCCGCAGTTTTAATCAACGCGACCGTTTTCCGATGAATATCGTGAACGGTTTTCGACGGTTTCTTGGAATGATTCAGTATTGGCTGATGACGCCACTGCGTTGGATGATGCAAGAGCGTTCGACACGAATGGCCGAAAGACGGCCGTCCGTTTTTCGTTTGCTTTTCATGCCATTCATTTGGATTTTCGCTTACACACTTTACGCGATTGGAAACGCTGGCGACTTGATTGTTGGCTGGAGTCGGTCTCGTCCGATCCGAGCATTGCTCTTTGGTGCACCCGCGATATTGACCGCATTAACGTTTGGAATTGTTCTACTCGTCAATTCGTCGGCACAACAAACAACCATGCGTGATAGCTATGAATTAAGTGCAACCAAAGCGGAAAGTGAAGGGCGATACGAATCGGCACGAATGTACTATCAACGCCTAAGGCAATTGTCTCCAAACGACAAAAAATACGATCTTGCGATCGCTTTGACGTACCAGGCCGAGGACAACACCGTTGAAGCCGAAAAACGCATGGCAAAACTGTTGATATACCCTCAAATTACAGCCGAGGTGAATCAGTGGATGGCCGAGCGAACTCTCGAACGTGACGACATTGATGACCAAACCAAATGGATTGTTGCCAGGGGCCATATCCGGAACGTTCTTCAACGAGCTCCGCAAAACTTCCAAGCGAGCCGCCTTGGCCAGAAAATAAATACCGATTTGGCAGATTCATATGTCCTGAAGAAAGAGTATGAAGACGCCATCAACTCCCTTAAAGAGGCAGAATCAAATCTAAAAGTCGTGGCGAGCTTTAATCGCTCGAAAATTCTCGAATTGGCGCAGCTGCAGGCAAGAATCGCAGCAACTTACAACGAAATTCGCTCAGATGAATTTGCTAGGGAGTACCTCGATTTGTCAAAATCGACGGCGGGCAGATCAATCGACCATTTTGAGAAAATCATAGACGTTAATTTTGATAGCATCCCAGACCTAATCGGACTTTCAAACAGCTATCTTTTCATGAGAGACTTCGCCAAAGCAATAAGCCCATTGGACGTGGCGATGAAAAACGATCGTTCGAAGAAATTGGCACCAGTATTGATTCCGCACAAGTCGAAGGTGCTTGCAACGTGGGCTGAAGACGAGTTGAAGAAAAAGCCACCACAGCTTTCTCGCTGCCTGGAACTGCTGGATGAAGCCATTCAATACAACTCAAACAACGAGAAGGCACTGGCGATATTAGCGCAAATTGTTGTCTTGTCCAACGGTCAAGGATCCGAAAAGGCCAAACAAATTCTAAATATGGCGATCGCAGAAACGGAGGCCCCTTTTGTAGTGCACGTCATTTTCGGCAGCGACGCCGCTGTAAAAGGCAAATATGAAGTCGCAAATCGGCATTTTCAACAGGCTGCATTGCAGCGAAAGAATACTATAGTCGTCCTGAATAACTTGGCGTTTGTGACGGCTCGATTAAAAACGCCCGACTACGGGCAAGCTTTGGCGTTGATCAATACGGCAATTTCAATACAACCGAATAACGCGAATTTGCTTGATACGCGAGGCGGCATCTACCTGCTAACCAAACAATACGAAAATGCGTACCGAGATTTCGAGCAAGCCGAATTACGTATTAAGAATAGTGAGCGGCTTTATAAGGATCTTATTTTCCTCTCCAACAAACTCGAGTTTGAACAACACGAAAGAAAATATTCAACTCGACTTGAAAAGCTTCTTGCGAAAAAAAAGCTGACAACGCTGGGCAGCCAGAGGTAAATCTCCTGAC
>CAJQQR010000179.1 GCA_905480545.1 uncultured Pirellulaceae bacterium
CCATGAACCCATGTTGATGACGATCAGCTATGGCAAGGGCCGAATCTTTCACACGCCAATGGGACATGGAAATTATTCGCAAGAATGCGTCGGTTTTATCACAAGTATTCAACGTGGTGCAGAATGGGCTGCCACAGGAAAGGTGACTCAAAAGATTGCAAAAGACTTCCCAACGATCGACGAAGTTAGCAAGCGTACGTTTGAAAAATAGTCTTTTTTTAAGTTATTGAAAACGATTCGGCGGTTGGTGGAGCTTCTACCGATCGCCGTGCTCGTTCATCAAAATCAATGACTCAGATTGAATCTGAAGCGATTTCAATTGCCTCAAAAGACAATCATTGCTATTCACCCTTTTGCTTGACTGCCTTTAAACCTTGAAGAGAAAAAACCTGTAATACACGGACGACGATTCCCTTGAAATCTGCAAACCTAGGACCGATCCAAAAATCTGCGTTACAGGTACAAGGCATGATGGCAGAACAGGCAAGTGCAAGGTGTGATCGAATTCGCCCAAAAAAAAGCTTCGATAAGTCCTTGGATTTTATTAGGCATCTTCTAGCTTAACCCCAAGTCCATCCGCGATTCGATTTACAAACGCGAAATATCCGACAATCGACACCAGATCATGAATTGCAAGGTCGTTTAAACCGTGGATCCGCAGCAACTCAATTTCCTTGGTAGAAATCGAACTTGGGTTTTCCGTTAGCATTTTCGCGTAGGAAAGAATGGCTTTTTCTCGCTCGTTCAGGCCAGCACAATTAGCGTCATTTACAACAGCTTCAACCTGCCGCTTGGCATCCATTTCGCTCAAGCCTTGAGCTTCCAATAGTTTCTTCAAACCGTTGGAATGATGGGCCTCTCAGTAGTGACACTTATTCATATTCGACACAACGACCGCAACCCATTCTCGTTCGATTCGAGAAAGAGGCGACGGTTTATGCATCAGCTCGACATAAAGTTCATAATGCAACTTCATAATACGAGGATGAACACTGTGAATTCGAATGATATTATCTTCGTCTTTGACGCGGTCTCTTCTTGGAACTGATTCCCAAGAAGCGTAATCGATAAATGACACTTGCTGCTCGCCTCTCACATTCCGTAAACGAATTATCCATGATAGCCAATCACCGCTTCGCGATTGGTCATTGAATTCCGAAATGCATGATCTCATAGAAAGCGAATTCAACGCCATCCGCCAAACGTTGCAGAAACAATCGAGCCCCCCGCCTCGGCGATTACGAGGTCATCAGATTTAACCCTTTAAATCTTTCGGCTTAAATTTATCGCCACAAATCTTGCAATAGACGGCCCTCACATCATGCCCCACCTCGCCACATTTTTTGCATTTTTTCTTGCCGTCAACTTTTAATTGCCTTTGACCGATCACTTCTGCTGAAACAAAACCGGTTGGAACAATGATCAACGAATATCCAATCAGAATCAAAAGAGATGAAACCAATCGTCCCAGAATGGTCTGGGGTACGATGTCGCCGTAACCGACAGTTGTCATGGTCACGATTGCCCAATAGATCCCCTCTGGGATGGAATGAAATTGCGATTCATTTTTTGTGTCGTTGAACCCTTCAATTTCGTACATCAAAGTTCCGGCAATAATCACGGTGATAATCACAGTCAGCAAAAAGACAACGACTTTTGCGCGAGCTTTCCAAACCGCCGATGCTAACTCAGAGGACTCTTTCTCCAACCGTCCGATTCGCATAAGTCGAAACACTCTCAGCAATCTTAATGAGCGGATAACAGCGTATGAACCCGTTCCATTTGCAATTTCATTGGTGGAAATGACATGGAACAAAAACAGCAACAAACCGATAACACTGGGAATAATCGCCAGCAAATCGACAATCCCAAAAAAACTGCAAGCATATTCAAACGGCCTTTTCACACACCAAATTCGCAAGCCGTACTCAATCGCAAAAAAAATCGTAAACGCGACTTCAGCGAAAATGAACAGCTCTTTTGCACCACGAAACTCCGGAACGGTCTCAACGCATATCACAAAGATGCTTGCGGAAATCGCAAACAACAGACCAATATCAAACCAATAGCCTGCAAACGTGGAATGCCCAAAAATGATTTGATGCGTTTTGAATCGCCATCCGTTGCCATCTGGTTGATTCTCAATTTCGGTGGTTTCCGCGTCATTTTCGAATTGACTATCTTCAGGCAAATCGGTTTCCATCAAGAATCGCTTTCATTGCATTCACATCGGTCGACTTTCGCAGTTTTATCGGGATCGAATCGCCTTCGATTCGCATTGCAAAACAATACAGGGCGTAGCCGAATGAAAACTGAAAAGTCAAACTTAGCGGATGGTCAAATTAATGTAATCGGCCCAATTCGTTGACTCGAACCGAGCTTGTTATACTGATTAAAAGTTTCCCATTAAACCTATGATACTTAAAGATGAATTTTGGAATCAACGAAACGCGACGCCAATTCCTCGGAAAATCTTCAACGGGGCTGGGCGCAGCCGCATTGTCCACGCTGTTGAATCAGGGTTCCACAAACGCCGTTGACAATTCGCCCGAACAATTAGGAATGCCAAATTTACCGCATTCACCCGGCAAAGCGAAAAACATCATTTACCTCTTTATGAATGGCGCGCCGACGCATGTCGATCTTTTTGATCACAAACCAGATTTATATCAGCAACATGGCAAACCGATTCCAGAATCCTTCTTCAAGGGAAAACGCTTTTCGACCATGACCGGCAATCCATCCGGAAAAGTCATGTTGCAGCCCATTGAACCCTTCAAACAACATGGCCAATCAGGTGCGTGGGTGAGCAACCTTATGCCTTATACTGCAAACATTGCGGACGAACTGTGCTTCGTTAAAAGCATGTACACTGAACAAGTCAATCACGCTCCGGCGGTAACATTCTTTTTGACCGGTTCCGAAATGCCCGGCCGACCAACAATAGGAGCCTGGTTGACGTACGGACTGGGGAGCGAAACCGAAAATCTGCCGGGATACGTCGTCATGACATCGGTCAGTAAGGGAACGACTTGCGGACAGATCTTTTACGATTTCTATTGGGGCAGTGGATTTTTACCGTCCCGTTTTCAAGGAGTCAAGTTTCGGGGCGGTGGCGATCCCGTTTTGTATCTTTCCAATCCGAAGGGAATGTCGCGCAAGATGCGTCGTGGCGCCTTAGATGACTTGGCCAAACTGAATCAGATGCAATATCAACAAATCCAGGACCCTGAAATACTGACGCGAATTGCGCAGTATGAAATGGCATACAAGATGCAAGCAAGTGTCCCGGAATTGACGGACATCAAGAGTGAGCCGCAACATATCCTGGACATGTATGGACCGTCCGTTACCGAACGGGGAACCTTTGCATATAACTGCTTGATGGCCAGAAGACTGGTCGAACGCGGGACCAGATTTGTCCAAGTGATGCATGCAGGTTGGGACCAGCATAACAGCATCACCACAGAACTCTACACCCAATGCAAAGACACTGATCAGCCATCAGCGGCGTTGGTTCAAGACCTTAAACAACGCGGACTGCTGGACGACACCATTGTGGTGTGGGGCGGCGAATTCGGACGAACCCCCTTTCTTCAAGGCGACATGAAAAACCGGAAACGCTGGGGACGCGATCATCATCCCCACGCATTCACGATGTGGCTGGCAGGTGGCGGATTCAAACCGGGGATCAGCTACGGTTCATCCGACGAACTCGCGATGAACGCGTCTGAGAACAAAGTACACGTACATGACTTTCAAGCAACACTGTTGCATCAATTGGGAATCGATCATGAACGTTTAACGTTTAAACACCAAGGCCGTCGATTTCGGCTGACGGACGTGCATGGCGAAGTTGTCAAACCCATCCTTTCCTAAACGGTGATCTTCACATTAACCGCCGTTTATTCTCAAGATACCGGCGGTCCATTTATTTTCATTCGCTGATAGAATCTGTCTCATGAAAACCGATGCATCCCAAAGAGTGACGACCATTATGCCGCGACTTTTTCAAGTCCTATTCGATAGATCCCCTGCATCAGAATCGTTACTTCGCGCCCTATTTTACGTCACCAGTTCGCGTTCAAACCGCGTTTTGGCCAGCTTTGCGATCACGTGTTTGTTTTTCGTGCCCCCCGCGTCTCCATGTTGCGGGCAGGAAACACCGCAAAGCATCACTGTCGGGACTTGGAATTTGGAGTGGTTTTACGATGACGACAAATCTGACAATCGCAGCAAGTTGTCGAAGGAAAAAGCGGCACCAAGCAAAGCGGAATGGAATTGGAAACTGAATTCCGTTGCCGAGGTCGTCGCGAAGACGAAGCCTTACATCATGGCTTTTCAAGAGGTTGAAAATCGAAAAGTCATTTTTGATCTAAAGAATTTGCTTCGATCGAAATACAACCTGTCATATCGCATTGCGTTCGTGGAAGGTTTTGACACGTTCACCGAGCAGGACGTTGCCATTATTTTTCGCGATGGATGCGTCGAAATGAGCCGCCGCGAACAAAACGAGGAACAATGGAAGAGCAAACAATTTAAAAATCTAAGCAAACATCTATTCGCGAAATTTGAATGGGGTTCCGGTAGTCAAAAAGAAAAGCTGACCTTATTGAATGTTCACCTGCGAGCCATGGCGGACCGCGAGGATCTTCGTATCCAACAGATAAAGTTAATCCGGGAATGGATCAACGAAGAAATCAAATCCGGCGGAAACGTGATCGTTGTCGGCGATTTAAACACAGAGCATGTGCACGGGAAGCAAACCGCAAAAACGGACATTGGAATTCTGCGAGGATTGAACGACGATGACCTGACTAACGACCTCTTTGATGCGAATGAATTCATCCCCGAAGCGAAACGCGGCTCCCACTTCACTGGAAAGCAATTCGACCGCATACTTTTTTCAGCCGCCTTGAGGCAGGACAACCCCCATCGAAAAGATCTGGTTTTTACAACAGCCAGTGTGGCAAGTAACATTGTGATTCGTGGCAAGCGAGACAACGGAAATGTGAGATGGAATAATCTATATTCCATTCCGCAAGCCGAACGAGACATAAGCGATCACTATCCGGTAATCGCCCGTTTCGACTTTAGGTAATCGTCAGAGCGACGAAATAAGCCACAAAAAAAATCTGCTTTTGAACAACGAACAACGCGTGTTGAAACGGAATCCACAATGCCCAACGATCACAATCCGGATAAACAAGAATCGCCTTCGGCGAAAAAAGAAGATCATTCATACACCCAAAACCCATCGGCATCCAATCCAACCAATCAGCTAGGCCATTTCTGGAGTTCGTTCTACCTAATCAGAAATCGCGTGCTCGCCGGATTTATCGTAGCACTTCCAGTGATCATCACGTTCATCGTCATAAAGTGGCTGTATGAGTTTCTTGCCAAAGATGTCATTGGCTACACCGCCAATGCATTGATCGAACTCTGGAACGTCACCGAGGAACCGCTCGAAAAAGCGAACACAAATAGCGAGCTGGGAGATGCGGTCATCGACATCGCTCGGTCGGTTTGGTTTGTAAACAATATTTTGGCCCCCGTCACAGCGCTTTTATTGATCGGTGGAGCCCTATTTATGTTGGGGATGCTCTTTCGCTCACGCTGGCATCGTTTTTTTGATTGGGTGATGTCAAGCGTTCCAGGCGTTGGCGTTATCTATAAATCGGTGAACAATGTGATCGATTCCGTTCGATCCAGCAGCGATGAAGAAAAAAAATTCCAACGCGTTGTCTTGATCAAATTCCCACACCCTGGAATGAAAGTACCTGCATTTGTGACTTCCAGTTGCACAGACGCAAATACCGGAAAAGAAATCCTTTGTGTTTACGTTCCGACGACTCCACTTCCAACCTCTGGGTATATGATCTTGGTTCCAGTGGAAGAGGTGACCGAGATTAGCTGGGAGCTTCAAGAAACTTTGCAAGCCATCGTTTCAGGAGGGATCACAGTTCCACGGACGGTCGAATACACAACTGGGGTGGTTGACAGTCCGATTCTAAACCGGCCAGACCTTCAAACGGATCAACACCTCGGTGATCATCACTCCACATCCCTTGAGCCCAAACCGAAAACACAATCAGACAAAAAGGAGGATGGAGCATCGCAGGGTGAGGACAAGCTATAACTCATGAGGACCGCTTTACCGGTTCGTTCGCGAACCCAGATTAAATAACATCAGAGCGGCAGCCGAAATGCCGATGCACCTGACTGCATCAAAATTGGCGAAAGATACAAATTCAAAACATCGCCGATTATTCGTGACGCAGTGCCTCAATAGGGTCCAACGAGGCGGCACGAATCGCAGGATATATCCCGAAGGAAACGCCAACGACGATTGAGATCGTGAGGGCGAGCGGTATGGAAAGAGGGACAATGACCGGCGATATTTGCTTGACCGTCTCAGGGAGATCCTGGACCAGTTCCGGCAAAGACTGAATGGCAAAGTCCCGAATCATGTTGACGATTGTTGGACACAATAGCCCACCCAGAATTCCTGTTAGCCCGCCGACCGTTGAAAGAACGATCGTCTCGGCGAGGAATTGAACGATAATATCGCGTTTCTTTGCGCCTAAGGCTCGGCGAATGCCAATTTCACGCGTCCGCTCCGTGACAGTTGCCAACATAATATTCATAATTCCGATGCCGCCCACGATCAACGAAATCGCCGCAATCAATCCCATGAATGCCATAAACATCATTCGCGTCGTTCGCGCTTGCTCCAACAATTCGAGTGGCGTCACAATGGCATAATCCAGCTTTTGATGCCGCTGCGAAAGCACGCCCTCGATCGCCTCGGCCGTACTGATCACATTATTGATGTCATCAACTTGAAACGTGATCTGACTAATTTCGACGATTTCATTGCGGCGTTCACCGGCCGAACGAATCATTGTCCAGTCGCCAATCCGAGCCCAGAACGTTTTAATAGGTATATAGACATCATCATCGAAGTCCTGAGCGGCCATCGAACTGCCGATCGCCGCGGTTGAATCGCGTTGCTTTAACGATCCAATAACGTCATATGGAATATCGCGAATTCGAATTTGTTTCCCAACGGGAGATTCAAGCGGAAACAGGAATTTCGCCAACTCAAATGAAAGCACACAATAGTTATTCTTATTCTCGATGTCCTGCTCGATGAAAAACCGTCCCTCGTCAACTTCCATATTCATAACTTCGGCGTACTCTGAGGTACAACCGACCAGATGGACTGCCAAATCTTTGTCGAGGTAATGAAGTTCGCGATCCACATCCCGAATGCGCAGTCCTTTTTTGATTTGCGGAATCGTATCCATCAGGGCAAAGTAATCGTCACGGGTCAGCCCATAAATTGCCATCGAACTCATGTTCAATGAATTCTCTTCGATCGGCTTAACGCTGCGGACGATGATATTATTCGTTCCCAAAGCTTCAATCTGCTTTTGAATCTGCAGACTGATACCCTCACCAATAGCCAACAGCCAAACGACCGATGCGATTCCAATAAATATCCCTAACACCGTCAGCAGCGATCGCATCGGATGAAGTGCGAGGCTCTTGATTCCAAGTCGCCAAATCGTGCCGGAAAAAAAATTCATACCAAAGAGTTATGTGTGCAGAAGTGAAAGGGCAGGGCGTTACTTAATTTGAAAATCGATAAGTGACTGAATTAGAGAGTTGGAATGCGTGAATTTCAGTACGACACCCTGTCATGACGCTTCTTCCAAAACTCACCGCGTTGAACTAGGTCTTCGGGAATTCAATTTTTTCTTTTTGCTTTTCGGGGTTTATGAGCACCTCATCACCGACATCAATCCCGGTTTCCACCACAACGAACTTGTCGTTATTGCTTCCCAATGTCACCTTTCGAGAAACATAACGTCCTGATTCGACGGCAATTACAAAATATTCACCTTCATGCCGAACAACGGCTGAGGCCGGAATCTGAATTGAATCCGGTTTTCGATCGACAATGATTTTTGCCTTGGCCCGTAGACCGCTTTTGGCCCGACCGCTCCTGTCAGTCACATCGACAAAAACCTCGTATTCAATTGGAGCCTGATACCACCGCTGCGGCATTGGAAACGTTGCAACTTCACGAACCACTCCGGAAATACTTGCATCGGGAGCAGAATCTAATCGAATTTCCACTTCGTTCCCGTTTTTGACAAAGTTGATTTTTGAATCATTGACTTTCGTTCTCACCTGCATTTTAGATGGGTCAGGCAAGTAGATCACCTCTTGTCCATCACGAATGAGCGCGCCCTCTTCGATGATGATCGAATTATCCCGATCGTTTTCGCTGGCATAGACAACTTGACCGCTCTTTGGTGCAACGATCCGGCACTTGTCAACTTGTTGACTAAACTCTTTTTCCCGCTTTTCAGCCAGACGCAAGGTCGATTTCGCAGCCTCGAGGCTGGCCTCCAATTTCTTCACTTCAGCGTTTAATTGTTCTTCCGTTCGAGACTTTGTAAAACCAATCAGAACATCGCGTTTCTGAATCGCTAGGTTCAACTCGATCGTGGCTTTAGTGACAGAAAACTCATCGGCCTGGAGCTGCGTTCGCGTAATAAAACTCTTTGCGCTCAATTGATTGCTAAACTTTAGATACTCCTCTGCACGCTTGAGATTTTCACGCGAGACAGCAATCTCAGCCTCAACCGTTTCCAGTTCCAAATTGTACGTTCCTTTGTTGTATTCCTTCGCCATTTCTCCAGCAGCGACCAAGTCATTCTCCGCTTGAATCAATGAAGCTTTATTTTGTGCGACAAGAATTTCCTGCTCGATCAGCCGATCTTTCAGGGTCGTATCGTCAAACTGAACAAGGAAGTCACCCTTATTAACAAAGGTCCCTTCCGGTACGATCGAAATGATCGCAGTCCCACCGCTTCCACGCGATTTGACCTCGCAACGAATTTCGACATTGCTTGAACTTTCAACTTCTCCCGACTCGGTGATTGCCGAAACGAATTCACCGCGGAAAGCCGTGAACAGCAGCTGATTGTCCAACAAGTTTTCGTCAGACGCACCATTGAACCAAAACAATGCAGCGAGAATGATTCCCAAAAGCGAAAGCGCGGAAATCAAAAGTGGTTTTACAAAGCCTGATTTTCTTAGCATTGATTTGGGTAGGGTAAGTGGATCACTGGGGCGGGCCGCGTTTTAAAACGTATTATTACTACTTTGTCACAATTTAATTTCGAATTGTTGACATGAACAATTCAATTTGCCGATTTTCATGAATTTCGATACTTTTCAAATACTCCTGATCGGCTTTGCAATTTTTGCAAGCAGTATTGTCCAAGGGGCGATCGGATTTGCGGTGGCCCTGATCGCTGTGCCATTGTTTCTCAAAGCAGGCATGAACCTGCCATTGTCTGTATTTGTTGTCTTATTCTGCGCTTTAATCCAAAATCTCATCGGGCTGCGGCGAACGTGGCATGAAATCGATTTCCAGACGCTGGTCAAACCCGCCTTATTTCGGATCTTTATGATTCCTATCGGCTTTTTGCTGATGAGCTGGTTCGATTCATTTGACCAGCACGAGTTGGCGCGGATCTTCGGTGTAATTCTGCTGTTTGTATTGATTTTGCAAATCGGACTACGCATTCGCCCGCAAAAATCCGTTCATTGGGGCTGGACCGCTTCGGCGATGGCCAGTTCAGGAATCGCCCAAGGAGCGATCGGCACACCGGGACCTCCGATTGCGTTTTGGGTGATGGCACACAATTGGACTTCAAATCGTTCGCGTGGAACACTTTTCTTTTTGTTCACAACCGGAGCGATTCCGCATTGCTTGCTGCTGATGTCACGCTACTCTGCATCGCAGTCACTTCTCGCCCTAAAAATAGCGGCTCTGGGCATTCCTTTATCTTTTCTTGGTTCCATGATTGGATTATGGCTGGGTGAACGCTTTGAAAAAGACCGCCTCAGGAAGGTTGCTTTCGCAACATTGGCGGTACTTGCAGTGAAGCTGATCTTCTTTTCGTAGACAGGACAAGGAGTTGGTGATTCGATTTTGACGGTTGCGATGTTCTAAAAAAACAACACGAAAATTCATTGCTCAAGTCTTTTCTGTAACCTAACTTTCTTCATCGATGATGACGAGGGCTTGCACAGCCTGAAGTCAAACGAAACCAAAACAAAATGCCGGTAGAAAACACGATTGACCCACAGCCGAATCGCGTGCTACCTGCCAACTTGATCCGAAGCCAATTATTCCCACAGCTGGCTTCGGATTTTTTTATGCGCAATCATCAAAACGCACCTAACGAGTCAAATCGAATTCCTTACTGTCAAGCATCTAATACAAAAACGAAGCCAAGCGACGTGTTTGATACTACGGGCGGCCCGGGGCCTTATAAGCCTTCATTTCCTTTTTGCGTTCTCTGAATGACATTGCGGCAAATTGGCCAAACAAATTCAACGCCATTCTCTCAAAGTCGAACGTGACTTTCTTGCGTGGAGCAATAAATTTCAACTCCGAACAGCCAAGGCAAATGAGTGCATAAAACGTCGCTTCATTCTTGGTCCAAGTGACGCAAAAATCAGGATGAAAACCACCACAAAACTTCGGGCCTGTATAAGGTGAAAACATTTTGTGATCAACCCATTTCTCACGCAAACGCTCTATCTCCAAACGCTTCGGATCCAACGGGTCCGCATAGAACATGAACCCGTCAACCTTCATGGTCTTGTGCTTGCTCGCAATTTCTTCGAGCTTCTTGGCTGCTGCGCGCGGTAGACCTTCGTTGATCGTAAATGTTTCAACGTCTCCTGTTTTTTAAACGAACGCCCCATAGTCTGATAAGAATTTGACCGTATTTGCCGAACCACTCTTTGATGCAATGAATCGTTTTTCGTTTAATACTTTAAGTTGACGCGTGGAGAGTACTTCCTCTAACTTACGGTCCCTTTCCAATTTCATTTTTTCAAGCTTGAATCCCAATTTTTGCTGTGAAAATTGGTCAGAGTATTTCTCATCGAATTCGACTTCAATGTCGTATAGCCTGGAATTCTGAGCTTCAGAAACCTCTAATAAATGCAACGTGTCGCCGAAATAAAACGAAACGTGCCCCATCGCTGAACTGGACAGAAGCAAAAAAACGTGGTGAATAACAGCAGACTGGGGTGTTGCATGGAAAGCTCTCTAAACATTCGAAACTGTCAGGCTCAGCATCAATGTGAGGTGGCCCAGACAAATTCCCGAGAGCTCATTGATCGACTGCAAGCTTGATCCTAGCAACTCCGGCATCACAAAGCAAAGAAGTGAAAGACTGAATACGTTTCATGATATCGAGATGGTTAGCAAAACTTTCAATCATCGTTGCAGCGGTGTTTTTCACAATTTTTCCTACCAAACGTATTTCAGACCGTGCAGTTATCCTTACGCATTCAAACATGAAGATCGACCGCATTGCCGTAGTTGGGTTTGGGCAATTCATTTATAAATTGGTCTGTCTTTCCAAAACAACTTTTGCCATCCATGAGTCGAATAAAAGAAATCAGTTTGATTGCTGTTGTAGCTGGTGTGATTTTCTTCACAAATCTCGGCTCGGCAAAATTATGGGATCGGGACGAACCGCGAAACGCTGGGTGCGCTCGTGAAATGATGCAGCGAGGTGATTTGATCACGCCGATTTTCAACGATGAAATACGGGATGCAAAACCTATCCTGCAATATTGGTTCATTATTTCTGCCTATCAGATTTTTGGGATCAATGAATT
>CAJQQR010000180.1 GCA_905480545.1 uncultured Pirellulaceae bacterium
CATTCCGGAGCGCGTCGGTCGGCAGCGGGATTCCCTTGATTTTACCGTCTACCACCAGCGATTGATTCACATACCCCTGAAAATAGCAGATGATCATAGCTCCAAATCGAACTTTTTCCTGTCGGAGCATTACCACAAATCTATCACCGGGACGCACGACGTTGCGAAAGCGAATCTCTTCCAGTCCACCAAGCCCAACAATATCGGCACCCAAAAAATCATATTTCGTGCATATATACGAAGATAATTGAGCCGCAATCTCGCACATAACAACGCCTGGCATGATAGGCATCCCCGGCATGTGCCCTTTCACCCAAAACTCATCTTCGGTTGCATCTTTGTACCCGACACAAACGCGATTTTCTGGATCGTCATAAAGAATTCCGTCCAACTGCTGCATCTCAAACCGTTGCGAGTTGACTGCGTTGATGTCCTCTTTGGATGCAATAGGTGTATTTTCATCAAACTCCGAAAAGTCGACAACGAGTTCTTTGGCCAATGTGTGTTCCTTTTTTTGGGAAGCGAATTCCACGGTTATAGTTGTTTCTTCAGAAGTTTCCAAGAATGGATTCTTACCTAATTTAAAATCATCGAACTCCCTGAATTCCCCCCTGACAGCTAACCGAGTGATTCGAGGAACGGATCTTGCCCCATTTGCACCTGAATCTTGCGCCTTTGTTTGTCAACATAGAGCATTTGTTTTCGAGCCTTGAAATGGTTGCGTTCAATTTTTTCCTGAGCCTTCCGGAAAAGCGACGCATGCGAATCGAACCGACGGCTCGTTCCGTCGCCAATTTTCTTCAATGTTTTAAATCGCTCGGCCCCAAACCCCTCTTTTAGGATATCATCTTCAAGCGATAGAAAGACCTGAAAGCTGCCTGGATCACCCTGCCTGCCACACCGTCCGATCAACTGCCGATCAATTCTTGCCGAGTCATGCATTTCTGTACATATGACATGCAAACCTCCCAATTCCAACACATCAGATGTCGGTTGAATATCTGTGCCACGTCCTGCCATATTTGTGGCGACTGTTACTCGGTTAAGCTGACCTGCTTGACCGATGATAGCGTTTTCGTCCGCCGTGTGTCGCGCATTCAAAACCAAATGCTCGATTCCTGCGGCAGTCAGTTTCCGGGATAATAGCTCTGATTTATCAATCGATCGAGTGCCTACTAACACTGGTCGGCCAACTGAGTCATGCTCTCTGATCGATTCTACGATAGAGTTCCATTTTGCTTCAGCGTTTCCGTAGACTTGATCCGGGAGTCGCTTTCGTTTGGGTGGCTTGTTTGTTGGAATGATTGCAACTTTTGTGCTGTAGATTTTATACAACTCAGTCGCGGAAGTGGATGCAGTTCCTGTCATCCCCGCAAGTCGCTTGTACCGAAGAAAGAAATCTTGCAAGGTAATCTTTGCGGCATCACCCGTATCGACAGAAACGGGAACGTGTTCACGGGCCTCAATCGCCTGGTGGATTCCGGCTCGCCACTTTCGGCCTTCGGCCAATCGCCCAGTGAACTCATCGACAATTACAATTTCATCATCTTTGACAACATAATGCCGGTCTTTTTGGTATTCCCGCGAAACCAAAATCGCCCGTTCGACCTGTTCATAAATGTCGATCATCCCGAACAGATTAAGTGCTTCTGGCGCCGGCAAAGACCGGAGAAGCTTGCGGCCTTCCGCATTTAGTTCAATTGCCCGAGGCTTATGCTTCACTTCAAAATGAGTGTCCTCTTCAAATTCTCCCGTCACCTCGGCTGACCATCGGTACAATGCCTCGATCGATTCTTCAGAACCACCAGGCATCGAACTAACAATCAGCGGAGTGCGGGCTTCGTCGATAAGAATACTGTCTGCTTCGTCAACAAGAACATAGTTTAAAATCCCTTGCACGGGCTTGGATTCAGCAGGAGAATCATCGTCAGACGCCAGCGAATCGAGGACCAACGCCTGCCCCTCCTTGATCCGCCTAAGCAATAACCGGTCTCTCAAAAAGTCAAATCCCAACTCTTTGGCTGTCGAATAGGTAATGTCTGCCTGATATGCTTTTTGTCGCTGTGGTCGCGGGGTGTTCGACTGAACCACCCCCACCGTTAGCCCTAGACCATCATAAAGTGGTCGCATCAAATCCGCGTCACGACCAGCAAGATAGTCGTTTGAAGTCGCCAAATGCGCCCCATCGCCCGTTAGCGAATTGAGGTAAAGCGGTAAAGATGCGGTTAATGTCTTTCCTTCACCGGTTTGCATTTCCGCAATACAACCATTGTGAAGTGCAATGCCGCCGAGCATTTGCACTTCGTAATGCCGCATCCCCAAATATCGACGGCCAGCCTCTCGCACCAGCGCAAAGGCTTCAGGCATGAGCTTATCAAGAGGCTCTCCGCTGTTTGCCCGGTAACGCAACGCGAGACTTCTTTTTCGCAAATCTCGATCGACCAGTTTTTCAAACTCGCCGGAAAACTGATCCATCTTTCTAGCGACCGCTCGCCAACGACCAAAATTCCCTGTTTTTTTTGCAAGCAGTCGAGCAATCAAGCGTCGCTCCTTTAAATAAAAAAAGTGATGCTTTCCATTTTAAGCGCCACTTCAGAAAAAAGGCCAGATTGGGAATCGCTTTCAAGCGTTGCTCGGCCAATACACTTGCATCAAACAGCGGAGCGATCAACGATCACCCGCAAAAAGATTGTTCGTTAAACTCCCGCCCAAAAGCTTTGGTTAATTTCGCTGAAAGCCATCAAATTGACTGAATGTCGACGCAACCCGAGTTGGAACGTTGCCATAGGTTGCACTCACGTCAAGTGCTGGCGTCGTACTTGCCAGTTCCGGCCGATTCTCGTTGACAGAGCTCCAACTGCCTCGCGTTGCCGCTACGCGTGAAGACGCTTCTATCGTTGCATCAGATTCGACTTCTGGAATGCCGTTGGCACTGGCTCGGGCGACATCATTGGAAACGGGCTGGATGGCCGTAACGGGTCGACCTTGTGTTGGTGCCCAATTCTGAGGCGGAGCCTGTTGTGGTGCATACCCGGTTGGATAACCAGCTGGTGCACCGTAAGGATTAGGGGGCAAGACTCCTGTATTAGGAGCACCTTGATAATACTGATTCGGTTGTCCCGTTGGGTTGTAAACGCCGGTACCAGGCGGGGGCACGCACGGATTACCGTAAACCCCGTACGGATTGTAGGTTGGGTAGGGAGCCCGGCATCCGACTGAAACAGTGGCAAATAATGTTATCGCTAATAACCAACACGATAGCGAATTTCCTCGCATGACATAAATCCTTTCGCCGGACGGCGATCTTAAAAATCGCAATGACGTGCAGTGAAATGTTGCCGACGGATTGCGATTAAAGTTACTCTCAGGAGGCGAACTGATGCCGCCGTTTTTTACAGGCTGCGTACGTTAGTCAAGTTTCTCGAGCAGACCAATACGGATTTCTTGAGAGTTTTTTGAATTTCCGAAAAAGTTTCTCAAAAGAGACACCGCTTCAATTTCAATGCTGGTTTCGGAAATTTTTGATAGTGGAGATGACAAGATGTCGACAAGCATCTGGCAATATCCAAAAATTTGCATCTAACGGTTACCCAACTGCACCAAATCTGGTTTCGCCACAAACAGGCTTCCCGTCGTCGTTCCGGCGGGAAGAATTTTCGCAAGTGACCGCCCGGCTTCCTCAAATCCAATCTTTCTATTTAGCAATTGCTTGACGACTGCCCCACATTCACTCACTTGTTGCCCTGATTCGTCCACGAATTCCAGTCGAAAATGACGCAGCCCTTTTTCTAACCACATCTGCGAATGCTTTCCGGCCCACTGCGATTCCGCGCCGAACACAGTATTCCGACAGCCAACATCAGCAACGACAGGATGCAATCGGCCACTTTGGTCACGCAATCTTATCTGATGAGTCTCACACGGATGCCCACAATTGGTGTTGTCCGTTCCATCCGAAAGAAAACGGCAAAAGACACAATGCTCCATATGAAAAACGGGAAGATGATGAAGCGCCACGACCTCAATCGACTGTGGATTGACACTCCGACATAGTTCAGCGATTTGCTGTGCATTCAAATCGTGCGTGGGCGTGATTCTGGACAACCCCATTTTCAAGTACGTCAACGCCGAGAGTACGTTTGCCGCATTCAAACTAAAATCACCAATCAACTCAGGGCGTTCGGACTCGGGGATTTTAATCAAGTCAAACAATAAGCCACCCGAACGCACTAAAATCGGACATTTTAACGACGTCAAAAACTTGATGATGTTTTGCTCGGCTGGCTTCAAGACTCGTGGACTCGCAACTCTGGCAACCAAATCAGCCGCTCTGATTTTTTCCACAGATGGCCTAAGTCCATAAAGATCCAGATAATCCAGCGTGATCGACGCCGGCTTGAGGCCAATGGCGGCATCCAGTTGCTCCGGCGAACGAATCAGCAAATGGATCTCTGGTTTAATACTGGCGCTGGCTAAATGGCCTTTAAATTGCGTGATGTCTGTTGAAGAAGTCGCGTCCTCAGTCGGTCGACAAAGCTCACGCTCAAACGCCTGCAGCATCCCTGTTTTTAAGCTGATCGATGCCACGTTCGCCGCTTCGATTACGGCCATTTCCAACTTCGCGACCAACTCACGACGCACGTCATTCAGAACGCTAAGAGGTAAGAACAAATCATCCGATAACTTATTGGACAGATCGGCCAAATGAAACGGCGTTCCGCCAAGCCGGCCCAACTGTTCCGATAGAATCGCTGTCGACAACGGATTCTTTTTTGCTGCCTGAAGCGTTTTGGAACTCGCGACCTCAATTCGAATTCCATTTTCCTGATCAATCGAATGAGCGAAAGTTGCAATGGCTCGAAGGCTATTTCCCGATTCGCCGTAAACGTCGATTCGAATTGGGCGAGTCACCTGAATTGACTTGGCATTGGCGATCGGCTTGGCCGCTTTAATCACCGCTGGATCACTATTCCGCCAAACCAAATCGCCAACACGAATCCGGGAAAAATCGATCTTGCCGGCACCGAAATGCAAAGCGACGAAACGGCCATCGATTTCATCTATCTCAAACACCGATCCGCCTTCCTCCGATTCATTCGGAGACCGCCAGTTCGCGGCATCAAACACAATTCCATCACCCGCTTTGATCCGGTGCACGAATTCGACTTCAACATGATTTGATGACACTCGCGCAACCGTTCCAACTCTCAAACCACGATGCCGTGGAGCTCGACCATCCACTACCAATTGATGATTGACACCAGACATGAAATGCGGGCCCAGCCCACGAGAATAAACCTGTTCCAAGCTGTTTTTGTCGATTGGAACATCGTTGGTGACATGCTTAATTTGCTCGTTTGAAGTCTCGCCATACTCAAGCATTGCTTTGTCGATTGCTTCACGGTAGGCCCGAGTCGTCAGCGCCACGTAGCTTTCGTCTTTGTATCGCCCTTCGATCTTTAGACATGAAATACCGAGCCGTATCAAATCAGGGACCTGCTCAATCGCGTACAAATCGCCAGGACTGAGCAGATAACGAAACTCCCCCAGTTCTTTCTCCTGACCGTCTACGATCAGGTCGTAAGAGAGTCGGCATGCCTGAGCACACTGCCCTCGATTCGCACTTCGTCCACCCCACGCTTCGCTACTGAAACACTGCCCTGAATAAGACACACAAAGCGCACCATGAACAAAGGATTCCAACTCTACGTCGGTGACCTTGGTAATATTCGCGATATCTTTCAGGCTTAGCTCTCGAGCCAGAACAACGCGGGAACAACCAAAATGCTTGGCGAGTTCCGCCCCCTGTGCACTGGTCACGGACATCTGCGTGCTACCATGAACGACCAAATTCGGAGCAGCGCGTTGACAAAGCTGCGCGATACCAATGTCTTGAACAATAATGGCATCCGCGTTTGCTTCCGCAATTTTTACAATCGCTTTTTCTGCCTCACCTAGTTCATCGTCAAACACCAGGGTATTAAAAGTAACGAACCCTTTGACGCTGCGTGAATGCAACGTTGCAAAAACTTCCGGCAATTCTTCGAGCTCAAATCCTACTTTTGCGCGGGCTGAAAAATGATTCAAGCCAAAGTAAACAGCATCCGCCCCCGATTCAATCGCGGCTAGTAATTGCGGCCAATGGCCGGCGGGTGACATGAGTTCAGGTTTGCGAGGATGCATATTTTCAATTCTGGGTCATGCGTGAAGCGAATATCAAATGACTCCGCTATTTGTATCAGACCGCCCCGTCATCGTTGGAAAAAGAGACTTGCGATTTGGCTCGAGCGACTAGCTTTTTGGAAATTCGACATTCACCCAAACCAATCGGTGATCCGAAACGGCGATCAAACGCGAATGAGGATCGGCTTTTACGGGCCAAAACACTCCCGAGTTTTTGATCGACAAATTCGCAGATGGCAGAACATAGTCGATCCTCAAATTCCCGACCGACCGATCATTAAAATCACCGGTATCAAATCCCGCTTCTCCCTTGTGCTTTTGATTCGCAACACCTTTTTTGCTGGCTTCAACGGCGCCTAGACTTCGCGGCGTTTGCTTCGAATTGATTTGCTTGTTCTGCAACAACAGTCGAATCGGACTTCCCGTGCTATCTCCATCGTGCGGATCGGCATTTTGATCACCTGCAATCACAAAAAAAACGTCGCTCTTCAGCCCCCCCGTTCTTTCAGCGTCATCGTAAATGTAACTAGATTTTGACGGCGTGACATAGTCGTTCCAAAATCGAATTTCATCATGATTACGCCGTCCGTTTCGATCTTCTTCTTTATCGAAGACCGGTGGCGTCGGATGCGAGACGAGAAAGTGCAGCGGGCGATCCCTTACCTGAATCGCAACATCCCAATGACTCTTTGAGGAGAGTCTGAATTCATTAAGCTCGGCAGCCGTATAAAACGATGTCCCATCCTTGTTCATCGGCAGCAACGCACCAGGCATATCTTTCCACTTGAACTTTTGAAACGTTCGGACGGACCCCCGTTCGATTGGAAATTGTGAAAGCACCAGCATGCCATACTGCCCTGGAAACTTTCCGAATCCATAAGCGTCACCAGGTCCATCCGCCCTCCCATCGTTGTCCAAATCATGCCTCGAAGGGATGCCCGTGTTGACCGGGGCGGCGAAATGAAATTTAAATTCAATCGGCTTTGCTCCGTTTTGTGATTGTTGCAAGTACTTTTCCTTGAACAACTGGATGGACTTACCGGTTGGGTCAAAATCAAATTCATTTAGCAAAATAATTTGCGGCCTCACACGCTGGATCACTTCCGCGATATTTCGAGCATGATTCGACAGTCCGGCTTGCAGTTCTTTCTGCAGTTGACCTGGGTTATTACGATAGAGGCTGGTGTTGTACGTTGCGATTTTGAATTGGTCGCAATGCCCCACATTCACGCCCGTTAGAAAGACGCAAACAAAAATAAACCAAGTACATTTCAGAATCATCTGTTTTTTAAAATAGAGCGGTTGGGTGCGAGTGTAATTTACTCTAATTTGAAGCAATCAAAGAACGCAAGCGTTTCCTAAACTTGACCCTATTCATCATACGATTGAAACAAGTTTGGAGAGAATGACATACGAGGCGAATATGGATTTTGAACCGCATCAAATTTACATGAACATGGCTTTGGAGCAAGCTCAGGCGGCATTTTATGCCGACGAAGTCCCCGTCGGAGCCGTCATTGTACATCAATCGAGAGTCGTTGCTGCGGCCCACAATCAGCGAGAAATGCTGAAAGACCCAACGGCACATGCAGAAATGATTGCGATCACGCAAGCAGCAGACGCAGTTCAAAGCTGGCGACTTTCAGAATGCGTTTTGTACGTCACCCTTGAGCCGTGTCCCATGTGCGCCGGAGCGATCCTGCAATCACGCATACCGATTGTGGTTTACGGTGCAGATGACCCGAAAGCCGGCGCCGCGAAATCCATGTTTCAAATGCTGACAGATTCGAGACTGAACCATCAATGTGAAGTGGTGTCCGGCGTTGAAAACAAACGTTGCGGTGGAATTCTCACCGAATTTTTTCAGGCCAAACGAAAGCTGGGTAAAAAGTAGAAGTGTGTAATGCGTTTTGCAGTTACGGTACCCATGCACCTCGCAGGATTACGTCCTCCCCTGCCCTTTCCGTATTTCGCAATTTAAAATCAGCGAAAGGACCAACACCATGCAATTAGAATTACTCGACTGGCTGATTATCGCAGCCTACTTTGTGCTGACGATGGGAATCGGATTGGCTTTCGCCGGCCGAGCAGGGAAAAGCCTGAGCGATTTCTTCGTTTCGGGACGGTCCTTGCCTTGGTGGATCGCCGGTACATCAATGGTTGCAACCACTTTTGCAGCCGATACGCCCTTGGCCGTCACTGGCCTGGTCGCGAAAAATGGCTTGGCTGGCAACTGGTTCTGGTGGGCGTTTGCACTGGGAGGCATGTTTACGGTTTTCGTTTTTGCCAAACTTTGGCGCCGCGCACGGGTCATGACCGATGTCGAGCTGATCGAGCTTCGCTACAGCGGCACACCAGCTGCCGCCCTTCGTGGCATCCGCGCCGGGTACTTTGCGTTGATTGTCAATCCAATCATCGTGGGCTGGGTCACAAAAGCGATGATCGACTTTTTGCATTACACCGTATTCTACGACACTTCGAATTTTGAAGTCGTCTCAACTCCGACGCAGGACTGGCTGATCATTGGGGGACTCTTTTTGTCGGTCGGGATCTATTGTTCGATGTCCGGTATGTGGGGCGTGGCCATTACCGATGTAATCCAGTTTGCCTTGGCAATGATTGGATGCATATGGCTTGCCGTTCTCGCCGTCAATCACGTCGGAGGCGTTGATGAACTGCGAACAAAAGTCGCTACCAGCTTTGGTGACGCGAATGACATGGCACCGTTTGAATTCATCCCTGATTTCTTCGGTAATTCAGTTTGGCTACCGCTTTCCAGCTTCCTGGTCATGGTTGGAGTTCAATGGTGGGCCACGTGGTACCCTGGCGCTGAACCGGGGGGCGGCGGTTACGTCGTCCAGAGGATGGCTTCATGCAAAAATGAAGGCCATGCTCTCAAGGCAACACTGTGGTATCAAATTGCACACTATTGCCTGAGGCCCTGGCCATGGATCATTGTTGCATTTGCCGCAATCGCGATGTATCCCTCGCTTCGAACGGATGCCAACCCTGGCGTCGGATTTCCGATGGTGATTCGCGATATAGCACCTGTCGGTTTACGCGGTTTACTGATGGTGACTTTTTTTGCGGCGTTCATGTCGACAATCAGCACACAAATGAACTGGGGCGCTTCATTACTGGTTCGTGACATTTATCAGCGTTTCATGCGACCTGACGCTACCGAAAAGCAGTTAACCACCGCATCACGCATCGCATCGATTCTTGTCTTGATCGTTGGTGCGGGTGTCGCATACATAATGATTCAATTCAAGATTTCTGTGGACGAAGCATGGAAATTCCTTGCAGCGATGGGTGCTGGAGGAGGCTTGGTTTACATGTTGCGATGGTTCTGGTGGCGCATTAACGCCTGGAGTGAAATCGCTGGAATGTTTGGATCCCTGTTCTTCTTTGGCCTTTTCTTTTCCGAGGAAATGTCAGCCGAAGAGAGAATGATTGCCGTCACCGTTCCAACAATCATATTCTGGGTTCTGGTCACATTAACGACACAACCGGAGCCGATGGAAACGCTTCGCGCTTTTTACAAACTTGTTCGACCTGGCGGACCGGGATGGAAGCCGGTCGCGGCTAAAGAACCCAAGGTCATCCAAGAGGAAAATTTTGGCCTGTCGATTTTGGGTGCAATCCTGGCTTCGGGTATCGTTTACTGCCTGTTGTATTCGATTGGTAAAATCATTTTCAAGGAATACAGCAGTGGAAGCGTTGGGTTGTTACTCGCCGGACTTTGCGCAGTTGTCGTCTACTTTATTGTTCAAGCCATCACTTCGGATAGCGACTCAGAAGTCACAAGCAAAGACATCTCAAATGACCATGATTAATTTCGGTCATTTAATGTGACACTCGACGGGCTCGGAACTGAAACATTTTCGCTTGAGCAAAATCACAAACCATTTTTTTGAATAGAAATTTAAAGACGATTGATGAATACAACGAAAACAGAAACTCTTCGATGGATTGGTGAGGTCGATGGCCACTTGGAATTGATCGATCAGACTCTACTCCCAACTGAATTTACGGAAATTGCCTGCAAGGATGTCCAGACCGTCTGGGACGCGATTAAACAACTGAAAGTCCGGGGCGCACCGGCGATCGGCATCGCAGCAGGATACGGAATGGTCGTCGGATTACAAACCGTTTCGGATTCTGCGTCAAAGGAGGAATTCTTCTCCCGTCTGAAGGAGGTTTCCGACTACCTAGCGGGCAGCCGTCCTACCGCAGTCAATCTGTTTTGGGCAATTGAACGAATCGCACGAACCGCTGAGTCAAACCGAGATAAATCCATCGCGGAGTTAAAATCAATATTGCTAACCGATGCAATTGCCATTCACGATGAAGACCGTGAAATGTGCCACGCGATCGGAAGATTTGGCGCTGAACTACTTAAAGACGGCCAAGGTGTCCTTACCCATTGCAACGCCGGCGGATTGGCAACTGCCGAATACGGGACCGCGTTGTCCGTTTTCTTTACAGCTCAAGACGTGGGCAAGAATCTTCATATTTTTGTCGACGAAACTCGCCCGCTTCTCCAAGGCTCACGCCTCACCGCATGGGAATTGCAGCATCGGCAAATTGAATCAACACTAATCTGCGACAATATGGCAGCACAGGTGATGCGAGAAGGAAAAGTCCAAGCGGTCGTAACCGGAGCGGACCGCATCGCTCGCAACGGTGACTCGGCAAACAAGATCGGGACCTATGGCGTCGCCTGCCTTGCCAAGGCGCATAACATTCCGTTTTACATTGCCGCGCCGACAACAACATTTGATCTGACGATTGAATCTGGAGACGAAATCCCCATTGAGGAACGCGCGTCGGAAGAAATCACAAACGGCTTCAACAAGCAAACCGCGCCCGACGGCGTCAATGTTTATAATCCAGCATTTGATGTGACACCTGCCGAATTGATCAAAGCAATTATCACCGAAAAAGGAATCATCCAGCCAGTTACAGTCGAAGAAATCCAACGCGTCATCGGCTACGTTTAATTCGATCACGATTCATACGATCACTGCTCATGCAATTGTGTGCCCGAAATGTTCGAGTCAGCTTTACGCAATGGCTCCTGAAATCCTGCACAGCAAATAGAAACGTGTATGAATGACGGTAGATTGAATTGCGATTGAAATCCTGGCCTGATCGGAATGGTTCCGATACACGCTGCGGACGCCTTGCAGCATTTTCGTTTGCCCAATCGTCTCGAACCAATCACCAAACGTTTTTTTATCGGGCCGCAACTGCCAGGCTGAACCTGTGACGCATTCAATCGTGATGCGGTCTTCGATTAGGATGGCGGAAATCATGATGACTGGCGTGATTTCGTCTTCAATAAATCAAGCCCGCTTTTACTTGATTCTTTTTTCGAAATACATCTTGGTCGCAACTCTTTTATGCCATTGGACTCGTGCAGTCTCTTGACGCTCCAACTTCTTCTTCGGAGAGAATGACAGCCGTCGATTCACCGGCAGAAAACTCAAAACCTTTCCAAATTGTATCTGACTCAATACGCCCTTCGTTGATAAACGTCCCGCCTGAGCTCCCAAGATCTCTGACCAGAATGGCACCGTCCCATTCCACCGTCAAACAACAATGCTCTCGCGACATTTTGGCATCATCGAGTTTGGTGTCGGAACTCGAACCACGCCCAACAATAAATGGTTTGCCTGAAGGTAGCTCAAAGTGCATACCTGCTGAAGGGCCAGTTTGAAATACAAGAAAAGTTTCATCGCAATCGCTCATCACACTATTCAAAAAAAATAATGTATCAGGTTCACGCCAACAAAAGATTTCAAATCAACTTCCAAACAAAACATTCACGAATTTTTAACATCCAATGGGCAACTGGAATGACTCCGATATTCAAGAAGGCACACCTTTATTTTGCGGTCTGACTTTTGAATCGCGATTGGAGTCGAGAACCAAGCGGCGAAAGAGAACGACCGTTCATCGATAGCGTCGCCGGAATGTCACTCTCCAGTTGAAATTCATTTGCGATCTTCAAGTGCGAGTCCTCACAATCCAATTCGGAAGTAAATGCAGGCAATGCGTCTAGCTCATTTTCGCCAATGTTCAATCTAGGCTGATCTGCGACCGCTTCAATTTCACTGGATTCATTTGCGGCGTCGTTCCCGGCCGGTATCATTTGAGGATACATTTCCAGTTCGCCTCGGACAATTCGCACATCGCTGGGCGCCTTGATTCCAACCTTGACCGTTCCCCCTTTAGTTTGGAGGATTTCAACTTCGATACCGCCGTCAATAACAATGGTTTCGTTTTTCTTTCTGGATAGAACCAACATCGCATTTCCTTTGCTGAGAAGAGTGTTGTGAAAAGTAGTCTCGTCGAAAGATATATTCGCTATGACGTGTGACACGGTTGGTCCGTCGAACTTTTTTTTGACAAAAAAAACCATTTTTGCCAAAAAAACTACCGTTTTCCGCCATTTTCACGGCAAAAGAACTGGGCTCAATGAATTAATTCAATCTTTTGTGATCGATTCGTCAAGATTTAACAGAATCTGAGCCACCATTGTCCACGCCGCCAGCATCTCGGCGTCCTTCGTCCTACCAGCTATCTTCTGTGCTTTTTTGCTATCATTCCGCATTGATTGCAATTGCTCGTTGAAAAACGTGTTGAGGAAATGAAGCTCTTGATGATTTGGCTCGCGAAAAGTGCATGCTAAAAACGCCTGTCGAATTCGTTCTGACACTTCTCCAGTACCCATCGTTTCGATGCGATCCGCAAATGCTCTCGCCAATTCAATGTATGCCTCGTCATTCAAAAGCGTCAAAGCCTGAAGAGGTGTATTAGTTTTTGATCGATTCACAACGCAAGCGGCACGATCGGGCGCATCGAAATTTACGAAACTCGGATAGGGAGCGCTTCGACGCCAATAAATGTAAATGCCTCTTCTGAATCGGTCGGTTCCTTGCGAGGTTGCATACTTAGGTGCGTTGCGACCGACATGTCGCCAGATGCCTTCAGGTTGCGGCGGAAAAATGGGTGGGCCATTCATCTTCGACGCAAAACTGTCAGCCACACAGAGTGCGGTGTCGCGAATCACTTCGGCAGGCATTCGAAAACGTGGTCCTCTCGCCAAATAACGATTCGTAGGATCAGCAAGTCGTTTATCTTTTGTGACCTTGGAAGACTGTTGGTAAGTCGCGGACATGACCATCGTTTTCAAAACGTGTTTCATGGACCACCCCGAATCGACAAACTCAAGAGCTAACCAGTCAAGCAACTTTGGGTGGGTCGGGCGTTCACCTTGCGTTCCAAAATCCTCCCCAGTGCGGACAATTCCAGACCCATACAACTCCGTCCACCATCGATTCACGGCAACTCGCGCCGTTAATGGATTGTCTGAATCACAAATCCACTTTGCGAAATCCAGTCGATTTTGTTTCGCAGAAACATCGCTTGATTTATCAGTGTTAGAGGCCTTCGCTTCGTTCGATTTTCGATTTGGATGAAGAACAGCTGGTGTTGCCGTTGAAACCAATTCTCCCTTGTCCAAAAAGTTACCACGCTTGAAAACAAATGATTCACGCTTAGCTGATTCAATCATCACTAGCGTGGTTAGTGGCTTCAATAAATCAATTTGCTTTTGCACAGTCGCAATTTTCTTCGAAAGCGATTTATGCTCGGACAGCTCTTTAAAAAAGTGGATTTGGAGTTTTTGTTTCTGTGCAGGTTTCCGTTTACCAACATTAATCGCCAAAATTTTGGCAATGTCGGATGGAAGCTGTTGGTCAGCTCGCTTACCAACCAATGCCAAAATCCGGAGCCGACCAATCGTGCGCCCGCCACCATACGTCTGTTCGATCTTAAACTCAAATCGTTGTGTTTTACCGCAGGATTTTAAAGGTGATGCGGTCAACACGCTCGCCCAGTGCGATTTCCCGAACTGCGGGTTGATCGCCCAAGCCGTCGCCGGCTTCCCGTCAATAAGTCCGTTTGCAGAAAAGTTAGCCTGCGAAAAATCAGCGATCGCTTGGGTCAGCTTGATCGTTTGGCGAGTCTCTCCGATTGCAGTCGCCGAAATTTCATTGACAACAAAATTTGGCCGACCCATCCCATGCCGGCCCGGCCCATTATTGGGTAACGATGGATCGATTAGCGTTTCGAATTTGAATCCATTAATCTCGGGAAGCTCTGATTCACAAATAACGGTGTAGGTGTCTTTATCAGCCAAAGGACCACCAATTAAAACCGATTGATCTTTTTGGATTTTGTGGGTTGCCCCACCACTACTCCTAAATTCTTTCACATCAAGCGGATTCCATTTCTCAGTTGCAGGCTTTTTCGATGACTCGCTCGCCAACCAAACCTCAAAATCGCCCTTGCGACTTCGTTCAAACTTCGACAACTCTGTTTTCAACTTCGCCAACTTGGATTCCAATTCATTCGATTGCTGTGCCTGCTCCTCCGTGAATGGCAGCTCCATTTTCGGGCCGACGAATTCAAACTGAATGTCGTTGCCCGAGTTTTTCACCTCCAGTGGTGTGTTGTTAAAGAACGCAAACATCTCAAAATACTCGCGTTGCGTGAACGGATCATACTTATGGTTATGACATTGCATGCATTCGAAGGTGGTACCAAACCAAACCGTGCCCGTTGTGTTGACGCGGTCGATGATCTGGTTCACACGATTTTCTTCGGGATCAACTCCAGCCTCGACGTTGCACGTCGTTAAACGGTGAAAGCCCGTTGCAATTTTTTGATCAACCGTTGCGTTGGGAATCAAATCGCCTGCAAGCTGCTCGATGGTGAACTGATCAAACGGCATATCCGAATTCATTGAATTAATGACCCAGTCACGGTAGGGCCAGACACTCCGAAACTGGTCCGCTTGAAATCCATTGGTATCTGCATAGCGTGCCAAGTCCAACCATTGCCTTGCCCATTTCTCGCCAAACATTGGAGACGCAAGCAGTCGGTCAACAACCTTTTCAAAGGCGTCGGGCGAATCATCGGCCAAGTATCGATTGTATTCATCGAGGGTCGGAGGCAGGCCGATTAAGTCCAAATACACTCGACGAAGCAACTTTCCCTTGGGCGCGAGCTCCGCCGGCGATAATGAATGCTCCTCGAATTTTTTCGCAATGAAAGCATCAATGGGATTCTTTATCCAAGAATTGAACTGGGATTTTGGAATCGATGACCCAACGGGTTTCAAATACGCCCAATGCGTTGCTTCAAC
>CAJQQR010000181.1 GCA_905480545.1 uncultured Pirellulaceae bacterium
TGTCTGATTAATCACTTCGGCCTCAATTCTTATTATGACGTTAACGGCTCAAGTGTCATGGAAAAATCTTCACCTTCGATATGTGAATTGTTGCGAACTTCAGTTTTTCCGGAAATCGGACGCCCGTCGACCGAAATCGCACCCAGGGATTTGCAAAATAGCTGCTTATTCTTGCGGAAGAATACGATGTCCTCTGACCAGTTTCGGCAAACCACATGATTGCGTAGATTTGGACCCAAAACACATGATTCGGCCATCAGCAGGACCGCATCGGACCAGGGCTGCGTTCGGTGTGTGCTTTGGAAATCGAGTCGTGCCGTCGCGCTCAATGGATGTGCTTTGGAAAAACGAATTTCGATTCCGCCGGTTAGGTTGATCAAGTCACCGTCTCGCAAAAGCGTTTTTTCGGTAATCACAAGTCCATTCACTGTTACATAACCGAATGGTTCTAAAAGGTAACCCGATGAAGTGCGATTAAGTTTCAAATGTTTTCTCGCAAGGTCTCCCAGTATGGGAATGTCAACATGGCTCTCGGGAACAGCTTGTCCCAAAACTACTTCATCAGAAGTGCAAACCAAGTAACCACCAACGGCATCAACCCATACTAAGAATCGTGACTCATCTGTTTTCGTGATCATGTCAGACAAATGTCTTTGGGAACCGCGTTGGCTGTGAGGTACTTCATCAGAATCTTGGTTTCGGCCAGTCGATGATTGACGATTGAACTTTTGATTCGGGTCTATGGCAGGGATTTTTTTCTTTAAACGATCGTTTGTTTTTGGCGAACGCCAATATCCGGTATCGTCCATTTGAAAAAAAGAAATTGCCACAATTTTGCACTTTGAGGAGTGAACATAAAAAGGCGAAAATCTTGACGCGGCAGAAATTCAATCGCCGTCGTTTGGGCTTGAATTTCGCGTTTCAAGAATCCCAAGCCCCGTAACATCTCATGTTGCGTAAGTCTCATGAGGTGTCTCCAATTGCAAAGTACCCAAATTTGGAGCAACTCAGTCTGCTGCAGATTTGGCGACTTGGCCGGGAGTAAAGACCTCCAGCCGTCATTGCCTAGAGCGCTAGTGCCTAAAAAAGGGGTTCAGATCAAAAAGCGATCCGAACCCCTGACGGCCTGTTTCAAACGTTATTTCTGAACCACACCAGTGTCGTTGCCGATCAAAGCGTCGACTCGAGCGGTGATGTTATCCAGATCTTCCGTTTCGATTGACTCGGTTGGGATGCTGTCCGCAGACTGCATCTGATTGACCAAGTTTCCTTCGACACGAATCTCAGTCCGAAGTTTCTTTACCGCTTCTTTAGCATTGGCAATTCGACTGTTGTCCAAGTTGAAGTCGCTGGTAATCTTTGCAACTTCATTCATTGCATGCTCAGCTTCCAACGCCTCAACTTCGCTCATCAACTCAGCCTTGATTCGTTTGGTTTTTTCCAGCTGTTCCTTCGCACTGGTTAAAATGGCAACCCGAGTGTCAAGCTGTTTTTCAAGAGCAGTCAACATCATCGACTGAGACTTGTAACGCTTCACGCTGGTCGACAAATCACGCTTGATCTGATTCGGCGTGTACTCCTTGTCGTTGGTTGCTGTGTAAAGCTGAGAAGGAGATGTCTTCAAATGACTGTTCAAAACTTGCATGTGTGAAGTCAGAGCGGACAATGCTTCCCGTTTTGTAGAAACTTCATTTTCAAGATCTTCACATCGAACTTCTTCTTTTGCGATATCGTGATAAAGGCCCTTAATGTCTTTATCGAGTGCTTTGATATCTTTTCTGGTGTGACTGATTTTCGCTTCAGTCGAAACCATGCTGTCCCCTAAATTCCGGGCACCTGAAACAAAATCCCGGGCCATGTGAATCGCGGATGATCCGAACATCAAACCACCGACGATTACGACGCCCACAACTACAAAGAGTGCTTTTTTGAGCATTTTTTTCCCTCCTGGGCTTTCCCAGAAAAATTGTTTATGTGTTTCCCGTCAACATTTTTATCGAAGGGATGTCGATTTCCGACCAATGTTCAACTGTTATTTCGCCGAACCGTTCGAAATCTTATTGGAATTTAAATTTTTTTTTCGAAAACCCAAAAAAATAGTCAAATTCCAAATATTGAACCACTCGACTGAACAGAACTTGAACCCTTTCAACCGATTGGTTGTCATTTTTTCATACATGTCGTCAATCCGATACGTAATGAAAGAGGGCTGAACACGCTTGTTATTGTTCCTAAACCCTTATTTCGTTGGTGGTTACAGGATATTTAGCGAAAAAAATTTGATTTGGCCCCAACTTTGCACCTCTTTCCTGCGAATAGATAAATAGAAAGCTAAGGAGCATACCCATGAATAAGAAAAAACATCACAAACTTGGGTCGGATGCCAACGGAATCGCTAATTTAGAAAGCAAATGCCAACCCGATTTGGAATCCGTAAAGCCGCTTTATCTCGTTGATTTCGAAGCTTGGCTTGACGCCGAATTGGAAAAGCTTGAGGTTCGGTTTGCCGATTGGACGACGGCAAATTCTCGAAAACACAATCTGGGGCGGTGACATTTATCCTGCCCAATGACTCTCTGCTTCGATTTAGCGTTTGGTGTAGGTGAGAATTACGATCCTGTTTTTAGAATTTGGTCATGAACAAATCAACAGACCAAGGAAATCGCAAACGGATTTTAACGATCATCAAACTTGTCCCGACCGGTCGAGTTGCAACCTACGGGCAAATTGCTCACTTGGCCGGTTTGCCCAACAATGCCCGGCAGGTGGGCAGCATTTTGAAATCCTTTTCAGGCCCCAACATCCCCTGGTTTCGCATCGTCAACTCAAAAGGCGAAATTAGCCAAAGACGAAACGAATCAAGTCAGTCAATGCAACGGGATATCCTTGAGGGAGAAGGAGTGCGGTTCACCGAAAGCAACCGCGTCGATCTATCGCAATATCTTTGGAAACCATGTTGAAGCCGCCGCAATCAGCTAGGAGAGCTTCCGCATGGCACGGGTGATGGTTCGGTCCAACTGATTGGCAAACGTTTGAATGTCTTTTTGGGAAAGTGGTTTCGGGCCGCTTGTTGTCATTCCCGCAGAACGAAGTTGATCCATCAGATTTCGCGACGCGAGACGACTGTGGACCGTTTTGTCATCCAGCAGCTCACCCCGTGAACCGATCGCGACGCCTCCTTTCTCAACGACCCGTGCCGCGAGTGGAATATCAGCGGTAATCACAACGTCTCCTTGGCTCATCATGTCGACAATTTTATGATCAGCCAAATCGGCGCCATGCGGAACAACGATTGAGATAACGAGTTTCGAATCCGGAATGTTGACCGATTGATTGGCAATGAAAATCAGTTGCAAGTTCAACCGTTTGGTCGTGCGGAATAGGATTTCCTTGATGGCCACGGGGCAGGCATCAGCATCGACCCAAATTTTCGGTCGTTGCAAAGATGGATCAATTGGATCGTTAGATTTGAGATTGGGTTCTTGTGACAAGTCGATTTTTTGCTGCGGTAGCTTCAGTGTGTGTCAAACCTTTATAAGAGGTTCGTTTAGGTTCATGCAACCGCTTTCGGCGGATGCCTAGATGAAGATGTGATTCTGAAAACCAATTCGCACTCGAACTTGATTGTTCCGTGATGATTGTTCATCGTCCGGTAGGAAATCAAAAGTCGTAGTCTCGTCCGCGATAGGCCTAGCGTTTGAGGTTTTTGAGGATGGCTTCGGCGACTTGTTTGCCCAAATACTCAGAACCTTTTTTTGTGAAATGAACATTCACAGGAATCTGGATTTCTCTCATCTTCGGTTCGGCAAAAGCAAATAAGTCATTGACTTGGATATCATTCTTTTTCATGATTTTTTTTGCGATTTCGTTATATCGTTCTGGGTCGTTAACGTCTCGGTGCGGTTTAACACCACCGGCGGGAACGGGCGTCGTTGTCGCGAAAATGAGCTTCGCTTTGGTTGCCAAGAGCTTGGTTACGATTTGAGATAACTGCTTTTCATAGAGCTCCGGATTCGATTGATGAGGATCATCCGGGTTGTTAGAGTTCTTTTTTGTTTTGGCATTCACTCGTTTCAAGTCGTGCAGTCCGAAATTGAAATGGATCACGTTCCATTTTCCCCCTTCAGCGGCCAGCCAGCGATCGATTTGCTTGACTCCGTTCACCGTGCCGGCGCAATTTTCAGGTTTCCCTTTGGCGTTGGTCGGCCGAAAGACATTCGCGTTTTCTCTTAGGAGTTGTTTGACGTGTGATGTATACCCAATCGAAATCGAATCGCCAAGGATCAGCACATTGGGAAGTCCGTTTTCAGTTCTTTCATCGGCTGCTTCCGGTTTTGCAGCATCCTGCGCTGCGGCGAAGCTTCCAATCGCCATGATGATGGCAGTTAAAAAAATTCTGAGAAAACGGCTATTGACGGATCGATTTAAATTCACGGAAGCACTTAAAAAAAGAACAAATTGACACGGATTGGTCACCTAAACACACTCAGCGGATTCTTCACCCGACCGAAGCATTTTCATAAAAATTTAGGGCCAAGACGAAAACTCTTCTCAAACTCGAAAAAAACGCAAATTCGTAGAGGTGAATTTGAATTGTCGGTGTCGAGTCTGGTCTCAAGTGTTGAACAACACTTCAATGCGAACCCAATTGCTCAGTTAGTAAAGGTGTTACTTCTGCGATAGCAATTGGATTGTGCGAATTGACAGGCCGGTTGGCCAAATAGACAAGAGCTGCGTAGTTGTCGTTTTGACCGTCTGACGCAACAATGTCAGACATCAAAATAACCGAATTTGCATCGTATTTCTATCTTTTCATAAAAGGGTAATCAATGAACTGCACAAAGGGATTGAAAATCAAGGGATTTAAAATCGCCTTTGCGATGATCGGCTCATTCAGCCTGGCCTTGATGGTCACCACGTCAGTCGCAACGGCAATCCAATCCCCCGCACTCGATTTGTCGCGAGCGGCAACCGTCAAACGCATTGGTGATGAGGTCAAGTTTTTGGCATCGGACGAGCTGGAAGGGCGTGGCGTCAACACCAAAGGAATCGAGGTCACCGCGAATTACATCCGAGACGAATTCAAAAAATTTGGATTGAAAAGTGGCGTGGATGATGGATCCTATTTTCAACCCTTTGAGATTACCCTTCGAAACATAATCGAAGCTAAAAACGCAACGTTTACGATTAAGAATGCTGATGTAGAAACGAAGTTGAAATTGGCAACAGATTTTCAGCCACAAAGTTGCGGTGGCGACGCCAAAGTCTCCGGCGACTTGGTTTTCGTTGGCTACGGAATTGATTCTGCCGATCTCGGCTATCAAGAGTACGAAGGCGTTGACGTTGAAGGCAATATCGTTGTCGTCATTCGTCGGGAGCCGCAACAATCGGACGGTGAAAGTAAATTCGATGGAACGAATCCTTCCTCCCATGCACTGATTCGAAGCAAGATCAAAGCGGCCAAAGAAAAAGGCGCTGTTGGAATTCTTTTTGTCAACGATTCGGTCTCTGCTGCAACTGAGGATCGCCTCAAAGCACCGCACGTATTTTCAAAAACCGCGGACGTTTTGCCAATGGCTTTCGTGAAGCGGAAATTCGTCAATGATATTCTCGCCAAGTCACCATTGAAGTCGGGTGATCAGGTTTTTAAATCGCTCAAGGAATTTGAAGAATCCGTCGACAAGTCTTTGAAGCCTGCTTCTCAGCCGCTGACTGGTTACACCGCAACGTACGAAGCCAGTTTCAGTGTTCCAACGGTCACCACGTCGAATGTTGTTGGTGTCATTGAAGGTGAAGGCCCGAATGCTGATGAAACGATTGTGATCGGTGGGCACTATGACCACTTAGGGTTTGGTTACTACGGTTCACGTGCACCGGCAAACCAACAAGGCGAAATTCACAACGGGGCGGATGACAATGCAACCGGGACAATTGCGATTGTTGAACTGGCGCGTCGATACGCATTGTACAAAGAGAAACCAAAACGCCGTTTGGTCTTTATCGCATTCAGCGGTGAAGAACGTGGTTTACTGGGAAGTTATTACTATTGTCGCCAGCCACTTTTTCCTCTTGAAAAAACGGTAGCCATGGTCAATTACGACATGATTGGTCAGATGAAAAATAACAACCTGACCATCTTTGGTGGTAACTCAGGTGTTGGAATGCCGGAGATATTGAGGCAGTCGAAAGCAGGCTCCGAGTTAACTTTGAATATCGTTCCGGGTGGATTTGCTGGTAGTGATCACCTTCCGTTCAACCAAAAGAAAATCCCCAATATGTTTTTGCATACCGGTACCGGCAGCGGATTTTATCACACGCCAGACGATGATTTTGAGACGATTAATGTCGAGGGCATGGCTGACGTGATCGATTACAGTGAGAAAATGATTATCGCTTTAGCCAATACTAAAGAGCCCATGGCTTACAACAGTGGCGGCACGCGGCGAGCACGACGTGGAACAGGATACCTGGGCGTTCAATCCGATCCAGATGCAGGAGTCGACGGAGCTTTTATCGCAAAAGTTGTTGAGGGTTCACCCGCGGATAAGGCAGGTTTCAAAGTCGGTGATGTGATCACAAAAGTTGTCGATAAAAAAATCAGTAGTGCACCCGAATTGCCAAGGGCTCTGGGAACCTACCGCACCGGCCAAAAAGTTAACTTTACGGTGATTCGTGATAAAAAAGAAATGATCATTCAGGTTCCGCTTGGAGAACGTCCCAGCGCTCAGTAATCCAGCGCTCAGTAATCCAGCAGCTCAGTAATCCAGCGCTCGTAATTCAGCAGCTCGTGAACTTCTGATTCCATCAACACCCGAAAACCCGCGAACCCTCGCGGGTTTTTTTCGTTCCAGCCCTCCGAATCTTCACTGGATCTTCTCAAAAACACCCTAAAGTATCATTTGGGTGAAAACAGTAATTGCGTAAGACAAACACTCAATCGGAACAGTGGTCGGTATCACAATCGTTTGCGGTGATGCTGGCCGGTTGTCGTTGTTACTGATGGAAACTAAAGGTTGAGGCGTATTGCGGCGTGAAAACGAAAGTTGAAGAGAAAAGTGAATCTATGAAATGTGTTTTCAATTTGGTCGAAAATAACCTTGCGACGATCACGTTGTACAACGATGAAGCGACAATGCCGAGCACTTCTGCGGAAATTGAAAGCATGATCGGGGATTCCGTTTTCGAGCGATCGTTGATTTTCGATTGCAGTAATATTCAATACATCTGCTCAGAAGAGATTGGCTGGTTGCTGCAATGTCACCGCAGCGTAAGTAAGAATGGTGGTTCCTTGGTTTTGCATTCCGTTTCTGGATTTGCAATCGAAACTTTACGACTTATGAAACTGGATTCGGTTTTGGCGATTGTTGGTAGTGCTGGCGATGCGGTTTCGGCCGTTGCAGATCGCTAAAAGCGTTCCACGGAGTTCATGGTGCAAAAGCAATGGTCGACGGTTGCTGTCAGAAGTGGATGGCATTGCAACAGAACTGGCTCAAACCTTCGTTGATCGATCCGGAAACCAGAGAGGAATTTGAAGCATGAACACTTTCGATCGCAAGGCACTGGGTGAGCAATCGGCTGCATCGACTGAAGAGCAGTTCGGGCTTCAACCAAGTGAGGTGTTTGAGCTTCCGCCTGACCAGATATTTCATCGTTTGTTGGTGAATGCCCAGTGTTTGAACTCGACCGACTTGTTTGTTCTTGCAAAGGAGCATCATTATCAAATTTCTGTTCGTCGAATGGGGGCGATGGAGCAACTGCTTGCTGTCCCCAATGACATGGGGACTTTGCTCGTTAATTACGTCCGCGCTCAAAGCGGTATGGACATTTCGAAAAAGCAGGAGCCGGCCGACGGTCGGTGGCTATACGAGCACGAGGGGGCTAGTTTTGACCTGCGGGTCAATTCGGTCGGCACGTTGTGGGGCGAGGACGTTGCTATCCGTTTATCACCGAAGCAGTCCGATACAAAGAAATTAGATGAACTTGGTTTCGTTGGAAATCAGAAAGCCACGATTTCTCACATGGTCGGCAGTAGCAGCGGATTGGTTTTGGTTGCCGGTCCCACCGGTTCAGGGAAAACCACGACGCTTTACGCGTTATTGGATTTGCTCAATGATGGCACTAGAAAAATTAATACTTTGGAGGATCCAATTGAGTACTCGGTTCCGGGCCTTTGCCAAACCGAGATCAATGAGAAGCGAGCGCTTACCTTTTCAATGTTGTTGCGTGGAATCCTTCGCCAAAGCCCGGATGTGATTATGATCGGTGAGATTCGCGATGAAGAAACCGCCGGAATTGCTGTTCGTGCCGCCAATAGCGGGCACCTTGTGCTATCGACCGTTCATTCGCCAACGGCCGTGACGGCCATTTTGAGTATGAAGGCAATGAAGGTGAATCCAGTGTTTTTGGCGAGTAGCATAATCGGCGTCGTGTCACAGCGTTTAATTCGATTGCTTTCTGAGGAATCTAAAATCAAATTTGAGGCCAACGAAGCTCTCGCGGCATTCGACAACGTTTCAGCCTATTTAGGCGAAGAGGAGGGCCTTGCGTTGTATGGTCCCAACAAAAAGGACGAAAAATCCCAGGGTGGATACAGCCACCTTTCTGGATTATTTGAAGTGCTTTCCATCGGTCGCCAAATGAAAAAGGCCATTGCGGCCGGGGCAAGCGAAGATGAGTTAACGAGACTCGCCAAAGACGATGGTATGCTGAGCTTTCAAGATGCTGGTCTGATCAAGGTTGCCAAAGGGACTACGAGCCTTGAAGAAGTCATGCGCGTCTTACCCCAATTTGATTGATCGGCTTTTGTCGACTTTTTAGCCGCGTCCCACGAACGGCATTTTCGTTGCCATCACGGTCATGAAAAGTACATTGGCTTCCAGCGGCATGTTGGCCATATGAACGACCGCAGTTGCGACATGATTCACGTCCATTAATGGTTCAATCTGCGTTTCACCGTTGGCTTGAAGGGCACCGACATTATGCACGGCAGCCATCTCGGTGGCGGCGTTTCCGATGTCAATTTGACAACATGCGATGTTGTGTGGGCGCCCATCGAGAGCCATCGCTTTCGTCAAGCCAGTGATGCCATGTTTGCTTGCGGTGTATGGTGCGGCTTTTGGGCGAGGTGTCGTCGCGGCAAGTGAGCCGTTGTTGATGATTCGACCGCCTTTGGGTTCCTGTTTTTTCATCAAACGAAATGCGGCTTTGCTACACAGAAACGGCCCGGTCAAATTTGCGTTGATGACTGTTTGCCACTGCTCAACAGACAGGTCTTCAAAGGCAACGTCGGGTGCAGCGACGCCCGCATTGTTAAAGAGTACGTCCAGTCGACCAAACTTCGAGTTGATTGTGGCAAAAAGCTGATCGACCGAATCGGAATCGGTGACGTCGCAGCAAATGGCAAGCGAATTTTCAGTCGATTCGGTTCGCTGTCTCGCCTCGCAAATAGCCGCATCCAATACCTCTTTCCGCCGACCAGAGAAGATCACCTGAAATCCCGCATCCAGCAACGCCAACGCAGTCGCTTTTCCGATTCCAGTCCCAGCTCCGGTGACCAACGCAATTTTTTTCTCAGAGTTCATTCACGGTTCCATCAAAATAAAGCCAACATCAATAACATGTTCCCTAATGTACCCCAGTTGAATCGGTGAAGTTAGAAGTCGATTGATAGTGGACTTTTCCAAACCCGCAGAAACCCAATTCAAATGAGACTATTTGAGGAAAGAAAACAACGCAAGAATCGACGAAGATTTTGACCCACTCGGTCACCTGCAGGGCTCACATGCTGACCATGTCGGCTAGAACCCTTGCATTCGAACTCTCCGTATTTGCAATTGACAACCAGAAGCGTTTGTCGAAAAAAAATGGACACGTATCAAGGGAATCCATGACGGAGTTTTTGGCGTGATTTCAACGTCCGTCGAGAGTGAGGAGTAATGGGAAGTTATTGCGTTTGTCGAGAAGTCGTTGTCAGATGCGTTCTACACAGGGAGGCCTTCAGCGGAAGCCAGGAAAGACTTCAAGCTTCCCAGGTCGATGCAAGATTGGATGCTCGTCGATGCAAGATTGGATGCTCGGGTCGCCAGCCATTGCTCAGCGATGGCGCGATGCCTATGGTGTCGTCAATTGAAAAAGTATCTGTCCAACGCGAAGTCGTTTTAGGACGAGCCGTTTTTGGATCGTCTTGTCTTGTCGTATCGAATGAATCGAATTCATCGAATGAACCGAATGAATCGCTTCCCACCGGAACACTATCACTTTGTTGACCAAGTGACGATCAATAAAAAATCTCCAAGGAAGGATGATTTTATTGGTCTAAGGAAAACAGGCCGTTTCAAACTTGATCTTCCAAGGGGATTATCGTGACGAAGCGAATCGTTCGTGTAGTGACTCGTGAAGTCGATGGCTCAGTTCGGACCCGCGACTACGAGAATGTGGAAACAATTCAGGAATCGCATGAACAAATCGGCATCGATGATTGCAGTACCGATTTGGCTCTTCGTGGTTGGCCGATTTTCCGTGGCTTGATCGGCCCAATGCCCGATGGAAAAGGTGTTGCTCGATACGAGTCGCCAGATGTCTTTGAAGCGGTTACCAAAGAATGGGCCAACGCCAAGGCGACACGCCGTCGTCGCCGAACTAAAGAGCAGATCCTTGCGGCACAAAGAGAAGAAGCTGAAAATGCTGCCAACGCCTAATCTTACCAAGGCTATCGATTTACTCCGGCGTTTCTCTGCGGCTTAGATTCACTCGCTGGCGATTCCAGCTGGAATGGTTGTAGAGCCAGTTTCGTTTCCAAGGCTCGCCAGCGGCACGGAATCAATTGCACGCGTGTAATTGATTCCGTGCCGCTTTGTTTTAAACTTGGTGGTTACTTTTCAATCGGTAATTTCACACCAAGGGGCCGTAGCAATTAACGGCCAGCACATGATTCTTTCCGGAAACGAAATCAAAAAGCATTTGGGTCAGAAAATTTCAATCGATCCATTTACCGAAAGTCGACTAAATCCAAACAGCTATAACCTGACGCTGCATGAAGATTTGATGGTCTATTCGGAAGAAACGCTCGACATGAAGAAAGCCAATTCTGTCGAACGGATGAAAATTCCAGAGGAAGGTATCGTTCTTGAACCGCATCGATTGTATCTTGCTCGCACGGTTGAAAAGACCGAGACTCATGAACTGGTTCCAATGATCGAAGGCCGGTCATCAATTGGACGGCTCGGTCTGTTTGTTCATGTGACTGCCGGGTTTGGTGATGTTGGTTTCTGCGGTTACTGGACGCTGGAAATGTTTGCGGTGCAGCCGATCCGAATTTACGCCGGCGTAGAGATCTGCCAGATTTTTTATCATGAAATCGCCGGCGACGAGATCTTTGAATACAAAAGCGGCAAATACCAGAACAACAACGATATTCAACCAAGCATGTTGTTTAAGGAGCTTTCGTGATTCGGATTGACGTGACATCGAACCACTTCAGATTTGAATGAAGGGTACCGTTTCGATTGTTTTCAACCCGTTTGCTGGCGGAACCCTTCCTCTCGTCCGATGTTATAGATTCAGGTTTTTACGGAATTTGTTTCAAAGTGATCAGAGGGGCTACTGCATTTTTCGATGTGTATCGTCAAGAAAATCCTAACGTTGGGCCTTTACAAGACAAAGATTCCAGAATTTGATGGCCTCACAAATAACGCAAAATAGCAAATGCGGCAAACCGTTTTGAAGAACCGAGAGCTTAGACTTTCAAATCGGCTGCCTTCAGTTTTTGCTTGGATTCTTTTGCTTTTCCGACATTCACAATGTCTTCGTCGAGTCAAAACTCGGCGGTCCGGATGATGTGTTAAAAGTGGAATTCAGCGCCATCGACACTGCCAACCCTGAAACAAATGCGATTTGATTTTTCGAGTTTATAAGCAAGAGCAGGCTAGTTTCGAAATCTTTTTCAGACCGAACCCTTAATCGAAACAATTCAGTCAATCTTGGCAATTTCCAAAAGCTCGACGGCTGGCAAGCCATCACAATAGATCAGCGCGGTTCTTCCGTACCAAGTCGGATCCGCTACGTCGGAAGCGTCAAACAATTTCGCCAACTCTACACCGGCCTCCACTTTCCATAGGGATAAGAGTTTGACGTTTCGTAAGATGTCGTTCTTGATGAGCACCCGGCCCAGTGGCGTCTGTTGTGCTTCAATTTCTGCTTGGACGTGTGCGGGTAAGAAATTGAGGGAAAGGCGAACAATGCCGTAAAGAACTGGCTTGTTATCCGACAAGCGTCGCAGAATAATTTTTCTCGAATAATGCGTTTGAGTTCGCTGGAAGTCAACAACTTGGACGGATACTTCACTATGGTGGTAGTCTTCAAGCGTGACCGTCATGTGCGAATTGTGGGCAAGTAGATTCCGATAATCTCCCGGCACCATTTCGGTTTGCAATTCCGAAAACGATCCCAACGATGATGGGTCATCGTAAAAAAGATCAACCAGCGATTGTAAATCGGGTGTTGCCCAGCGAGTCGGATTCACGTTTCTAACCTTTCACCAAACTACTGCCGTGAAATGATCGGAAGAGCATGGGTTAGCGGCTGCGGAGCAGCGATTTCGATCGTCGGCTTGTACTCTGATGGACGTTCCAAAACGGTATCAATCAAATAATAAAGTAATCGGCGGAATTCGTCGGGCTCGATGGAATCCGCAATTTCTTCGGCTTTGGCCTGATGTTTGTCAACTAATCGGTGAGCCTTCTCAAACACGCCCGCCTCGTGATAGAGCTGACGTGCTCTTTGAACTCTAATTTCAACCGGTTGGTCCGAATCGACAAGTGACTCGAGTTCTTTCCGATGCTCGCCAGAGAGCGATTCCAGTGCCAGCGCCCAAAGTAGCGTCGGTCGTCCGCCGAGAAGATCACCACCAGCAAGCATTTTGTTGCTGTCATCACCTTCCCAATCGCCTAGGTCGTTTAAGATCTGAAATGCGACACCGAGATTCCGTGAAAACGATTTGATCGGTTCACGATAAGCATCGATTTCACCGGCCAATCGAATGCCGCTAAAAAAGGCAGCTTCAAACGCGGGTGAAGTCTTCAAAGCATAAATTTTCAGTGCATCAATCGGCTTCAAATTCTTGTCAAGCGAGTCTCGCCATAACAGTTCAGCACCCTGACCTTCGCTAAATCTTTGGTGCGCGTCGGCGAGTTGATCCATCACGTCGGCAGTGATTTCTGCACCGAGTTCTTTTGTCTCACGACTCACCAATCGGTAGCCCATACCCACCAGGTAATCACCGATGTTGATCGCCGTTGGAATCCCGAACTTGTTGTGGAGCGACTGTTCGCCATACCGGTACTCGTCATTGTCTTGAATGTCATCGTGAACGAGCGAAGCCTTGTGAAAAACTTCAATGGACATCGCAACGCGACGAATTGAATCTGAAAGTTCGCTTACGAAACTTTCACCATTCACATCGGTGGCACGGCCACCGGTAAGTGAATCATACGTCGCAAGCGTGATAAATGGTCGAGAGTATTTGCCCCCCTTAGAAAGGAAATCATACGCAATCGACTCGGTACCCATAATTGGATCAACGCCGTTGATGCCTTTACCGTTCAATTCGGCAAGGTTTGGACTCTTGCGAATTCGGGGAACCAAACGCTCCAGTTCGGTTGCATCAAAAAGTTTCGCTGATTCACGCAGAAGTGGCAGGTAGCTGCGCGTATGTTGTGCTGGCATATCACTTTGGGTTTTGATCATTTCCGCAACCCAATTTTCATCGACCTTTGTATTTCGGCAATCGCTTGAGAGAAGCGGAACCGCCATGCAAGGGATCCCCGCCAATAGAATCTTATCGATTGCCTTTTCGAGAACGTTCAAGCAGGCAACGCCGCAAATCGCATCGACGTAACCGCTGACAATGATTTTCAAAACGACCGGGGAGCCTTCGGCGACCAAGATTTTGTAACCCATCTCTTCGGCAATGGCTCGAAAATCGGCGATGCTGCATGCGCCGCAAGTTTTGCAATTCATTCCGAATTCGTCATAATCCGCTGGACAGCCTTCTGCATGTTTCAAGCAATGTGGCAGAAGAAACAGTCGTCTTTCCGGAGGAATGTTTGCGACTTGATCCTTGTAGAATTCCGACGCCAGAATCACCATCACCCATCCGACGTAGCCTTCAGCTAGCCCCTCGCGAATCAGTAGTTCTCGAGAAACCGATTCCATCTGATCCTTGGAGAGCGGTTGAGACTTGTCCATCTTTGCCGCCGTATCAGCGCACGCCTGACGCAAGTTTTCGCGGAATTCCAGCGTTTCAGGGACAAGCTTCAGGTGAGACGTCTTCCGCCTTCGTGAACGCCGTTTTTTGGGTTCTTCCGATCCATTTGACGCTTCCGCTGATGCACTCACCAAGCCGTTTGGGCCTTGCTCGTCAGGACGTTTTGCCGATTCTGAGTTGTTTGCCAAATCTGCAGTTGCCAAGTCAATTTCCTCAATATTTCAACCTGCCGAAATCGTCCCGATCAGCGTGGCATCTTTTGTGTTTTTTTGTGTTCGTGCTTCTATTCGCATGAAAAGGCCGCGAGTTTCCACAAACACTAATGAATTACACGATTTGTCTACTGCGAGTGGGTCACTCGTGTAAACGAATCGTTCACTGATTCTCTCGATTACCTTCAATTAGACCAACCGCCCGTCCTAGCGCGGCCACTGTGAAGATTTGCGGATACAACCTCTCATGATACCATAGCTTGGCGAAGTAAAAACCGATTGGCCAGTCAATTTGGAAACAATCGGTCTCAACGGCTTCGATCAACCATTTCAATCCGTTTTCAATTTGTTCGCGGTTGCTTCCGCTATTAAGCAACGATTTTTCCTCGAAAAGCAGGGCTTCGACGGCCAATGCGGTTTCCTCAACGCTACCGGAAACCGTACGTTTTCGGTTTTTTGCAGGTTCAAACTGTATCGATTTTGCGGTCGAAATGCCGCCCCCCCAACTGCCGTCACGATTTTGCGATTTTTTTAGGCAATTCATTCCGGACTGAGCGGCGGGAGTATCGAGCAAGTTCAATTCAAAAAAAGCCGCCAGAACCTTTGCCGTCCCATAGACCGGATTCTCTTCTTCAGGATGGTCTTGATTTCCAAACCAAAGTGGTAGCCAACTGCCGTCGGATCGTTGGTTTTTTGTCAAATACCGGACGCCACGGTCGATCGCTCGGTTCAGTCTCTTCTGGTCTGGATAAAGGTCTCGCCAAGCATGAATTCCTCGCAAGCAATGCGCGGTGATATCAGAGCCACTACGATCGAATGGGAGTTTGCCCCACCCCCGGCAAAACGTTGGCCAGCCATGATCCCGGTTTTGAAGTTTCAAAAGCCAATCCACACCACTGATCGCAGCAGATTCAATCTCTGACTGCTTTGCTTGCGTGACGTTGCCACATGCGTGCATCTTTGCAATGGAAAGCATCGCCCCGGGTGTGTCATCCGCGTCAGGCACTGCACCGCTCAAGTTCGTCCAGCCCCAACCACCAGGTGGGGAATTGGTGAACGGGTGAACCTGCTTGTTCTGACAAGATAGAATCCAATCAAGACACTTTAACTGAGAAATATCGTCGTCATATGCAACGGCAGTTTGCTCATCGGTTCCGCCTGATCTTTCTATCGTTTCGGTTGTATTTGAATTTGACTCGACGATGTTGCGAGCCACTGGATCGGCAGCAAGTTTCGTTTTGGTACGGACGTTTAACGCATTGACCGAAAGCGTCGTCGTCCAAGTGGCCAAGTTGGTGTCAATTGGCCAGCTGCCATCATCTAAAACCGAATCCAGAATAAAACGAATCCCGTTTTGAACCACTGGATTGTCTGATCGTCCCGATGTCGATAATCCCATCACAACAAAGCTGGTGAGTGGAATCGCCTCCAAGAATCCGCCGCTTGCCGGTTGCATTTTTTCCAGCAATCGTAAGCTTCTTCCGACGGACCATTTTCGCAGGATCCGGGTGAGTGGGTTCCAAGGAGGGTCATGGTAAAACTTAGTTTGCCCAATTGCGACCAATGCTGGAATTGCGTAGCTCACAACCGGCAGTTGCATCATGTGATAGAACTTTTGAGGTACGCATGCCGCCTCGAATGGAAGCGCTGCAACATGTTTCCAGTTGACTGTTCCAGCCATTGCACAATTCGCCAAAATAGGAACCGCAAAGGTCTTGTCTTTTCCGTATCGCTTTCTCAGCCCGTCAATTCCGCCCTTCAGATCAACGTATCGATTTCCACTTTCAATCAGAGCACTAAATTCTGCCTGGCGACCGCAAAAATGAAGTGCCGCAATAACCAACATGGTTGTGGCGATGTTGGAATAACTTTTTTGTGTATCGCCCCAACCCCCATCATCATTTTGATTTGAGATTAGCCACTCAACGGCGCGGTCGATAATCGCTTTATGCAAAGAATGATCATTCGAATTTTTTGCAAACGCCGATAATGCGCTAACCGCGGTGGCGGTCGAAAGAGCTGATGTCGAAAGCTGTCCGACCCAATGTCCGTCAGCAATGCGTTCGTTCAGTAAGCTTTGTGTTGCTTTTTGGTAGGCAGAATAAAGGCGATTGATTTCGAGAGTCATTCTGCGTTCCAAAAAACTGAGTTAAGCAACATTGATCGATTGCATTTGTTTTATTCGAATTCGATCAAATGAAGCTCTTCATCACAAACCACCCAGCCGCGGCAATTCTTGCTTCCACATTCACACGGAATCGCGTAGTGAGCGGGCCACTGGTAATCGATTAGGATCTGTTCGCCAGCAGAAATGGCTTTGCATGCGTAAACATACAAATCGGGAATTTGGTTCCGTTTACTGACTTCGTCCGATGCGAATTCCGCGTTGGGCTCGCAGCAATGGTTTAAGAATCGAAACGGTGCACCAGGCTCAATTGACATTGTCGAACTCAATTCCACACAATAATCGGAGGAATAATCAGGGTCAAAGATGATTTCACCAGTTGCGATACCGATAATATCACCTGCACGAAAACTTCGATTGGAAAAAACGCCAAAGCCGATTTCGCATTCTTGGACTTGAACGTCCCGATCAGTTACTAACTCCAATATTTTGCCTTCGTTCGATGACACGACAAATCTGAAGGAACCAGCGTATTGCTTTTTCCTTTTTTTTCAACGGGTTGGTTCCTGCTGCTTTGGCGTTTGAGTAAACCGCAGTTTTAGAATCCCCGTAGTTCAATGCAGCAAGAAATAAAAAACGGCCCCGTCAAAAAGGCCGTTCGTTATTTGTCATCTCGTCTTTAGCTTTGCCGCTAGAAATCCTGACCGGTGCGGTTGAAAGCGATGCAGAAGGTGCACTCTATCCTAGAGAAAGTCTCCGCTGTTCGCGTCACCATTTGACGCCGGTGCTGGAACTTTCCATTGCGGAGGTAGGAAAGGAGCCAATGCTTCAACGCGTTCTTGCTCGCTGCCATTTAGCAGTGTTTCACCGATCTTGCTTTCAGTGATTTTGTTGACGGAATCGGTATAGGCCTTTTCTGGTAGCCAGCCCTTTTGTCGGTAATAGGTCAACTCGACCAGTCCACGAAGTGGATTTCCAGAGGCTAGACTTTCGGGTACCAAGCTGTCTAAACGCTTCATCACCATGCCTTGATTAAGGTTTGGAAGTGGTGCCAATTTGCTGTACTGGCCGATCGTCAACTTTTCTTTTCCGTCACCCACCCTAATTGACGCGACTTGAAAAACACG
>CAJQQR010000182.1 GCA_905480545.1 uncultured Pirellulaceae bacterium
GCTTGACAACGTCTTGGTGAAAGTTTCCATGCGGAAATCCGTTGAAAGTAAACGGCACCAATTGATTCGCCTCCAACCATCCGGCAAATTCGCGGACTTGGTTTTCGCGGATCATTTCGTCCACAGCATTTGCGGAAAGCCAAAGTCCGATGCCCATTTCCTCATCAGGTGAGCATTTTTCTTTGACCGAAAGCGCGTACTTTTCCAGATTTGCTTTCGTGACCTGCAAATCGAAACCGGCGTGAACGTTTGTGCAATAGCCGATCCACTTGTTTTCTTTTTTCATAAATTCGCTTTTTTGTAATTCAGTTCGTTATACCGAAGACGACGAGAATCATCGGACCCATCAGCTTTTTCTCAAGTATGGCAAATCAAAATTCGCTTTCCAAATCCCACCAATAAAAAGCAACCACCCCGCCAATTGAAATACTCCACCGACTGCGGCAAACATTCCAAATATTGAAACTTTCGAAATCACAAGAGCGTAAATCGAACCGGAAAACAGACCAATCCCCAAGCAAAAACAAACCGCCGCAGCATCGAGTGTTTTGCTTTTTGATTTGATATGAAGCAAGGTTAAACCGACCGCGATGACGGCAAACGCGTGGTAGAAATGGTATCGGACCCCGGTCATCCAGGTCTTCAATTTTTTGACATGCAGTTCTTTAAGAGCTGCCGCAGCGTCAACTTCTTTTGGCTGATCACTTGAATCCGCACGCTCAACGAAAACATCGTCGGTCGTGTACCATCCGGGGATTTTCTGTTCGATCCAATGCGCGCCAAACGCTCCAAACGTGACAGCCAGTGCGCCCATTACCCCGCCAACAAGCAACCAGAATTTCGCCAAGTTCATTTTCCGCCTATTTCAAAAGTCGATCACAGTCATTTCGAAGTCAATCGTTAAGTAGAACACTCCGCCTCGAAATCGTCCATTGGCGACATTGCAGCCAATGCGTTCGCAAAATGTTACCATCAAGCAATTCCCTTTTATGAACTCCTTCAAAAACAGCATTTGTATGCCCCATTTTGTAACGCATCTTGAGAGTGCCATCGATGGCACCCAACTTGAATTTGAAACGATCCAGACATTGCATGAGGGACGTCCGCTATGGGTTAAATATGATCTTAATGCGGTCAAGGCAAATATGGACAAAAATACGGTTGCCAAACGCGAACCAACCATGTGGCGGTACCGCGAACTTCTGCCGACAGGCACCGATCGAATCGAAGTCACTTTGGGAGAAGGAATGACGCCAGTCCTTCAATGCCCGACGCTCGGCAAACAACTGGGTCTTAAAAACCTTTCCGTAAAAGATGAATCGCAATTGCCGACCGGCAGTTTCAAGTCTCGCGGGCAAGCGATGGCGATCACCATGGCCAAAAAACTGGGGATCAAACGCGTCGCAATCCCAACGGCCGGAAACGCTGGTGGCGCCATGGCTGCCTATGCAACTCGGGCGGGAATGGAGTCCTTCGTTTTCATGCCCGAGGATACGCCGATCGTAAACCAATACGAAGCCTATTTTTTCGGTGCGAGCACCTACCTGGTGAATGGACTGATTAATGACTGCGGCAAATTGGTTCGCGACGGCAAAGAAAAAATGAATTGGTTCGACATTTCGACTTTAAAAGAACCGTATCGGATTGAAGGAAAGAAAACGATGGGCCTGGAATTGGCCGAGCAATTCGACTGGAAACTCCCCGATGTCATCCTTTATCCCACTGGTGGTGGAACAGGTCTGATCGGCATGTGGAAAGCGTTTAACGAACTGCGTGAAATGGGCTGGCTTGACTCAGAAAACATGCCGCGAATGATTTCCGTTCAAAGCGATGGCTGCTGCCCGATCTCCGATGCATTTGAAAAGGGCGAACGGTTCGCCGATCCATTTCAAAACGCGAAAACCATCGCTAGCGGTCTTCGTGTGCCCGTTGCCGTTGGCGACTTTATGATTTTAGATGCAGTAAAAGAAAGTGGTGGTCGGGCAATGGCGGTCAGCGAAGACAAAATCACCGCATGGACCAAACAAGCTTGTTCCGCCGAGGGCATTTCGCTTTGCCCCGAATCAGCTGCATGCGTCGGGGCTCTTGAGCAACTACGGGACGAAAAATGGGTTGGTGAAGATGACAACATCGTTATTTTTAATACGGGCGGACTACAGAAATACGTTGAAGTCATGGAAACAGAACTCCCTCGAATTGATCTCTCGCAGCCGATCGATTGGACCTCGATCTGATCGCACAACCGGTTGTTTGCTCAAACCGTCATTACAAACAATCGGGCGCTGTAAATCACGACCAACCCCGTGACGAACGAGCCCAGATAGAGAACATTTTTGCCCGTATGAACCTTCTTGATCGCAATGACCTGCGCAATCACGCAGATGAATGCAACAAGAACCAGCTTAAATGCGATCATGCCGTTGAATCCCCATTTTTGATAAAAATAATTGGCAAATGGGTTAGCCTCGATAGCGCCCATACGCAACAAAAGGTTGGTCATGAATATATCAAGACAACTGATCAAGATAAAAAACGTTGTCGCATTTTGCAGCGGCAAATCGCCAGTCAAAAGGTGCTTTAGCCGGTTCGCTTTTTTGGATTCAACTTGACCATGGTCCGTGCGACTGCCGTCATCATTTTTTTGCATGAGTGCCTTAAACCGAATTGGACGAATGAATGTTGACGACCGGATGCGTTCTAAAGAACAACAGCGTAGCAGTCGCCACCATCAATTGAAAGAATGCCAAGATGCAGGGCTCGCATATTTGACTGACTGGGGAGGCTGAAAAAAACGTCAAAACGACGTTTGAGTGCCTAACTAATCAGAAATCGACTCAGCCAGCTAATCAGAAATCGACTGAGCCGAGAAGGACGCCTTCGTCGATGCAGCTGCTTTCGCTTTCGCGACGATTTTTAAGTGCAGTTTTTTCAGTGCAGTTTTTTCAGTGCAGATTTTTCAGTGCAGATACCTTATTTGTGAACCTTACTTATCGCGTTTTTCAAAATCCAAGGCAGCGGAATTCAGGCAATATCGCTTCCCGGTTGGCTCGGGACCGTCATTGAACACATGCCCCAAATGAGCACCACAGCTTCGGCAACTGACTTCGGTTCGGGTTTGCCAAAACAATGCATTGTCCGTGGTTAGTTTCACATTCTCTGCAACCAAAACGTCGTAAAAACTTGGCCATCCCGTTCCAGATTCATATTTCGTTGATGAGTCGAACAGCGGATCACCGCAGCAAACGCAACGATAAACTCCCTCTTCCTTGTTGTCCCAATACACACCCGTGAAAGCCCGCTCGGTTCCATGCTCCTGAGTAACACTGTATTGGATCGGACTTAGCCGGTCCTCTAGTGGCAATTCGTAGTCACTTTCTTTACCGTCATTGGCTTTACCGTCATTGGCTTTACTGTCGTTTTGCATTCTTTCTTCCGTTGACTTTTCAACTGAATTCGAATTGAGCGAAACCGCGTAGATAGCCCCCGCGACCATGACAACTGCACACAACAGCAAAATTAATTTCGTCATTTCAACTCAACTTTCTCACGCGAACAGGGATGGCTGCTTAAATCCGCGGCAAGCTCCCTCTAAAAGTGGATTCGCCGCGAAGATACATCTAGATTCAGATGATCTCGACCTTCGGCAAACAAAGCTTGCGCAAAAAGCCCAACGGTTCAAATCGAGGGCTTTGTAAATTCCGCTGAAACATTACGCCAGCCAAAATAGTAACATACGAATCGTTTACTTCGTCGGACTGTTTTTTTCATCCTCTTCAAGATGTCCTTTGTCCCAGAACGTTAGTGCAAATATCACCAAAATTCCAAATGCCATAATGGAGGGCAAAATCCAAAAACCCTTCCATTGAAGCATCGTTTCAGAAAGCAATGTGGGATCCAATTTTTCCGGCAAATCACGTGAGAACATGCGGCCAAATGATTCAAAGAAACCAATTGCTTCACCGTCACCACTGGCTTCTTTCAGCGCCTTTCCATACTGATCAATATTTCCTACCGGCTTGCCGTAGTCACCAATAGTCCAACCAAGAAGGCTACCGGTTCCCATGATGCGGTAACCAATAAACATTCCAACACCTTGCGTCAGAAAGACCAGAAGTGCCTGGGCTTGTCCACGAATCTCTACTGGAGCCTTTTGGTCGGTGTACATGAAACCTGTCACGAAGAAGAAGTCATAACAAATGCCATGAATCGCCACGCCGGACAATAACATCCAGCTGATCTGATCGGGTGCCCCAAAAGCGAATAGCGCGTATCGGATGACCCAACAAGCCATCCCTATCATGATCATGACCTTGAATCCAAGTCGACGGAAGAAAAACGGGATCAATAGCATAAAGAATATTTCAGACATCTGACCTAACGTCATCGTTGCCGCAGGTTGGCTGAAGCCGGTTTGTGTTAAAAACTGCGACGTCGATCCGTAGTAATATGCCAGAGGAATGCATATCAGAGTGGAACAGATGGCAAAGACCAGGAAATTCCAATCCTTCATCAGTTTCCAAGCATCCACCATCAGCAGAGACCGCACATCAAACGGCTTTCCCTTTAATGGCGGCGGAGTATTTGGCAACATAAAACAGAACAAACCCAATACGGCTGAACAAACTCCTGCCAGCCAGAAAATATTCATGCTCGACGACCAGCCAAGCCCTCCGACAACCAAACCGGCAATAATCCAGCCGATGGTTCCCCAGACGCGAATCTTTGGAAAGTCGTTTTGCTGAAGGATATGCGTGAACGCAATCGTGTTTCCAAGCCCCAATGTTGGCATGTAACAACACATATGTGCCAAAATCAACCAAACAATAATCCCTCCGGTTCGTTGGGTTTTCTTTTCTGCTTCAGTCAATTCTTTTTCTTCACCACCGTCGGCATCTGCTTTTTCAGTACCACTCTTGGCTGCTTCTTCTTTTCCCGATTGATCCGATGCGATTTGGTCCTTTGTGCCATCTTCTTTTGCAACAACCGTTTGTTCAGCAGTTTGCGTTTCCGGCTCAATACTGCCTGCCAAACCGGGTATCACCAACAAAAACGCTGCTCCCAAAATGAGAAGCGTACCCATGACCTTTTCAGACGCAAAAAACCGATCTGCAATAAGTCCCAAGAAGAGGGGAGCAAAAATGGCTGCGATTGGAGCGGTTGCATAAGCGTCAGCAATCACGCCAGATAATCCGTTACCATTCAAAGCAGCCCCGAGAGTTGCAAACCACGCTCCCCATGTAAAAAACTGGAGGAACATCATGATTGACATCAATGGAGTTGCGTTGGAAGCAGGTTGTTTTGTCATGAGCTTTGCCGAGATCCGTTTATGCTGCAAAAGGAGTGTTTAAACACAGCCTGAAGTAATTGGCTTATCATAAAAAAAAACGGACGCCAATGCATCCGTTTCAGGTCAACATTTTCAATAATAAATCGTTTGCTGTCAAAACGCAGCGGCAAGCTCTTCCAAAACAGCTGCTTCTTCATCAGATACCTTGTTTCCAAACCCCAAAACCCCCCCTGCGGCTTCCGCGACTTCTCGAGCACGACCGAGAATCCGATTTTGAAGATTGGATGCCTGATTTTCCTCCAAAGAGTTCTTCAAGCTGCCAGCATACTGCTTCCAGGCGTCAAACAGTTCCGAACCAGGAGCTTCGTCAAGCCAGCTTTCCAGAACTTCTAATGCTGCCGAATCTTTGTTCAGTCCAGACTGCTCAGCTGCTGACATGATCGCTTCACGCTCTGCTTTTTGCATTTTCCCGTCTGCCCATGCGACTTGAACCAAAGGCAAAAGCGCGAACGACGCAAATGATGCTGGGTCAATCTCCAAAGCGACCAATTCGTTCAACAAATCTTCATCGGTGATTCCGGACGACTTCGCAAGTGAAACTCGCTTTTCCTCCGTCGCCATTTCCGCGCGAAGCTTCTCCAATAATGCTCTGTCTTTTTGCAAAAAGAACGCACCTTCGAGTGCTCTTCCTCGTTCATCTAAACCATCATGCATCGTTCATTCCTCATCCAGCAAATGCAGTTTTTCTTTTCATTTTAGGCATTCGGCACTCATCGTCGATTCGACGATGACATCTTGTTCGTCGCCTCCGAACACGCAGTTAGGATAAATCAGTCCATCTATTCCGACCAGACCTTGTCGGAACAGATCCTCAAATTGAAGAGCCAAATCGATTGTTCAATTCTTTGGCAAATCGTTTTCGGAGGTTAAGATAAAACACGGCGAAATTCATCACTTTGTCTTTTCCAAGTCAATTTGTTCCGATTCCAGTTCTTCCGAAGCTCTGCTAAGGCCAATATTTTGAATGAGCCCAACGAAAACGTCGCAAAAACTCCCAAACCGTTGACGCCAAATGAAGACGTTCAGGACCTTGACGCGAACCCCAAGGAGCATTCGGACCGCGCCAACACCGAAAAAACAATTGACGAAAACGAGAAAAAAACGTCATTCGAACAACTGGCGATTTCGGGCAACGTCGGAATCATCCGCGAATTCATCGATTTTTTGTTCAATAACAAGAAATGGTGGCTCACACCAATCATCTTGGTTTTGCTGCTTGTCGGTGTGATGATCGCTTTGACCACCAGTGGCGCCGCTCCGTTCTTGTACACGTTCTGGTAACCCATATTGGTCACCAAAACAAACACCGCTACCGACGACCCTTTTGCCAGTCGGGCAGCGAACAAACGCATCGGTTAAATCTCCAATCGCTATTTCGTCTTATCGACGAATCACCGCTGGCGCTGCAACGGGCTTGACCTGATCAGCGATCATAAAGATGACATCGTCCCTCAAGAGTGATTTCATTTCGGCAGAAATTTTTTGGCCTGGAAAAATCTGTACAAGCATTTTCCCGGAACCCATCCCGAGCTTCCCAATCAGTTCTTTTCTCGTAATCTTGTTTCCCTTGATGTCCTTAAATCTGTAGCCGGCCGGCATAGGCCGTGATTTTCGCACCATCTTGTAACGTTCTCGCGTGCGTTCCTCGGTGATGTATTTAACAACCTGGACTTCTTTTCCGTCGACCAATTTACTTTCCCGTACCGGAACCATCACCGTATACGTTTGGGTGACTTTCGGCACGGATCGATCTGCCAAATTTTGCTCAATGAATATTTCGCTTCCATTTGTTTTGACCAGTTGGTATTGAATTAGCCCTCGAACCGGCTTGTCCGTATCCGCCTCTTTTTTTTCCGATTGGGCGACGCACGCATCCGATAATGTCAGCAAAGAAATCCCGACCAACAAAACTGAAAAATGACGCATGATTTTTCTCGATTTTACAAATTAGAAAAAGTCGCATTCGTGGGAATCAAACTTGAATCAGGGTCCTCGCATCATCGATTGCGAGGTTCGTATTCCATGATGATTGTGTCTTTACTTAGTTGCAGCTTTATTGAATCTGGAATCTTTTGCTTTGGAAAAACTTGAACCACCATTTTTCCGTTTCCCATCCCTAGCTTTCCAATTAAATCCGCTTTGGAAATGGGCTTTCGATCCAATGTTTTGAACTTGTAGTTGTTCGCAGCAACCACCAATTTACGGATCGTCGGAGTCACCATTCGTTTTCTTACTTCCGTACGCGTTTTGACTACCGTCTCTGGTTTGCCATCCCTCTCAACGATGATCGTATACGGAACTTTAACCTCTTCGGTAACGACCTTTTGATTCGCATTGGGTTCCGGTACGTCTTTCACCAGAAAGATCTCGCCTCCGTTTGTTTTTACCAGCTGAAATTGAATGACCCCTTTCACCGGCGTTTCGCTGACAGCCGGCGTGGACCGCTTCTTTTGGGAGCTATTTTGCGCCAACACTGTCGCTTGAAAATGCATCACGAAAGCCAAAAAGAATGTGATTCTAGACATTGCTATTCCTTTGCATGAGAGATGGCACTCAATCCGCTAAAAGAGATATGGGCCAGAGGGATCACTTGGGATACGCCGTAATCACCCGATCGCCTTCCAAAACCAAACTTAATTCTTTACAGATCGGGTTCTTTTTTTGTTTGCCCTTTTGGCCACCAACGTATCCAATTCTCTTGGAGAAATAGATCGTATAAACCGTTCTATCCCGCTGTTTGGAGGAGGTCACGTTGTTACTCCCTTTTTTCGCCATTAGATAGGCTTGATCGATTAAAGCCAGAATTTCATCCTGTTTACCGTCGAACACACCATGTATCGGCTTGCTTAAATCATCCTCAGCGTGCCGCATCACGTGCTTGAGCCGCGTTCCCTCTCGACTTCCACGTCCGTAAATCAAACCCGCCGTTGACTTGAAATCACCGGACGGAGCCGTCGTTAGTTGACCAAGTTTTGGCTCAGCGGTTGCGCTTCCATTGCTGGATCCTGAACCTCTGGTATTGAAACCACCCGGTATTGGTGGACCGCGTGGGGTATTCGATTTTGAGTTCGGCGAACGCGGTTGCGATTTCGAATTGTATGTCTTGCTTGAGGCGTTTTCTTCGGGCGACTGGCCCGCGGAATCTTCACTCGTACTTTTTTGCGATTTGGAGTTCGAACTGGCTTCATCTTGCCCGCCGGACGTTTTTCTATCGAACTGGTTGTCTAAATCCTCTTTATCATTTTCCGCAACCTGGTTACCCTCCTCAAACACATCGGGCAACTTCCAACCAAATTGTTGATTCAATATTGGGCGAAGAAAAAGATAACCCAATGCAGCGACCGTAATCGCCACCACGATTGTAGTCTTCCATTTGGACTCAATTAAACTTGCGTGCGGGTTGTCTGTAGCTGGAGTTTTGTTCATTCACCAAATTCAACAGTGGTCGATGTTTTGAGCGAAGCTTTCAATTAGAATAACAATGCGACGTTCGCGAGTAAGTAGTTTAACTGATTTGGATTCGCTTGTTATGCAGGATACACTTCTAAGCCAATTTCACCGTAATCTGTTCAGAACAACTCTAGCGGTTGCGATTTACTGTGTTGGTGCGTTCAACCCTACACTGGTTGCTTTTGCAGAGGACCAACGGCCCAACATTATCGTGATAATGGCGGACGACATGGGTTTTTCGGACATCGGTCCATACGGTGGTGAAATACACACGCCGGCCCTTGATGAACTTGCCCAAAACGGCGTTCGCTTCACACAATTCTACAATACGGCTCGCTGTTGCCCGACACGCGCCTCATTGCTTTCTGGTTTGTACCCCCACCAAGCGGGTGTAGGCTGGATGATGTCTGACAACGGACATGATGGTTATCGAGGCGAATTAAGCCGAGACTGCGTGACAATCGCCGAGGCATTAAAGCCAGCGGGCTACTCGACTTATATGAGTGGCAAGTGGCACATCACGAAAGATGTTCGCCCTGACGGTGACAAATCAAATTGGCCTCGGCAACGTGGCTTTGACAGATTCTTCGGTACGATTCATGGAGCCGGAAGTTTCTTTGACCCCAACAGCCTAACGTCGGACAACACGCAAATCGCTCCCAAGGAGGATTTTTACTACACAGATGCGATCAGTGATCATGCTGTCAAATTTATCAAAGAGCATGACAAATCAGACCCCTACTTTATGTACGTGGCCTACACTGCACCCCATTGGCCGATGCACGCACGCCCCGAAGATATCGAACGCTACAGCGGTCGCTACGATACTGGTTGGGATGCCTTGCGTGGCGAACGATTTTCTCGCCAAAAAAAGATGGGGCTGATCGACAAAAGCTGGAAACTTACCGAACGAGATAGCGGTGTACCCGTCTGGCCAGAAGAAAAAAACAAGCCGTGGAACATTCGCCGAATGGAAGTTTACGCCGCGATGGTTGATCGAATGGATTTCGGGATTGGAAGAATCGTTGAGTCGTTAAAAGCAAAAAAACAACTTGATAATACGTTAATCCTTTTTCTCGCCGACAATGGTGGATGTGCGGAAGAGTATGGCAGCAATGGGCCGGTCAAACCCAGTCGTGAACAGGCAGCGAAAATCAAAGCCATGGCCGATGGCGAATTGCAAACCCGGATGCAACCGCTCATTACCCGCGATGGTAAACCGGTTATGACCGGTTATGGCGTCATGCCCGGAGCAGCGGATACTTATATTGCATATGGGAAAGGTTGGGCCAACGCTTCAAACACACCTTTTAGGATGTACAAACATTGGGTTCACGAAGGCGGAATTTCATCGCCGCTCATCGCTCATTGGCCAAAAAACATCAAACGCAAAGGAGAATTTGAACGGCAACCGTCGCACTTGATCGATATTATGGCAACCTGCGTTGACGTCTCCCAAGCCAAATACCCTACGGAATTTGACGGCAACAAAATCACGCCGCTTGAGGGAGTAAGCCTTGTTCCCGCGTTCGCCGGCAAAGACGTTCGCCGCGAAGATTTAATTTACTGGGAACATGAAGGCAACCGCGCGGTTCGCGATGGCAAATGGAAATTAGTTGCTAAATCTTCTGCGCCTTGGGAACTGTATGACATTGAAAAAGATCGCACCGAAACCAATAACCTTGCTGCAACAATGCCAGAAAAGGCAGAGAATTTGGCTGCGAAATGGGAAGCATGGGCCAAGCGTGCCGACGTCTACCCGCTCACGCCTTACAACAACCGGTCTTCAAAAGGCCTCTCCAAGAAGAAAAAGTTTCAATTAAAAACAGGTACGGATTTGCCAAAAGAAAAATCGCCGGTGATTAACGGCAAGTCCTTTACCATCAAGGGAAACATCGATGTAACGAGCAACGATGGAGTAATCATTGCCCAAGGCGGAACCGCACATGGTTTTTCGATTTACTTGAAAGATCGCAAACTGCAATTCGCATCCCGAATTGATGGCAAAATCGAAGTCCTTTCCGCCAAGATCGCGGTACCCAAGGGTGAATTCAGTTTCGAATTTGCATACACAAAGGACGGAAAAGTCTCAGCTTCGATTGATGGCTCGGATCATTTATCCGGAAAAGTGTCCAGTAGTTTATCGCAAATGCCACAAGATGGATTGCAAGTCGGCTCAGACAAGAACGGTGCCGTAGGAAACTACAGTGCTCCACATGAATTAAAAATGAAGGGCACGCTG
>CAJQQR010000183.1 GCA_905480545.1 uncultured Pirellulaceae bacterium
CCACGAATTTCTAAAGAGGTTCGAGTCGTTTTGTTAAAAAGAGAATTCCACACGAGCGGACAGGGAAGGGCGGGGTGAAAGGCTGGTATTTCGAGGTGTCCCGTGAGATGACGGATTCGGCGATTCTTGGATATTTGGGCGCCATTGCTAACGCTGTTCGGTTTCAATCTTCCAATGCTTTGTGGATAACGACCGAGTAGGTTGAGAAATTCAACTTGTCATTCCGCGATGTCAATTGACTTTGGGATTTAAACGTAATTTAATAGAAGCTCCATCCCTCCTCGGCGTTTGACGCGATTGATCGCTAAAAACTACTTCCTTCCATGGTCCGAATTGTATCCAAAGTGACATTCCCAGAATCGGTTTCGCCGATCAAGTTTTGTTTTGGCAGTGTCTATCTGATTTGGTGTTTCGTCGTTGCAACCTCAACGAACGTTTGCGCAGGAGAACCCGCTCGCACATCGTTCGTTAACGATGTGATGCCAGTTCTGACGAAGGCTGGGTGCAATGCCGGTGTTTGTCACGCGAAAGCAGGTGGCGGGCAAAACGGATTTCAGCTTTCTCTGCTGGGGTTTGAACCAGAAGAGGACTTCGAGAGTATCGTTAAAGAAGGACGTGGTAGAAGAGTTTTTCTTGCGGCACCAGATCAGAGCTTGGTGTTGAAGAAGGCTTCGGGGCAAACACCACATCGCGGAGGAATTCGGCTTGGCGAGGGATCGAGCGGATACAATGTTCTCAGGAAATGGATCGATGAGGGCGCCCACTTTCAAACCGAAGGTGCACCCCAACTCAAGGCGTTGGAGGTCGAGCCCTCGAGCGGCTTGATCAAAATCGGTGGTCAAAAACAACTGACCGCGTTTGCACTCTATTCAGATGGAAGTCGACGAGATGTTACTGACCTGGCGTTGTTTGAATCCAATTCGGAATCGATGGCATCAGTCACCGAGCGCGGTCTAGTTAGCGTCTCTGATATTCCTGGAAGAGTTGCGGTCATGGTGCGGTATCAGGGGAAGGTCTCCGTATTTACCGCCGCAGTGCCCCAAGGCGCGGCGATTGGCGATATGCCCAAACCCAATAACTTTGTTGACAAGCATGTTTTTGAAAACCTTCGGCAAATTGGAATTCCGCCCTCAGGAATATGTGATGATTCCACTTTTATCAGACGAGTGACGCTGGACATCATTGGTCGATTACCGAACGAGAAAGAATCTCTTGAGTTTTTTTCCAGCCGGGAAGAAAATAAACGGGACATCCTGATTGATCGACTTTTGCGTAACCCTGGTTATGCTGATTACTTTGCCAGCAAGTGGACACCGTTATTAAAAAACCGTCGCGACGAAGCGAGTGACATCACGGCCAATTTTGCTTTTCATGCTTGGATGCGGGATAGTTTGCTTTCCAACGTGCCTTATGATCAAATCGTTCGGGAATTGCTGGCGGCAACCGGAACGGTTGTCGGGAATCCTCCTGTCGCTTGGTACAAACGGGTCAAGGACCCCAAAGAACAACTGGAAGATATCGCCCAGCTTTTTTTGGGTGTTCGGATGCAGTGTGCGCAATGCCACCACCATCCGTTCGAACGCTGGAGTCAGGACGACTATTACAGCTTCGCGGCATTCTTCAGCCAAATTGGCCGCAAGCCGACCGGTGTGCGCGGTGAAGACATGATCTTTCATAAGCGAGGGCGTGCTACGGCAACGAACGCAAAGTCCGGGGCAATTCTCACTCCGGCGGCGTTGGGCGATCCGGTAGGAGAGATACCGCCGGATGAAGATCCTCGACTGAAGTTGGCGAATTGGATGAGCTCCAAGTCGAATCCATTTTTCGCCAAAGCGTTGGTCAATCGCTATTGGAAACATTTCTTTAAAAGGGGATTGATTGAACCGGAAGATGACATCCGAGATACCAATCCACCCACCAACCCGGAGCTGCTTTGGGCGTTAGAAAAACATTTTATTGAAAGTGGGTTTGATCTTAAGGCACTGGTTAGGGCAATCACGAGTTCGCGGACCTATCAGCTAAGTTCGAAACCAAATCAATTAAACCTAAAGGACCGCCAAAATTACTCAAGGTTTTATCCGCGACGGTTACAGGCGGAGGTGCTGTTGGATGCGATTGATGATCTTACGGGGGCTCAAACGAGGTTTGCGAATCTGCCTGCGGGAACGCGGGCAATTGCTCTTCCCGACAACAGTTACAACCGATCGTCCGGTTTTCTAAAAGTCTTTGGGCGACCGGAGAGTCAAAGCGTTTGTGAGTGCGAGCGCGTTAAATCATCCAGCCTCGCTCAAAGTCTACATTTGATTAATTCGAACGAAATCAAGTTGAAGCTGTCTGGTGGAAATTCCCGAGCAGCCCAATTTGGAAAAGACGAAAAAACGGATCAGGAAAAAGTCACGCAGCTCTATCGGATCGCGTTTGCCAGAAATCCAGATTCCCGAGAACTGAAAATTGCCCTGGATTATGTAAATAGTTCCAATGCCGATGCGCCTGGTAAACCAGTCAATCAAGTCAAACAACAACGGGAAAACTATCAGGATTTAATTTGGGCTCTGATGAATACCAAGGAATTTCTTTTTAATCATTAGCCTCATTTTGAATGACCAACCCAAAGCTGTTGCCAAGAGAGGATTACAATTTTTGCGGCGGCTGGATATGGGATTTAGGCTTCTTTCCAGACAGCCCGATCCGACCTGATTTTATTTAGACACAAGGCAATTCACGCCGGACCACCGGTGGTTTGCCGATTGAAACCACGACCGTTCCAGCGAAATAATCCTATGAAAGCTTTCGATTCTCAGAAAAACATCTCGAATGCATCTGATCGCCGATTGAAGATGGTCGGCGGTCTGCTTGCTGGATTTGTTTTACTGCTATCGCCCGCCGCGTTGTTTGCCCAATCTGTTTGTCTTCCGTCCCCGCGATTGATGACCACGATGCCGATGGGTGGAAAGCGAGGAACCGTTGTGACAGTTAAAATTACCGGGCAGCATCTCGATGAGGTCTCTGCGTTAACGTTCTCACGTCCGGAAATCACGGCCAAACCTCTGCTGGATACGACTGGAACTCCGGTCCCCAGTCAGTTTGTTGTCTCGATCGACTCAGACTGTCCGATTGGCGTTCACGAGGCCCGGGTCACAACTCGATTGGGTATTTCGACTTCAAGGGCATTCAATGTCGGCGATCTAATCGAGTTGGAGCAGCAGGCGTCTAATCGTACGCTGCAGACGGCGATGAAAGTTTCGGTCGATAGTATTTGTAACTCGTTGATGACGAAACAAGCCGTCGATTATTACTCGTTTGAGGCGACAAAGGGGCAGCGCATCATCGTTGACTGTGCCGCCCAGGGAATCGATTCCAAGCTGAAGCCGGTCGTCATTATCGCGGACGCCAGCGGTGCGGATTTGATGGTCGAACGGCGGGGCGGATTACTTGATTTTTCCGTGCCGGATTCTGGTGAGTACGTTGTGAAGGTTCATGATCTTACTTTTAATGGTGGCCAAGAGTATTTTTATCGACTCGCGATACGCAAGTTTAGCGCAGGCGATCGGATCGCACGCATGCCATCGACCTCAACTGTGAATTCATTTTCATGGCCGCCGGCGGGCCTTGACGATCGGCTGAACCGGCCGGAAGTCGAACCTAATAACTCAACAAGTAATGCTCAACGGGTCGAATTGCCTTGCGATATATCCGGAAGTTTCTATCCTGCGGCGGATATGGATCTGTTCGAATTCGAGGCCAAAAAGGGCGATGTATGGTGGGTCGAGGTTGCCTCGGAGCGACTAGGTTTACCAACGGATCCGTCGATTGTTGTGCAAAGTGTTGATGAACAGGGCAATCGGGAGGACGTTGCCGAATTCAGTGATATTGCCAGCCCGGTTAAAGTGTCAAGCAATGGGTATTCATATGACGGGCCGCCTTACAATGCTGGCTCGTCCGATATCATCGGTAAATTGGAAATTAAACGGGATGGTATTCACCAGCTAAAGATAAGCGACTTGTTTGGTGGAACTCGAAATGAACCGCAGAACGTTTATCGGCTTTTGATTCGAAAACCGCAGCCGGATTTCGCGTTGGTTGCTTGGTCCTTGCATATGAACTTGCGAAACGGAGATCGAAACGCGTTGTCCAAGCCAATTGCCTTACGAGCGGGTGGAACCATCCCAATTGAAGTGGTGGCGATTCGCCGAGATGGTTTTAACGGACCTATTGACTTGAAGATGACCAATCTTCCGCCGGGAGTGACTGCGGCGGGCGTTAGAATTCCCGCGGGACAGTCCCGAGGAATCATGCTGGTGTCGGCCCATCATAAGGCCCCCAGTGGATTGTCCAGCGCCGTTTTTTCAGGTGTAGCTGAGTTAAACGGAGTTCAGGCGACGCGTACCTGCCATTGGGCATCGATGAAATGGCCCGTCGCCAACGCTTGGAGTGAGATTCCCAGCCCAAGGTTAATCGCGGACGTGCCTGTTTCTGTCAGTAATTCTGAGTTCGCACCGTTGACGATTAGGCCAAATGAAGAAAAGACCTGGGAGACAAATGTCAATGAAAAGCTAATCATTCCGTTAGTCCACACACGCCGAACGGAGTTTTCCGGTGCCACGGTCAGCTTAAAGACGTTTGGAGTTGGTTTCGATCGCCACCCGGCTTTTGATGCCTCGTTGAACGCCGAAACATCCCAAGTCGTGTTAGACCTGGCAAAGCTAAAAATCAAACCGGGATCGTACACCGTCGCATTTTATGGAAGTGCAGTGGCCAAGTATCGTGATAACTTGGCCGGGCTCAAGATGAAGGAATCGCGGTTGCATCTGGCGGAAGAGAATGCGAATCGCCTGCAAGAGGATCTGAAAGTCGCCACCGCCAATGCCCAATCGGGCACTGTTGTTGAAAAAAACAAGTCTGAATTACGGGTCAAAACCCTTACCGTTGAATTGAACCAATTGAAGAAACAAATTGGGATTCTAAAAAAGGAAGTGAATTTGGCGACGAAGCGATCAACTGCCAAGGACATCGTAGATATTATTGTTTCAGACCCAATCAGGATTCTTGTAAATCCCGTAGGGAAAACCGCGACGACCATTTCAAAAAAGGCCAAAGCCCAATGAGTCATCCATTCAATGCGAATTGCAATCCTTGTCCGGGGCCAGCTGGCCGGCGTGGATTTTTGAAGATGGGCCTCTCCGGATTTGCAACGTTGAGTTTGCCAGGAGTCCTGCGACTACGTGCGGCGAGCCCAGATGAAAATAAAAAGAAGAAGACGGCAGTGATCATGGTCTGGCAGCCAGGTGGTTGTTCGCACATCGATACTTATGACCCCAAGCCTCAGGCGCCCAGTGAATACCGAGGACCGTTCGGCACGATCCCCACCAAAGTGACCGGCATGCACTTTACCGAATTGCTACCGATGCAAGCCAAGATTGCCGACAAATTTACCGTGCTCCGGTCAATGCGTCATGGAAGCCCTGGCCATCCCGCAGGCACCATGCGGATGCTTTCGGGTGATACCGATACGCGTGATAAACCGAAGCCGAAGTTGCCAGATTGGATGTCGGTAACCAACTATCTGCGATCCCAAGAAGGGCCTCGAACCAATCCACTTCCCGCTTACATGGGTGTCAATGCACCTACCAGCTATAACGGACCGGCTTATCTTGGTGATACCTATTCACCGTTTTCGGTAGTTGGTGATCCGAATCAGCCGTCGTTTGCCGTTCCCAATATCGGACTTTCCAGCCCGGCTGAGTTTGGCCGGATAGGACGACGGGCTTCGCTCCGTGAGAATCTTGATAACTTGGAAAGAGCATTTGACCTTGCCGGTGAATTGGATGCACTTGATGAATTTGAAACGCAGGCGATGACGCTCTTGACCAATCCGAAAACCAAGGATGCATTTGATCTAAGCAAAGAAGATCACAAGACGCGAGACCGATACGGACGTAATACTTGGGGTCAACAGCTTTTGATGGCACGTCGATTGGTCGAAGCTGGAGTTGAAGTTTTGACCACTAGTCTTCGTGGTCCGTTATGTGGCAGGGTGAATAACTGGGATGATCACGCGGTAAACCATAACGTTTTCGAAGCGTTGCGGTTTCGTTCTCAAGCCTATGACCAAGCGGTTTCTGCCTTGATTGAGGACATCCATCAACGAGGTTTGAGTGATCGCGTGCTGGTTGTTGTGACGGGTGAGTTCGGTCGAACTCCCAAGATTAATTATCAGCCGAGTACAGGTGCAGGTAATGCCAGCGCTCCAGCCGGCACCAAACAGCCTGGACGCGACCACTGGGCTCGAGCGTTTTCGAATATTTGGGCCGGTGGAGGAATTGAGACGGGACGTTTTATTGGCGCAACGGATAAAAAGGGAGAAGATTCAATTGAGCGAATCTGTGGCTCAGGTGATTTTTTGGCGACGATCTATCAACATCTCGGAATCGATTCTTCAAAGATAGCAATCAAGGACTTTAACGGCCGGCCTACGCCTATTGTCGACAAGGGAAAACCAATCCCTGAATTGACTCGCCAAAGCTGATTATCGCCGAATCGACCTCTGGTAGGTTTCTCACAATTGCGGCATCTGGACGAGCCGTCGTAGCGGGCAGGGGAGCCAACCGCCTGGACGGTGGGTTTTTGGTATTGCGTCCGCCATTTTGCGTTTTCGCCGGATTTCACCTGCTGGTTACCAGCTTGCCTGAGTAGTTCGCAGTGTAATGTTTGTGAGGTGGTCGCTCCGGTTCATGCCCTCTTCCCGATCCCAGCTATTTGACAGAAACCAATCATTTGACAGAAACCCGTCGATTGATTGGAACGTTGTGCGTGATTCGTCCGAGTGAACGATTTTATGACGAATTACCTGTTCAGCGAGACGCCCCGTTTTCTTGTTTAACAGAAATGAGGCTTTTAGGCCCTGATTGGCACCCCGATTCTACGCAGAACTCAACAACGCATTTTTCCGGTGTTTCAGGTGAGGCATCAAAGATATCAAAAAAAACTCAATTTGCTGGCGCGAAGTGAATCGGAGACGGGCATTACTCTTTGGTTGGATCTCGGCGTTAAGAAAAAAATGTCGGTTTCGAGTTGAAAACTGCCAATTCATCCTTTTTTGCCCAGTAGGAGCGTTTGCTTTCATGTGTCAGAGATTCAATAAACAAGGCCCAGTTAGGCCTGGTTTTACGCTGGTCGAACTGTTGGTTGTGATTGCAATAATTGGGATATTGGTTGGGTTGTTGATTCCGGCGGTCCAAGCGGCGAGAGAGGCGGCCAGACGAACGCAATGTATCAACAATATGAAACAGATTGTGCTTTCGATGCATAATTATCACGACACGAAAAAGCAGTTTCCGCCGGGCTATCGATTTACCAAACCAACGACTGGGCTCAGCAGTGAGGCACTGGGACCAATGGAATTAGAGTTGCTTCCTTTTGCTGAACAGGGAAATCTCAAGAATGCAACGAACCCGGAGATGCCCTGGTTTATGCAAAGTGCCGAAGTGGCGCAAACCCCAGTGCCGATGTTCCGTTGCCCATCTGACTCCGTAGAGCCCACCGTAAAATGGGATTTCATGACGCCGACTGGCGTGCCTGTCGGTGATACATATACCCATTCTTCATACGCATCGAGTATCGGTTTCAATGACGCGCTTTCGTTCGGTGGGTTTTATGGTGCCCCAAGAGTGGTTGATCATAATGCCGGTGTGTTTGCATTTGAATCAAGAACCCGGTTTGCGACAATCACCGACGGAACATCCAATACGTTTGCGATCGGCGAAGGGGCATCCGGATTGTTAATTGGAACAGGGATCGGTTGTACGGAGGGCGTTTATGCGTCTGGAGGTGCGGCAGGTGTTCCAGGAACATCATTTCATTCCTGGTTGATCGGGGGCTCTTGTCCATCAGATTTTTATGGTGGAGGCCTGCGTTACACCGGTCAATGGGGAAGTACCGTTGAGCCATTAAATAAAGGGGCACGCCGAGGAGAATTTGTTACCGATTCATTTTGGGATGTTAACGCAACCCTGGATTCTCGAGCAAGCTGGGAGGGGGGGCCGCATTGGACGTCCAATTTTAGAAGCCAACATCCCACAGGAGCTAATTTTGGTTTCTGCGATGGAAGTGTCTCCTGGATCAACGAAAACATTGACTTCAGTAGCGATCCAAACGACAAAGGCGTTTATCAAGCTTATTCAACCGTCCGAGGTGGTGAGGTCATCATTGGTCGAAACTAGCTCAATATTGAGAGTTGCGTTCCCCTACCATCGGAAATTCGAATGATGATCATCTAAATGGGTTAACTGTTGCTCACATGTCAGCGACAACTGTCTTCCGACAGTGTGGAACTCAACGATGATCCAAGCTGAGTCATCTGGGCGTTGAATGCTATGCAATCCATTGTTCGCGTAACGGATGGTTGACGCAAACCACTAGCTTGGGCCGTATTTCGGTCTAACCCGTATCGCAAAGCAAAATTTCCCGGGAATTGTTCGAGAGTCAGTCATTAAATGTCATATTGTCGAATGAACGAATGATTTATGAAACAAAATTCGCAAATATTCCCTTCTCCAGAACAAGCTTACGCCCATTGAAAAAGGTGCTTGAGCAAGACTTGACTAAGTCAAAAAGCCAGTTGGAAAACCGCGGGGGCCGGTTTAGATTTAGAAGTATCGTTCGTGGTCCGCGATCAAGCATCCAGAGAATTCAGTTCAGTTTGCATAACAAAAGGTATTGCGGCGGGGTTTTGTACGCACAATTTTTGACTCTGGCCGGGTTACGGGAGACCGACCGACGGTGATGCAGCCAGAAGAGATTCAGCTACTGCGAGCCCCGACATCAAACGACAGCAAAATGCTCAACCCGACTGCACCGGCAGAAAAATCCGTTTTCAATTACGCTAAAACGCGAATAGATGAGTGCCCCTCTTTTGGTATCGCAAGGGAGTATTTCATTGCGTCTGGTTTGTGAGTCTTCCGTCCAGGATAATCACACCTCGCTGTCGTACCGCGACCGCCAATCGTCCATCAGACGAGAATTGAAGGTCAAGAATCGTTGGCGGATTCGAATTGTTTTTTTCGGGCCAATAGCGATGCATGTTAACTGAATAAAGTGGACGACCCGTCTCCAGATGGCTGAAAAGCAAATTGCCAAAGTCGTCGCCGCTGGCTATCGTCTGCCCATCGGGAGAAATGGCAACCGATGCGATGTCATATTTATGTTGCTGAATCGCGTGCTTTTGGGTCCAATCTGAAGTATTCCAAATTCGAATCGTTCGATCGTCACCCACACTAACAAGATGGGATCCGCTTGGGTCAAACTCCAGGTCTTCTGCGGTATTCTTATGCATCGTCAACCGTTTTTTCGAACTTACATTATCCAACGGATGGAGATGAATGTCGTTTTGACTTGCAATGGCAATCCATTGATCATTCGGAGAGATGGCGATCGACTCGCATTCCTTGGTGAGGGAGAACTCTTTTTCTTTTCCATTGGATTCGACGTTCCAAACATGGATATGGGGATTTGTTCCGCCTGAAACGACTCTTGTTCCGTCGTTTGTAAAAGACAGTTCGGAAATGGGTATAGCATTCGAGTTCCATTGGTAGTTGATCTGTTTTGAATTGGCGTCTCGAACACAAATTGTCCCCGATTGATGACCGGTCGCGATACGCGTTCCGTCGGGGGAAACTGCAATTTCGGTTATCGAGGATGGTAGATTTTCCAACGGCACCTTCGTGCCTCGACCAGGATTCCAATAAATCGTATTGCTTGACATCGACACAAACAATTCTTCTTTGTTAATCCAATTCACGTGAACATTTCGATCATCGGCGTCCAAGGAATGCCTGACTGGTGGCTCTGCAGACCAAATGTTGACAATTCCATCCTTGCCTGCTGTTACCAAACGTTCACCAGTTAAATCGAAATCGACGCTCCAAATTCGTTGGGAGTGCCCTGCAAAATATTTGGGCCACTGTGCTTTTGACTCTGTTGGCGACAATCCAGGCAATCGCCAGACCCGCACGACACCTGCACGATCGGAAGAGACAAGTAAATTATCAGTGGGATGAAACACGATGTCCTGAATGTCGTCTAAATGGCCTTTGAACGATTTAATCACTCTACCGGAGTCAGTGTCCCATACTGTAATTCGCTCGTTGCCATGCGCCGCGGCGATCATTTTTCCATCACCGGAAAAGGTAATGGCCCTGCGCACTGAATCGCCACCTTTTTTGCTGACGAAGTCAAGCTTCCGAACAAGCTTACGAGTCCTTAAATCAAAGAGATAGGCTTTCCAAAAGCCGTCTGCTGCAACGCATTGCAATCGATCGGGCGATACGGCAAGCCGAGATCGGATGCCATCATGCTTTTTGTTTGAAAATTCTCCCATCTGACCGATCATTTTCTTCGTGCCGACATCCCAAAATTTAATTTCTCCGCTGTCGGTGGAAGTTATTAGCGTTTCGCCTTCCAATACAAAAAAAACGCGATTCACATATTCCCTTGCAGCTCGAAAGCAGCCGATTTGCTGACCATCAGAGACTTGCCACAAACGAACCATTCCATCGTCACCCGCCGAAGCAAAAGTCGAACTATCGGGTGAGATGTCAACAAAGTTAACCATGCCCAGATGGCCACTCAGTTTCCTGACTAGCGATTCGGTTTTCGCATTGAAGAGATAAATCGTTCCATCTTCGCTTGCAGTGACTAGGTACTCACCACCGGGTAAAAATCGTGAAAAAGAAAAAGCAACGTCACTTTTCTGAAGCTGCCGCTGATTTTTTGAACACACCTTGTGTAAGAACTGCCATTCGAATCCACGAAGATCAGGACCGTTTTGGGTGGGGATATGCCGATCAAGAATGGCAAGACAGCCGCTGATATCTCCTTCGTTTATTGATTGATTCGCCAATCGCATATTGGACGTGTATATCAACTGATTGGAAAATCGGTCACGGGCTTCAGCTTCCTTTCGAAGCTTTCGCTCGTTGGCCTCAGCCGTTCGGGCTTTCACCAAAGTACGCTCTAGTTGCCCGGCCCGATAACGAGCGATCTGTCGAGACGCATTTGCCAGATTACTTTCACGTTTGGCCTCTCTCGCTTGCCAGATCGCCAGTGACAAGCCACCCATTAATGAAATCATGACGATGGATACAGCTGATATCGCAAACCAATTCCGCTGACAGAATTTCTTCAACCGATAGGCTGAAGACGGGGGTCCGGCGATCACAGGTTTTTGATTGAGAAAGCTCTCGATGTCGGTTCTTAATTCTTTGGCTGTTGCGTATCGCCGATCGGGCTCTTTTTCGATTGCCTTCATCACGATCCAGTCCAGATCTCCGCGAAGCCAATGATCAAGTGGTTTGATCCCGGTTTTTCGATCACTGCAAACGCTTTTCTGTTTCCCAGTGGTAAACGAATAAAAACGCTGGCTCGGTCGAATCGGTTTGGTTTCTCGAATGGACTCGCGGATCCCGTAGATATCGCGGTCTTTGATCAAATCTCGATCGATCGGAGTAACACCAACCAGCAGTTCGTAAAGAAGTGCCCCTAACGAGTAGATGTCCGCGCGAGTGTCGATGATGAAGTCCATTTCCGAAGGTACTGCTTGTTCTGGAGCCATATAGAGCGGGGTGCCAACCAACTCTAATTTGGTTGTCAGTGAATTTTGAGCATTGATCGTCGGATTCAAAGCCTTGGCAATTCCAAAATCAATAACCTTAAGCATCGGAAGTTCGTCATTAACCGTACAAAGCACATTTGAAGGCTTGATATCTCGATGGATAATTCCTTTCTGATGCGCATGCTGAATCGCATCGCAAAGACTTAAAAACAGCTCCAAACGCTGCTTTATGTTCAGCTTTTTTTGATTGCAAAATTCAGTGATGCGTTGTCCAACCACCAACTCCATTGCAAAAAAAGGGTCACCCGCTTCCGTGACGCCTGCGTCAAAAATCGTTGCAATACAGGGATGATCCATCAATGCAAGTATTTGCCGCTCGATTTCAAATCGGGCAAGTACTTCTTCGGAATCCATTCCCGGTTTGATAACTTTAAGGGCGATCCGCCGGCTAATTGGCTGGGTTTGCTGCGCAATGTAAACGTCTCCAAATCCCCCCTCCCCAATTTTCTTCCCAATTTCATATCGTTCAATAACCGGAACGTGAAAACCACGTTTGGACGACCGTTTGATGCCAAAGGTGCCGGTGTCCGGGCTGCCTTGTGTAACGTCGGTCTGATCGGTCAGATTATGGTGATCTTGCAACATTTCGAGCAGTTGTAGACGGATTTCTGCTCTGGCCGAAAAATTTTCCTCGACAAATTGGATCTGTTTTTCCAAATTACCTGCACCTAATGCGGCGAGGAAATGTTCTCGGATCTGCGAAATATCAATGGACATAACCAGTTTTTCTTCGGGGAGCTTACATCTAACCAATGCCCTTTATTCCTTGCAAAAGCGCCAATAAATTTGAATTATTTTTTATTCATGTGACTTGATATGATTTCGTAACCAAACGCGTGAAAATGCCCATAAACGATCAACCGTTCGCAGTGGGATGCCTGTTATTTCCGAGGCTTCTTGAATTGTCATGCCAGCAAAGATACGCAATCGGGCGACGTCAGCCGATTTTGGGTCTTTATCGGCTAAATTTTCGAACGCCTCATTGAGCAAGAGGAATTTTTCGGGAGAATCGCTTACGGATATGTCAACCGCTTCGAGCGAGATCCTCTGCCACCCCTTTCCGCGTTTACATGTCCCACGATCTCGAGCATGGTTAATCAGAATCCTTCGCATCGCTTCTGCTGCCGCACCGAAAAAATGACCAGGATTTGCCCAAACTGTTTCGTGGTCCGAATTCGTAATTCGAAGGTAGGCCTCGTGTACCAAAGCAGTTGCTTGCAAAGAGTGGTCGCCACGTTCCTTAGATAGTTTGGACGCCGCCAGCCTCTTGAGTTCGCTGTACAACAACGGAAGAAGTTCAGTCGCTTTCTGCGGGCTGTCTTCCCCTGTATCCGCCAGTTGTTGAAATGGATTCGTCACAACAATTTTCCCTTGAGTAATGACCTCTCGGCGAGCGTTTATCCTAACACATCAAATATCTGAAAACACACATCAAAAAATGTTTTTTGGACATGGGATGCACCCTTCTTTCAATATTGATTTGAAATCCCCGCATTTTCGCCATGCATCGTTGTTGATCGCAGCATGTTTGAGCAGCCAGTGCGCAGGTGTGTGGTTCGCGTTGAGAGGCGTTATCAACAGCTTCTGGTGATGAAAGCACCAAGGATTGACGACGCGGACTGCCTTATTATCAATGATTTGGCGATTTAAGCGTTGGCGAACTGAATTCTTGGCTTAAACGTCAGCGGGTTAAAGTTACGGCATCGGATTCTTCTGGGTTGGCCCATTCACTCCAAACTAGCTGGGGAAAAATCCAGGCGTCCTTGGCGTAGCGTTTGAACAGCCTTTTCGGATCAGTGCCAATTCGGTGTAGCCACTCCATACCGATCGCTTGGACCCAACGAGGTGCGCGTTTTTTCTCACCCGCCAGAAAATCAATCGTCGCACCCACACAAAGGGCGACACGGGAATTGATACGATCTTGAAATTTGTGTGTCCAAAGTTCTTGTTTTGGTGCTCCCAATCCAACGATCAGAATATCCGGTTGGGCTCGATTGATAAGAGCCAAGATTTTTTCACATTCAGCGGTGTCGTTTTCGAATCCAATTGGTGGCGAATAGGTACCCGTTACGTAAACGTTTTCCCATTTTGATTCAATGTTTTCTGCTGCGGTATCAGCAATTCCGTTGGCAGCTCCCAACAGAAACGTAGTAATTGGTGTACGGTCATCAGCGGCCGAAAAAACTCTTGGTACCAAGTCGGAACCGGGAACACGCTCAGGAAGTGGTTTTCCCAGAAATCGAGCCGCTAAAACAACAGGATGCCCGTCAGCCAATACCATACCGGAATCACGGTAGGCATTCCGCAATTGCTCGTTTTCACGAAGCAAAACGGTATGATCGACGTTTGGTGTTACAACGAATTGGCATTGATCCTGGGGTTGGTCAATCCATCTGAAAATCCGGTCGACTGCTTCGTTCATTCGGACCGCGTCGATTTCGACACCGAACAGTTTTTGTCGATTCTGCATCATGAGTTACTGAGCTAAAAGTTTTATGACGTCCAACAGAGACACGCAAGAGAGACACGCAACCGTACATCTGTCGCGGTCATTGCGCTTAAGAAATTGCAAAACAAAGAAACTCATTTGACGCGGCGACATTCTTGGATTCGCTTTGTATCAATCGTAACGATTCTGGCGTCTTGGCGATGTTAGGAAAGCTCTAATGGACGCGTAGTCGATACGATCGATTTCGTTTAACTAGAAATTCGTTAAACTCGAAATCAAGCGAGTGGAATGCCTGTTTTTGTAAGGAAAACTTTGACTCAAATAGTACACAACATCTTAGGGCTGGATGGATGCACGCGCTCAAACGAATCGCCACTAACTTTTATGCGTTTTCTACACAACCGTATCGATGGTTGAAGAAGCGATCGCTTAGCAAGCAGAATTCGCTTCCGATCCCGGTACTTTTCTATCATCGGGTAAGTGATGTCCACCAAAATCCGTGGACCATTCCCACTGAACAGTTCATTCAACAAATGGACTGGCTGCGTAAGCGATTCGAAATTATTTCTCTTGAAGAAGTTAAGAATCGAATTCGAAACGGCAATAGTCAACCCGCGGTAGCCATTACTTTTGACGACGGGTATGCCGATAATTGCTTGACCGCTATTCCGTATTTGGTAAAGAATCAGATCCCGGCGACCTATTTTGTTAGCGTCGATTTTGTTTTAAACGACAAGCCATTTCCGCATGATGTTCAGGCTGGCCAGCCGCTTTCGCCCAACGGCATTGAATCACTACGCCTGATCTCGCGGGCTGGAATTGAGATTGGTGCGCATACACGCACGCATATTGATCTTGGTAAAGTCACTGACGGAGAAAAGCTTTTCGATGAAGTCGTTACAGCAAAACAAGAGCTTGAGTCGTTTTTGGAGCAAAAAATCAGGCACTTCGCGTTCCCATTTGGTCAAGTTGAAAACCTGAACGAAGAAGTGTTTGAACTTGCAAAGAAGCATGGTTTTACGACGGTATCTTCAGCTTTTGGTGGGTACAACGCTATCGGCTCGGATGGTTTTCATCTGCAAAGAATTCACGGAGATCCGGAAATCGCTCGCTTCCGAAACTGGATGACATTCGATCCACGAATGCTTCGCGTAAAGGGTTATTCCGCGCCGGACGTATCGACGATTGAGCCTCTCAAAGAGTCAGAAATGACTTTGGAAACCAGGCCGGTTCCGCACGAAGTATAGTCTTCGGCTAAATCAACGGGCATACGCCGCTGGAATGCATCCTCATAAATCGGTTTAGCAGATGATATTCAAATCAGGAACTAGTGCGAACGAAGACGGATCACGGGACCTTCGCCCGTTAGATGATCGCGGTCCGTTGAACGTCATGTTTATGTTGACAAGCATGCCGGTTGGTGGCGCAGAAACATTGCTTGAAAATCTAGTACGGCGGATGTCGGATCAATTCCGGCCACATATTTGCTGCCTCAAAGAGGCGGGGGAGTTGGGAGAGCAAATATCAGCGGAATTTCCCTTTGAAAGCGAATTGATTCACCACAAATATGATTTGCGAGTTCTCGGCCGGCTAAAGAGGCTATTTCGAAAGAACAAAATCGATGCCGTCGTGACCGTTGGGGCTGGCGACAAAATGTTTTGGGGGCGACTTGCAGCAAAACGAGCGGGAATCCCAGTCATCCTTTCAGCGTTGCATTCAACAGGGTGGCCTGATGGCGTCGGAAAACTAAATCGATTGTTAACGAAAATCACGGACTCGTTTATTGCCGTCGCGAATAGCCACGGCGAGTTTCTCGTTGATTTTGAGAATTTTCCGAAAGCTAAAGTGCGAGTGATACCAAATGGTATCGACGTCGAGCGATTTCGAAGCCATCGCTATGATCGCGCAAAGACCCGAAAAGAACTTGGCATCGGAGAATCCGATTTGGTGTGCGGTATCATTGCGGCGCTTCGGCCAGAAAAAAACCACCTTCTTTTTCTGAGATCTGCCGCGACGACACTAACCGAATTCCCCAATGCCAAATTTGTGATTGTTGGTGATGGACAAGAGCGACCTATGTTGGAGACGGCGGTTAATGATCTCGCGATTAAACAGAACGTGATTTTTACCGGATCGAGATCGGATGTCCCAGAATTGCTTTCCGCTTTCGATGTCTTTAGCTTGACGTCGCGGAATGAAGCGAGTCCCGTATCAATTATGGAAGCGATGGCGATGGAATTACCGGTTGTGGCTCCAAACGTTGGTTCGATCTCCGATACAGTCGTTCATGGTGAAACCGGTATGATTTATAACACTGGCAATGCCGAGAAGATTTCCGAGTGTTGGACCATGCTATTTGAGGACGCGGCGCTTCGCCAACGGTTTGGGCAAGCCGGTCGTGACGTAATCACTACACAGTCGTCTCTCGACGTAATGGTCAGCGGTTACGAGTCGTTGATTAAAGAGATCTACTCTCGAAAAGCTGGATTAGCCAAATCGGATACCAGCCTCGATTCGAACAACGAATTTAATTCCAGTTGCAATTCAACGGATAAGGTCGCGTCGTCTACCGCGATTTGATTCATTCACACGCCCAAATTCAGTTGAACCAACGGACGCTTCGGTTGTCTTTTCAAAGTAGGGCTTACTAGGCGATCTCGGTGCCAAAAAGTGGTTCATCGCGGCTGTTGTGTAAAAGAATTTGCCAGGAATACGGTTCAATGTTTTCGTAGATTGTTATCTACTCACGCATTCCGCTATGATCAATTCGCTTCCAGAACTCTTCGAAAGCCCCCTTTTCGTGGAAGTCTGGACTGTTATCCAAGTCGTGGCATTCTTGGCATTTTTGCTCAGCTTGATCAAGCGTGATTCGAACCATGGCTTGATACTTTTCAACATCTTCTTCGTTCTCTTGTGCTGCGACATGAAGGGACCCTGGTCCATGGCAGTTTTCGCAACCGTTGGCATGTAGCTCAATGTTTGTTTCATCGAGGTAACCTGAATCATAGCGATAATACTTTTGTGGATTCCAGCCAGTCACATGACAGCTCAGGCATTCGGGATCGTATTTTCGCACGACCCAGTTCCGCTCATTGGGCTCGATCAAAGATGCCGTCGCCAGCGTATGAGGGCCGACTTTGTCGCCGGTTCCATCCACGCCGTCTTTCCAAACATCATGTGCATCGCCATGGCAGTCAGCACATGCGTTTGAGCCGACAAATTTTGCACCACTCGGATGAGGCACAGCCGTCTTGTCCAATTTTGCAAAGATGGTTTTTCGAACGCTGTCCTGATACTCTTTAAAAACGGTTTTGATTTCCTCCGAATCTTCATACGCTGCTGTCATTTCGATGCGTTTGTAAGTCAGGTTTTTTCGGTCGCCGTAAAATCCAACTACTCCGGCAAACATGCCCTTTGTGCCGACTTGGATGATCTTCGACGTGTGGTCACCGACGGTTACTTCTTTGGGAATGTCTGTTGGTTCCCCGGCTCCACCAGCGGTAATCACCAAGTCAAAGTAGGGAAATGCTTTTGCTAAACGATCCGTATCATCAAGTGAGGTGTGTGAGATCAAGACATATACGTCGGCGTTGGTTTCCTTCATTTGAGGCCAAACGGCTTTGATGCCCTCGTCGGGACTCCGAAGTGCCAAGTCATCATTTTTGATTGCGTCAAAATCGTCTTCGCCCAGAATTGCCGTTATGCAAACTTTTTTGTCGCCGACTTCGATCAATTTGAAAGTGGAAAGCATCTTGTCTTCTTCAAAGCTTTCATCAGCAAAATCAGAGTAGATCGCAACATTGCAGTTAACAAATGGATGTGCGGTCAAACTTTCTTCGACACCGTCCAGGTTCTGAAACGTCGAAACCAGCTCCAATGCAGGTAATCGAAAATCGTCACGTCCAAATCCAATTGCGTCATACTTGAAAACATTGGAAAGTGTTTCGGCCGTCGTTTTGAATTTTAGTTCTGGTTGTGGGCCAAACCGACGGACCTGATTACCTGCGTCAATTTTGACAAGATTCCAACCGTTGGCCTCAAGTGTTTTTGTTAGTGTGTGTCGGCGCAACAAACCGCCTTTTTGATTCTCAAGGCCCGTACAACCGCAAGGCTCGATGTAGCCATGTTGTCGCCCACTAATGAACAACGCGAATTCTGGTTTCTTCCAGTCTTTGAAAATGTTCGCGACCTCTTGCTTTGCGTCGCCTATGATTTTTTTCTTTTCGAAGAAGGCTTTGTCGTCATCAACCTGACCTTCCTTACTTAAAGGTCCAGTCGCGGGGTTGAGATTCGGCTGCGGATTTGGAGTTGCCTTCGTTTTCGTCTCCCCTAAATTCTCATCGGTCTCACTTTTCGGGTTTTCCTTTTCAGATTCACTCGTTTTTGGCGATACCTTCACATCTTTAGTTTCAGTCGCCGCTTTGCTTGCGGATGGTTGCTGATCCGTTTGGGTATTTGGCTTAATCGGTTTGGATGCACTTTCAGATTTCGGGCCGCCACAACCGATCGTTGAGCCAAGGAAAAGCAAGTTGAACGCAACGGAAAACAAGATGCCAAAAAATGAAACAGCGGATAATCGTGCGATAGACATTTTTTACTTACCAAATTCGAGACTCTTTTAAGTTCACTCGACAAAACGGCGAGGGATCAAAAGAGAAGTTTTAATTTGTTGTATCAAAAAGAATCGAAAGTTGGGATCGTAGTTCTTTTGCAGATTGTTCGCCAACCCAACTCCTCTATCATACCGAATTTTCCTAAGATTTAGGTGTATGGAAGAGAGGGATCATCGATCACTAGGTTCCCACAACAATCAATTGAAATTTAGATTTTGCGTTTTTATGTATCCGAATTAGACCTGCGATATCGAGCGATCGACGAGTGAGTTTGAATCGAATGCATCAAATGACGACTGTTTTGGAAAGTACAATTTGGATTTTGACGTCATCATAATTGGAGCAGGTGCTGCAGGGTTGTTTGCCGCGACGTCCGCTGGTGAGCGTGGAAAAAGCGTGTTACTGCTGGAAAAGAACTCCAAGACGGGCGTTAAGATTTTGATGTCTGGCGGAACCCGATGTAACATCACGCAAAATACGGAAGCGCGGGGTATTGTATCAGCCTTTGGACGCAACGGTAAATTTTTGCATTCCGCACTGGCCCAGCTTTCCCCCGCCGACGTCGTCCAATGGATCGAAAACGAAGGGGTTGAAACCAAGGTTGAATCGACCGGTAAAGTCTTTCCTGAATCGGACCGAGCGATTGATGTAAGGAATGCCATTCTTCGACGAGTCGAACGTTGCGCGTCGGTTGACTTGCTCACTCAAGTATCCGTTACGTCAATTGAAAAGATCGATTGTGGATTTTGTGTTACGGCGGGTTCAAAAAAATGGACCGCAACGAAAGTCATTGTGACCACAGGTGGCAAGTCGTATCCAGGATGTGGAACGATCGGAGAAGGATACGATTGGGCCAAAAACTTTGGCCATACGATAGTGGACACCGTTCCTGCACTAACTCCAATTGTGACAACGGAGCAATGGGTAAAAGACCTGAAAGGAATCACTGTTGAGGACTGTCGACTGGGTGTCTTCGATCGCAATGATGTTTCGCGTTTGTCAGAGAAAAACTTTGAAAAACTCAGTTTCGCTTCCCGGCGTTCAAGTCTGTTATTTACGCATTTTGGATTGTCAGGTCCCGCGGCGCTCGATGTCAGCAAGCAAATCGCGTACCGCGTGACGGATAAACCGGTTGTCGTTGTTGACTTTTTCCCCGATACAACATTGGGCATGCTGCAATCCAAATTGTCTGATCCGGCAACGCAGCGTAGACAAGTCGGCAATTTGTTTGTTGGTGATCTTCCCAGTCGATTATTGGATTCTCTGGTCAACGTTGAAAAAATAGATCCCAAAAAGCGAGTTGCGGAGGCGTCGCAATTTGAGATTCGGCGGTTGATTTCCCGTGTAAAACGATGTGTAGTTATGATCGAGGGGACTCGGGGATACAAAAAGGCGGAAGTGACTGCTGGTGGCGTCCATCTGAAAGAAGTAGACTCTCGAACAATGGAAAGTAAATTCTGCGAGGGGCTTTTCTTTGCAGGAGAGGTATTGGACCTTGATGGTCTGATTGGCGGTTATAATTTTCAATCGGCGTTTTGCACGGGCTACGTAGCTGGTAACAATGTTTAAAGCGAAATATGAAGCATGAACAACGATGGTCTAGTTTTTGAAACAACTCGGTTAATCGCTCGGCAATGGTCATTGGACTTTGCGGAAGAGTCGCTCGAAATATACGGTGATCCCGATGTCACACGCTACATTGGTGGGGTCACTCTCAAATCGATTGACGAAATGAAAAGCCGCATCGAAGAGTATGTAGAACGTATCGAAAAGTTTCCGGACGGAATGGGGATTTCCCCGGTCTTCTTAAAATCAACAGGCTCTTTAATCGGGACCGCAATGCTGAAGCCGATTCCATTGACATCGGGGGAACTTTCCAGCGATATAGAAATTGGTTGGCATTTGAACAAGAGACAATGGGGACGAGGCTACGCAACCGAATACGGTAAAAAACTGATTGAACTAGGGTTTGAGACCTTTAATTTGGAACAAGTGCATGCCCTTGTCGACCTTAAAAACGATAAATCCAAGAAGGTTGCTATCCGACTGGGGATGGACCATATCGGACAGACAACTGATTATTACGAAGGCACCCCAATCGATCATTTTCTCTTAACTCGAGAGAATTACGAAAAAGGTCTGCACTGAATTCTTAATTGGTAAATGAGCCTATTCCGATTCCACAATAACGTAGAAGGCTCCAAGTTCGCCGCGGTCCGTACTGAAATACGGCGACAATCGGTGAGTCCCCTTAGAGAGTTTGGCCGTAAATTGGATGGCTGCATCGTTGGCAGAAATCGGTTTTGATTCCACGTCGTTCCCATCAATACGTAGAACTGCGTTCTTCGCATTGATCACTGTGCCTGGATTTGTACGGAACGCTTTTGAGGCTCCTGGAACATTTGCACCTGCTGGCAACGAAGAATTGATGGGTTGGCCAGACTCTTCCGGCCAGCGTCGCACAGAGATTTTGTACGTTCCCTGTTCGATCACCTTAACAAACCATTCGCCTGTATGTTTTAGTTTGGTCGGCGCGACCGGTTTTTTGCCCTGCTTTTTTCTCTGCGAGTTTTTTTGGTTGGCTCGTCTTTTCCAGGACGCATAATCGCCCGCTTGACGAATGTGACCTTGATTCCATGGGGTACCGCCATTGTGAATCCAGTCATGGGCCGTCAGCGTCACCTTTTTTGCTTTGGGGTGTCCAACATAAATCTCCGTTGTCTCGGCAAACGTCGGCTCCAATTCCGCCCACCAATCGTCGTAGAACTTTCTCATCTTTGTAACACGATCAGGATGTTTCTTTGCAAGATCATTTTTTTGCGATGGGTCGTTGGAGATGTCGTAAAGCTCGACACCATTCACCAGCCGCCACGTCTTCCCCATGACAGCCGATTTTCTCCATTTGATTGGGTCGCGGACACGCTGTGAGTCGGTGACCAACATTCTGTCGACAGGTTGAACATGTACGTTTGGATCCAGAACGGATTTGACCGACATTCCATCGAATCGAAGGCTATCGGGTTTTTTGATTCCGCACATATCTAATAGCGTCGGGACCACATCAACTGCATGCGTTAATGTTGGATCGATATACTTCTTGTTCCAACCCGCGGCCGGCCAATGGACCATGAACGGAACACGATGGCCACCATCGTATTCGCTACCTTTTTTGCCCCGCATTTCGGCGTTGAATATTGAGTTACCCGTCGCAGTTCCATTGTCTGTTGTGAAGATGAAAATGGTGTTTTTGTAAACGCCAAGTTTACGCAGCAACGCTCTTGTTTTTCCAACGTTGTCGTCAATGTTCGAGATCATTCCGAAAAATGCCGCGATGTTTGCTTTTTGATCCTTGTACATGTCAAGATACTTTGGAGGGCAATGCAGTGGGCCGTGTGGAGCATTCAAGGTAATGTAAGCAAGGAACGATTCGTTTTTTGCCACGCAACCTTCAATGAATTGATTCGCCTCTCCGAAGAAAACGTCAGTACAAAAGCCTTTTGCTTCTTCAATTTTGCCGTCGTGAAAATAGGCTCCGTCAAAGTAGGAGTTGTCCCAAACGTCCGGAGTCTGTCCGACACCCCCACCCCCATGTCGAAATACCTTGGTGAATCCACGATCTTCTGGGCGGTAGGGATAGTTGTCGCCCAAATGCCACTTGCCAAACATGCCCGTTTGGTACCCAGCGTCTTTGAAAAGTTGGCCAATGGTGACTTCATTTGCTCGTAGCATCGAACGACCGTTGATCGTGTGCCATACGCCAGTTCGATTCGTCCAATGGCCCGTCAAAAGTGCGCTACGAGTTGGCGAACAAGTTGGGGCGACATGGTAGTCGGATAGGGAGCTCGACTCTTCAAAAAGTTTGTCAATGTTAGGTGTTTTGATGACTGGATTTCCATGGCATCCCAAATCCCCGTAACCCTGGTCATCGGTCAAAACGACAACAACATTAGGACGGTCTTTTGCCTGAGTGATGGAATCGCTTGCGCGAAGTGCATGCTCTGAGTTGGATTGCAAACAGAAAACCGAAATCAGAATGACGGCAAAAAAAGGGCATGGTTTCCATCGCAAGGGTTTGCAGATGAACGATTGGATCATGCTTTTTAACGCGGCGAATTTGAGATTCATAAGTTGTCGGGAGATAGGGTGCGAGTAGGCTGCAATCACGTTGGCTGTGGTTTCGCCGGATGGTCGAATCGAATGCGGTTAACAGTCATCCGAGATGCCCAACGGTTGTAGGAAAAACGCGATGGCGTTTCGTTGCTCCGACGTTTAGTTTCTTCTTTTAGAATTTGAATGTCAAATCCAGCCATCTATATGGTAACGTCAGATCCGCTCTCCTCTAAAAGGAACGATGTATTATTGGGTTTTTCTGCTCACTTCGTGGTAACCGGAAAAAAATCGCCGCCCGCCACGCAACAGCTCTGTTGAGTCAGATTGAAAACGTTTGTGCAGAGCATCTAAGCAACAACAGGACGTTCGTTTTGTTTTAGATCAATCGTCCGGATCAAAACTGGCGATTGACCTGCGATGTGGAGGAACATCGCGGTTTATTCAGCGTGGCTGTTTCGTAAATTCAACAGACTTGGAATCCGTAATTGCTGAACCCATTCCCCTTTAATCCAAATCGTCGTTTTTCGCTTTTATCCAAAACGACGGCCAACGATTGATCAGCCTCGCTCAACGCAATCATCAGTCCTTTTTTGAATCGGTTTTCTTCGAATCCGAAGTTCCTGCCGCTTTATCATCGGCGGATTTGGCCGGCGGATCAGCTGGCTTTTTGATTTCCGGGCCGGGCGGAACCGGTTTGGGCGGAGTCAGGTCTTTTTTTTCTGATCCCTCACTCTTGGTTGCTTCCTTCGGTTTTGCTTCACCGGTCTTTTGTGGCTCGTCAGTCTTTTTTGGCTGGTCGGGCTTTTTTGGCTGGTCGGGCGTTTTTGGCTGGTCGGACTTCGCCGCAGTTTCTTTTTTCGACTCGCCTGCAGGTTTCTTTTCTGGATCAGAGCGTGGCGGTTCGGTAGATTTTGCCGGCTCTGGTGAGTCGGTTTCTGAGGGAGGTTGATTGAGATTTGGGTTTTTTAGCCCTGGCGGTAATTCACCCGCTCCAGGAAGTTTTAGATCACCGGCATTGGTTGGGGCGTCGGTTTTTTCTTTCGGTTTTACGATGTCGGCGCGAACCAGTTTTAATTTTGAAAGGTTTGCTGAGTCAACTACGTAGAACCAGTTGCTGAATCGGCTATTCAGGTTTTCGGCTTTTTGCTTACTGTCGCTGACCTTTTTTTCGTATGCCTCAAGATCGCTTTTGTATTGCTGCATTTGGTCCTGGTAGGCAGCAAGATCCGTTTGGTATTTTTGCATTTCCGTATTGTATTTTTGCATCGCCAGTTCAAATTCGTCTGGCTTCTCTTCAGCGGGTTTTTGCTGATTATTTTTGGGATTTATGGGGTCGCTTTTCGTAGCAGCCGTTTTTGCCGGATCGGTTCCTTCCTGGATTTTCGCTTCTTCCTTTACTTCCGCATTCTTGGTCGCAGGTTTTTCGTTTGCAGGTTTTTCATCGGACAACGTTTCTTTTTTAGGTTTCTGCTTTTCGGTCTCTTTTTTCGGTTCTTCCTGTTTTTCAACAGCCTTAGATTCCTCCTGCGATTTGGCTTCCTCCTGCGATTCAGACTCTTCCTGTTCGAAAGACCTGCAACTACCGGATTCCTCGTTGCCTTTGGCCGGTTCAGCCTCGTCTGTTTTTTCAGCTGGCTTCGCTGGATCCTGTTTCGGTTGAGCCTCTTCGTTTTTGAGTTCCGTTGGAGCAATACTCTTTGGTGGTTGACTCGCTTTGGGTTGGCCGTCCTTGTCTGCAGGTGTTGCCTCTGGCTCTCCTTTTTTTACAGGTTTAGTCGGTTCGATTGGTTTAACTGGTAAGGTTGGTTTCTCGATCAAGGACTCGTCGAACGTCACGTGCACGGACATGATTTTCCCCTTTTTCATGTTGGGTTCATTGTCCGTTTCGTCCTCGCTCTTGTTTGAATCTGGGTCAGCGTCGGAACCCGCATCTTCCTTCTTTGCGTCGGTTTTGCCTGCTACAAACTCAAACTTATCCTTTTCCAGCTTTACATCACCACCAAATTTCATGTGATAGACCAAGCCTGCATCAGTCGAAAAATCGAATTCACCGTTGGCCGACAGAACGGTGAGACTCTCTTTCGTTTTGCCATCAGCAAACGACGGGAAAAATCCATAGGGCGTGATCACACTCCAGCTCTCCTGTGTCACCCGCATTTCGCTGCGATTGTTCAGTCCCTTCGGCAGGTTGGCGGTCAGATCGCCGTTCAAGACAGGCGTGTCGGTATCCTGAAAAACTGGTTTGGGTTCGACGTGGATGATTTTCAACGCCTTCAAGTCATTCGAAAGGCTGCTGATAGGTGCAGTGTCTAGCGTCTCGGTTTCTTCATTGAGATCATTTAACTTCCAGTCGAATCCGTCCTTTTCCAGGATTAGGTCAGAAAGATTGGCTTGCATCGGAAATGGTTCGCCACCTGTTAATTCGATCGGTTTGTTCTCGATGTCATAGGTTCTTACCAAGAGCTGTTTCACTGCTGCGTCTTCAACTTGCAGTAAATCAGTTTCGATCCAGTCTTCAAAGTCCGTCGAAATTTGAAGATTCAATTCGGCAGCAAATGTTTCGTCTTGATCGGGCTGCCGCACGTAATACCGATTTCCTTTGACGATTTGTCCATCTGCGGCACCCTCATTCGTCGAGGATGGATCGACAGGGTTTCCGATGATTAAATCGCAAACCACATTACCGCTTTCATCTTTCAAGATGATTCGGTCACCAATTTGATTAGGTTCTTTGAGTTTCGCTTCTTCGTCGTTTGGATCGATAACACCGAACCGGGCGTGAGTATCCGAACCGCGTCCTGCCGAAAATTCACGTTTGATGTTAATGACACTTCCAGCTGTTGCGATCAATTGATCAGCTGATTCAACGGGATAGTCGTTGTAGCTGGGTATCGTCCAAAGGTCGTCGACTTTTTTGATTTCAAAATTTTTGGTCTTCTTATCTTCATCATCCCAAATGGCCAGCTCAAGGGATGCAGCCTGGTCGGGTTGCGTAAAATCCGGATAGAAAACTTTGCCGATCAGTTCGGATTTGGCATCAGCACCTGGCAACGTCAAATAATGGACGCTTATCGAGGTAATCAGCGACAGTAATGCAAATACAGCAAGAGTGATTGTGGTTGGTACAGGTTTCATTTAATCACCAAAACTGGAATTTTGTATTTCGTAATTGAAAGTGTTAACGAATAAGGGTTTTTGTTCGAGCAACTGGATTTAGACGCGTCGTTTTTCATTCACGATTGAACGCTCTTGAATAAACCCGTAAACGAAAACGAAGACTCCGAGAAATAACGCCGGCAACATTGGCAGGAAGACAGCCATGAATTGCACGCTTTTTTCTGTTTCCTTGATGCTTTGCGCTTCAAGGGATTTCAGTTCTTCAATCGACTCGTCCAATTTAATTTGAAGCTTTTCTTTCGCGTTGTCTAATTTCTTAGCGGCCTCATCTTGCGCAAACAGTCGCTGAACCGCACGGGCAAGGCCTCGCTCCTTGCTTTGGGCATCTTGCTTCTCGACACCCTCAGCGATTTCTTTGGCCTTCTCCTGGAAATCGCGACGCATTCGGTTTTCTTCTTCTAAACGATTGGTCCGAAATTCATCACGTTTTTTATCCATATAAGTCAACGTGCGTTGCCTCGGGTTGCGTGAACGCAATTCCACGAACTCGTCTTTCCCACCCAGCGAATCAACAATGTTCATTACAAATTCAACGTTGTCGGGCTTTTGGTTAAGCTGGTCGGCAATTGCAAAGAAAAAGTTGGTTGCGAAATCGCTATCGGAGATCACCACGGCGTTGATTTCGTTTCCGTCTTGTTTGCGTTGGCCGGAAACACGGACGGCAAAGTGAGCATCTGATAACCGGTATCGTGATTGTTCCTGTTTCAGCAACTTTAGATCGGCATTTAATTTCTCAATCGCCTTTTCATCGTTCTCTTTTTGGGCCGCCGTTAGTGCTTTTTCAGTTTCCGCAATCGCCAGTTCAAATTTGTAAAAATTCGGTTGTGGGTCAATTTGATACTGTTCAATTGGCATTTGTTGAAATGCCATTTGCGGCGGCTGTTTTTTTACAATTTCGTCCCATGGCAATCCTAGCCCGCTTGGTTCGGCACTGATGATTGGTTCGAACAGGAGTTCGGTTGGCTCGACAGGAGACTCGGGTTCTTTACCTTGAATCGATGCCATCATCTTGTCCGTCTTTGCTTTTTGCTCAGCCGTTTCTTTCACGGCTTTGAAATCTTTCTTTCGCAAAGCACCTGCATAGAACATTAAAACGTTATCAATTCCGCTCGCAATCACTGATTCCGAATTAAAGGGTTCGAAATCGTACCGGTTTTTGGAATTGATCATCATCGCGTTCGGCGTTCCAAGCGATGTCGGAATCCCATTGCGTTCTTCACCCAAACTTAATGGAACGGCACCCGGTTCACCGTCAAACGAAAACTCAAATTTCGTATCTTCAAATCGAAGCTCATCAAAGGCTCGGTAATTTTGAGCAGCGATAGTTGGGTAAAAAGCGCGTGCTTGGCGGTCCGGCGTGCCACCACTGGGAGGACCACCAAATGGACTTGGCTGGGGTGGCTGGCCTTTGATGGTAACGTCTTTGTTAATTCCGTCCCATTCCAATTGCAGCGCGTCAAACAGTGTTTTGCAATCGTTGTTTTCAGCTCCACTGCGAGTGAATCCGTTCGCGCCGGCAACCATTCGTTGAGCTGGCGTATCGAGAACCTGTCCCGGAGCTTGAGGCAAAATGGAAAATGGAAAAATGTGGAGTGCATCCACCGTCATGACCGTGGGGTTTCCAGCGTCCATGTATTTCACAAGTTCATTTTGAGTGGAAATGGAAAGCAATGACGCGCGAAATACAAGTAATACGTCGGGAACACGAACCTTGGGAGCATTGGTTGTTTCCGCTCCTTTGGATTCGCCTTCTGTTTCTTTCGTTTCAGATTGCTGTTCGAGAATTTTGGATAGGTCGTCGGTTGTAACACGGACAACGTCGTACCGTTTTTTTAGTTCAATGACAAAGCGGTGGTTCAGCGAAAAGCCACCATCAATACCAAGGAAATTCGCATCTGATTCAAGCACACCCAACCGAATTTTGCTGTCCAGCACTCCCGTGGTTCCAATTGCACGAGTCAATTCGTACTCAAGCGGTGTACCGGGTGTGATTTTGGGGATCTTCGTATCGCCACTGGGACTCGAAAATTTAACGCCCATGTAAACGTCTTGTCGAATTTGCCGTCCAGCAACTTCGGAAATGTGGTCAATTGCTTCAATTCCAATTGATTTTGCTTCACGCTCGGAATCAGAGTTTGCTACCACATTAATCACTCTCAATTCGATTTCACTACCGCCTCGTTGCGAATACTGACGAAGCAAGCGAAGCAAGCGTTTCTTTACCGGAACATATTCGGTTGGGACTTCATCACTGACATAAGCCTGAATTTCCACACGTCGTTTATTGCCACTGGCATCGATAGTTGCAATTGTTTTTTGCGACAATGAATTGACCCGCTGCATTGTCAAATCAAGTTCGGTATCGACATAACTGCCCGCTTTGGAGGCAAGGAAGTAAAGGCTGCCAAATAAAACCAAAATGCTGGCGACCTGGACACCAAACAATGCGTACATTTTGTTTTCCTCACCGGATGACCAGTGTCTACGAGTGATCACCACATAGTTGAGGAACAAACCAATATGCTTCAGAAACACGAAGTACAGCACGTTGGAAAGTCCGATCGTTCCTTCGCCAAATTCACGCAATTGCCAGCCGATGGAAAGTCCCTGAAGGAACTGGTTTTCGGGTGATAATGCACCGACGAATACAGGAAGTGAACAAAAGAACGCCCCCAGAACAAACGCAACCGTCGTGTTCGATGTGAGCGACGATGCAAACATTCCGATACTGAGCAGGGCAGACCCGGCAAGCAGATAACCCACGTAAGTCGAAAATATCGCACCCCAATCCGGTGATCCAATTGTGGCCAGTGCAACCAATTGAGTCAGGGAAAAGGCTAATGCGGCCGCGTAAACTACGACCACAGAAATGTACTTGCCCAGCAGGATTTCCAAATCAGATGCCGGTAACGTAAACAGGATCGCATCGGTTCCTTGCTTTTTTTCATCAGACCAAACGCCCATTGAAATCGCGGGAATCAGGAAAAGCAATAACATTGGATAAGCATTGGTGAGCTGATCCAATGTCGCCAGGTTTTCCCCGAAAAACTTTGGCCCGAAAGCAATGATGCCGCTAACAACGACGAAAACGACAATGAACAGGTAACCAATAACACTCGTGAAAAATGTTTTGATATTCCGCGAGGCAATTGCGGTAATTACATGCGGTCGAAACATAAATGAATGATACTCCGTAAATTCTGACAATTTGAGAATAATACTGGTCTGTTTATCTTGGATCGCCAACAACGTTTTGGCGATGTTCGGTTTCTAAAAGAGGTGTCCGTTTTGAATCGGAACCCGTTTTGGAATGCCGAATGCAATCAAATGATTGAGCTGAACGTTTTTAAACGTTGCTTGTCGCATCAAATTCGGTCAGCTGATGAAATGTTTGCTCAATCGGGCTCTCACCGCTTGTCGATGTATCCTTGGAGTCAAGAATGGATGACATTTCGGTAGTTGCACCGTTGAATCGAATTTGGCCGCGATTGATCACAATGACATGGTCACAAACTTTTTCTACTTCCTGCAAAATGTGCGTTGAGAGAAGGACGGTTTTCGTTTGCCCCAAGTCACTGATCAACTGGCGAATTCCCACCAATTGATTCGGATCGAGACCACTTGTCGGCTCGTCAAGGATCAAAACATCGGGATCGTGCAGTAAAGCTTGAGCCATCCCAACGCGTTGACGAAAACCCTTGGAAAGTTTGGAAATGCCCTTGTGCCAAACCTCACCTAAGTCGCATTTATCCGCAACGAATTCGATGCGATCTTTTAATTGAACACCGCTCATCCCGCGAACCTTACCTAAGAATCGTAAGGAGCTGCTGGGAGTCATTTCGTTGTACAAGGGACCGTTTTCAGGCAAATATCCGATCCGCTCGCAAGCCGGAATTCGATCGGTAGCAATATCGAAACCTGCGACTCTTATCTTGCCGCTGGTTGGTGCTTCAAATCCGGTCAACAACTTCATTGTCGTCGACTTTCCAGCACCATTGGGCCCCAGAAACGCGCAGACTTGGGCACGAGGTACTTCGAATGAAATGTCCTTCACTGCCGCGAAAACGCCGTAAATCTTACTGAGGGAATTGACCTCTATCATCAAGTCGGAAGAATTGTCCGTCATTTCAATTTTCCTGAGTTTGGCATGAGATGAAACCAGAATGACTCTTTCATTACATGATTTAGTTGACGCATAGCTTGATTGCCTGGGGCATGGGGCATGGGGCATGGCGCATGGGGCATCGGTGTGATGTTTGCTCAAAAGGGCAACGCAGATCATTTGATCCGGTAGCTCTAACGCCGATTTTTGGTTTGTTCTGAATCCCGTTCAACGTCGCCTCGAAACAGAAATCAGCCAAATCTCAATGTTGCCTTGCCTAACTAAGATCTTGCAAAATTTTTTGAGTTGGTTGGCGAAAAAGTGATTAATCCGTACAACCGTCGAATTCGGAAAACGGTATTATATCCTCCCGAGTTTTGCTTCAAAGTACCCATTGGGATGTCGCCGAAAATCACGAACCGAGGTTACAGATACGACCGGCATTCATATTGGTTTGTTGCGATAGGTCCATTGCCCGATCACTGACGGAATCGTCTGTGATTCAAGCCGTCAAAATCGGCCCTTCCGGGTACTTTGAGGATAATCGTTGCTTGTCTGACCGATTAGTTGACAGTGTTTTGAGCCGCCATTAGTATCTCAAGGTGAGCGGAACCAATTCTTTTTTCGGCGGAATTTAAGGATTTCCCTCCTTTTCGAATTCTTGCGTCGCGAGCATAGGACAGGCTATTGCGTAATTCAAACTTGAAGATCTTATTTCTTCTTTCCATTTTGGTGGTAACGACCTCGTCAATTTCTGTGGCAAATTTGAAGGCTCAAGATGAGCTCATCACGCCAGACAGTGAATTTGTTCGAAAGATGGTCCGCCCGGCGATCAATTACCTCATTGGGTATCGGACAAAGCCAGAACGTGATTTTGGTTCGGATGCCTTGCTGGGTCTAGCAATCTACAACGGTGAGTTGCGACTAGGGAAAGAGCCCTATGAAATTAAGCAAATCCCTGTTTTGAAGGAAATCTTGAACACCGTTCAGGGTGCCGTGCAAGATATGAGTACCGATGGTGAACGAACGATCTATGCGGCATGCGTTTCAGGTTTGCTGTTGGCCGAGGTCGATTCAGTCAAATACGCTGCCGAGATCGAAAAAGTCCTCACGGTTCTCTACAACCGTCAAGCTCCGCACGGTGGCTGGGGGTATACGAAAGAGCCGGCGGGCGACGTTTCACAAACTCAATATGCGAGTCTATTTCTCTGGCTTGCGAAAAACAAGGATTTTCAGGTCAAGGCATCGGCTGTTGAGGGTGCAATCAAATATCTGATCGGAGTTCAGCGTGGATCAGGCGGTTTCCCATACAAGGGAGAGCCCGGGAAGGCTGGCGGAAACACCGCCGATACGCACTCTTTGACCGCTGCGGGATTAGGTAGTCTTTATCTTTTGGGTGATGCTTACGGTTTGCATGGTGGTGACGATGTCAAAAAGAAGCGTGCCGTTGATGGACTTCTTCCGCCGAGCGTATCTGTTTTTGTTGCTCAAGATCCTAAGAAGAAAAAGGGAGCCAGTCCGCCGCGATTCATCAACGGCTTCGACGCAGCGAAAGCCAAGGGAGATGCATGGTTCCGAAATCGATTTACCGTCAATCCTGCCGTGTGGACCTATTATTACTTGTATGGTTTTGAAAGGTATTCATCTTTCAAAGAGCGTGCAGACAGAATTGCCGCCAATCCGTCGCCGTTTTGGTATGCCGAAGGCGCGAAATTCCTGAAAAGCAAACAGGATGGCAATGGGTCTTGGATGACCGAGAATGGCGCGGAAAAAGTTCGCGCACATTCTACCTGCTTCGCAATTCTTTTTCTTGTCCGAAGCACCCAGTTGCTGATTCCTGAATCCGTAGGCGTTATGGAAACAGGGATGCAGGGGCTTCCAGAAGAGGGGCCCATTTCGCTGCGAAATGGTCGAATCATGAATCAGACGTTCAATCGTGATTTTGGTGACGTGATGGCCATGATTGAAACGGGGAAAGATACCGATTGGCGTGCGTTTGAAACCACTTTTGATTCGTTGGTATTGGATTCGAATAAAAAGTCTCGTGCCGTACAGTTGGTGACGCTTCGAAAGATGGTTGAGCATCCCAATGCTGATGCAAGACGTGTGGCCGTAAAATCGATTAGCAAATTCCGCGACTTTGATAACATCAAGTTTTTGATTTATGCCTTATCCGATCCAGAGCCAGATGTTGCCCGCATGGCGAATGATGGTCTTCGTTTTATCAGCCGAAAATTCAACTCAAAAAAGATTTCGGATAAGCCAAACAAGCAGGAAATTGAAGCGCTGACCAAATATTGGACTGATTGGTTTATGACGGTCGACCCTAACGGAACTCTTTTGGAAACGGACGACAATTAATAACGCGATTAGTGTATAATATCGCATGGAACAGAGAATTTTACGGGCCCGAAAATGAGTACAACCACCGGTTCTGATCGGTCGTTCGCCGATTCGTTCGGCGAAAAATCGAAAACTGCTGTTAGTCGATACGATTTAGTATCCGGCTTTCTTGTTGCAGCAGTTGCGTTGCTTGGGTTCATCGTTGGACTGATGGCGCTTCTATTCTTTCTCAATATGGAATGGGAAAAGAAACCCACGGCAGAGATGTTCGTGTTCGACGATCTCGCTGGTTTCGAAAATCCAGAAGGGATTGCTGAGGACTTTGAAGAGCCAGGCGTTGAGGAGCTTGCCGACGTGGAAGAACCACAGCTTGCCGATGCGTTAGAGATGGTAACCGACGCCGTATCAACCACTCGCGCCGCTCTTGAGGCGGTTGATGGCACCGCGGCGCAAATGGGAACGGGTAAAGGACTGGGTGATAAACGTCAGAGTGGTGCTGGCGGTGGAGGAACCGGTAAAGGCAACCCCTTCGAGAAATGGGTGGTTCAGTACAGTACAAAAAGCAAATCACAATACGCCTCGCAGCTGGACTATTTTGGCGTCGAGATCGGCTCCCTCAGTAAAACGTCATCGTTAATTGAGTACGCTTCGAAGCTGACGGGTGCGAAGCCATTGTTGAAAAAGGGCACTCGTAAAGATGAAAAACGGGTCCTTTTCAAAAAGCCTGATAACAGTCCGCTTACACGGTGGGACAAGCAGTTTTTAACCAAGGCTGGCGCTCGAACCAATAACAGATTGATCCTGAATTTTTATCCCGAAAAAACAAAGCAACTGCTGCTGACACGTCAAAAAGCACGTCTCAAAAAAGACCAAAAACAATTTGAAGATGTGAAACGTTGTGTGTTCATTGTGCAATCGACTGGTGGGAAATTTGATTTCATGATTCCACCGGGTTCCGCTGGAATTACTTATTTTTAGATGTGTGTTGTGGAATCGATCTGATCTCCCTGTTACCTCAAAACTCTTTTCGCTTAGAACTAATTTATGGAACTAGCCGACTTATTTATTTTCGCGCAGGAACTTGACTCCGCAGCCGAAGGCACAAAGATGTCCGGCTCGGAAAAGTTGTTTATGATCCTTGGCAACATCATGTATGTCTGCTTGGCGTTAATCGCTTTGTGGGGATTCTTTTGCTGCATCATGGTTTGGACGCGAGTCTCTCAAAAACGGTTCCGTGATGAAGCTGAACAAGGTGAGTTCCTCGATGCGATTGCCGAGCCCATGCGGCAAGGCGATTTTGATACCGCGATGGCGATCGGCGATGGTGACCCCAGGGCAATGTGTCAGTTGACAACTCTTGCTATTGAGAATCGGCATCTTGGCTTTGAAAAGGTGAAGTACCTGGTGGCTGACAGATTTCAACGTGATGTTCTGGCAGACCTGGAATTCCGGTTGAGCTGGGTGAACACCGTGATTAAAAGTGCTCCGATGGTCGGGCTTTTGGGAACGGTAATGGGAATGATGGGAGCGTTCGCAAAGCTGGCTGAAATGGAGGGCGTTGAAGCTGCGGTTCTTGCGAAAGACATTCAGTTCGCGTTGATTACCACGGCATGCGGTTTGACGATTGCGATTCCGTTGGTTTTGGCGACGGCCAGTATTAACATCCGGATTCGAAAGATGGAAGATGTTGTTACGGCTGGAATGAATCAGTTCTTTGAAATGTTCCGTGAGGTAACGGACAATCAAAAGGTTGGCTAATATCTCGGGCGGTCGTTTGCATTGGCATACGTCAGTAACGTCTAATCGTGCACTTCGTCGTTGCAAATGTTTGGTAACGGTCGGATGTAGCGGCACATTTTAAATCTTTCATTCGGTTCTTATTAAGCCAAATTAATTATGGACACGCGAGTCGAAGTCAAACGACGAGAGCAGAATCCGGAAGACTCAGAATTGGATATTACTCCAATGATCGATATTGTTTTCCTGTTGCTCGCATTTTTCGTCGTTGTTTCAAAAATGGATCCAAAGCCGACGGTCGATCTTCCGATTGCCAAATACGGATCGGCGATCAATGAGAAAGAAGCGGTTTCCTTGATCGTCCGCTACACCGGCGGTGACGATTGTGTCGTGGAGCTTTATGGTCGCAATCAAAGCGGCGTAAAATTATCGAGTGATGCGGAAGAACAAGACGAGAAAATCTTGGAATTTGTCATCGATGAGTTCAGCACGAAGACCGATCTGATGGGGGTGATCATCAAAGTGGAAAACGGTGTGAAGTATTCCAATACAAACCGTGTCTTCTCCGCAATCAAAAAGGGATATGACGAGCTGGGAACGGAGAAGCCCATTTTGGTAGCTGTGGAGGAACCGCAATGAGTTTCTCGTTTCAATGTCCCGTTTGCAAATCGATTCGCGAAGCGGCCGATCACGTTTTCGGTAAACGAGTGCGATGTGCTGATTGCGACAACTTTGTAGTAGTCAATGACTCCACCATCGTTCATTCCAGTCACCAATCATCAGGGAGTTTGTTGGATGATGATGCAGATTCCAATCCGTACGCAGTCGCGACGCCCGAGAGTTTTGAGTTGGATGAGCCTTTGGAACCAGTTGAAATGGATCCGAAGCTGCCGGGTGTAGCTCAACCCTTACCGGGTCAATCAGGGACGGCACCGTCAACGAACTTGCAAGCGAACGCGAAACAGCCAGATTCGAAACAGTCAGCCAACGGTGGACGACAAATTTCAGGCGGACAACGTAAGGGGAAAAGAGATGTTTGGAAAAGCGAATCATCGTCAGGGGATGGGATGAATCACCAAGATCCTCCCAATGGAACTGACGATGGCGGCGACGGTTTCGAGGCCGTAGAACTTGCGAAGAAAAAAAGTCGAACTGACGACGAAATGGACATGACGCCGATGGTGGATGTGACATTTCTTTTGCTTATTTTCTTTATGGTAACAGCCTCGTTTGTGATTCAAATGTCGATGGATCTCCCAACGAAGCAGCAGGATGAACCAAGTCCAAACGTCGTTGAGGATTTTGAAGACAATCCGGAGTATGTTTCGGTTTTCGTTTCGCCGTTGAACGAGTACCGGATCCGAACCTCCGAATACGATTGGGAAGATGCTCCGAATCGCCATGAGCTGCGTGTGAAATTGAGTGACGCTTTGGAGGCCCCCTCAAAACCGGAAAAAATGTTAATCATGGCCCATGCTGATTGCTTTCATGACAAGGTTATTCAAGCAATGGATATCGGTATCGAACTACAATACAAGATACAGGTCATCATGACGGAAGACGAATTTTAGTCTCATCTTGACCTGTTTAAATTACGAAACATCTATCGTTGACTCACATCAAGGAAACGAATGTCCGCACAGATATTCATTGATAAATTAGAAGCTTCGAATCTTCTCGATTCTGAGATTATCGGCAAGTTGAGAAAGAAGATCGCCAAGCCGGGGAAAACGCCTCAGTCACAGGCGGTTGCGAGCTACTGTCTGGAAAAGGGTTACTTGACCGAGTCGCAGGCCAAAAGGCTGCTGGAGAGTGTCAATCAAGAGGTTGCGGCGCACCAGGCTTCGATGGGACAGCCCTTGGATGTTGTTGAAACCGGTCCGTCGGTGCTGAGCGTTGGCGATTTGGTTGTCGAAGAACCAGGCGAGGCCGAGGTATTGGGAGCTAATGACATTGTCGATCTTGCAGCGGCGCCGTTGGCAGCTTCCGTTCAACCGGTAGCTGAAATTGCTGACCCGTACGGTGTTCCAACACAAGCTGTCGGGTTGGATTCCGACGCCGTCGGAAATAGTGGTTCGAGCGAGCTTGATCAACCTGCCGAGAAAAAAACGAAGACGCGATTTCAAGGCAAAAAGACTCAGGAGCAAAGTTTTGAATCACGTTGGATTTTACTTGGTTCGTTCCTTATAGTTTTCCTGTGCCTGGCCGGTTGGTTTTTGTTCACCGTTTTAAATAAGGGGAATTCCGACGAGGTCTTTAACGCCGCAGAGGCGAAATTTGCTTCAGAAAGCTACTCAGCGTCGGTCGACGAGTACAAGGATTTTATCAAGAATTTTGCGGGCGATCCAAACGTTCCTAAGGCCCGGGTTAAATATCGCGTTGCTGAAATGAAAGTTGCAGCAAGCGGCAAGAATGTGGAAAAAATCGTGGAGGTGTTTCAGTCCAACATTGAAGAAATCACGTTAGTTCTGGCCGACCAAATTGATAACAAGCCATTCGAAGATGAAATCAAAAGCATCATTTCATATGATACGGTCGCGAGTGCAAAGAAAGCTGCGGATTCGGCAGCCAACGCCGAAACGGTTGAAGATAAGGAGGCTGCTCTCGAGAAAGCTCGCAAGATGATGCGTTTGGTAAACGACGGTAAATTCGTGCCGAGAGCTTCACGCGAATTACCGGCGACTGCCTCGGTCATCGAAGCCACCAACGCCCGGCTAAGCGAAGTTGAAAACGCCATCGTGCAGGAGAAGGACACCGCGTCGGCGGTCGCGACGATTGGTAAACAGGTAAATGACGGCAATACTTATGATGCGTTTCAAACCTATGATCAGTTAGTGACCAAGCACCCGGGTGCTGGTAGCGATAGCCGAGTTGTCAAAGCCGTTGAGATGATTTCCGAAAAGGAGCAGGGGCTTGTCATGAAAATTAATCCAAGCGTCTCACCGTTTCCCGATGTGTCAATCGAGCGTTCGCCAGCCTATTTAAATCGTGTTTCGATTCCGACGTTGACTGGGGGCACGGTTCCTGACTTGGTAGGGGAGTTTGGAGCGTTTTTGGTTTCCGGTTCGGTTTACGGAATCGAGCTTTCCAGTGGGAAGATTCTTTGGCGGCATTTTGTCGGGTATGGGACGGAAATCGATCCTGTTTTATTAAACGATCCAAAACGTGTTCTGGTTTCAGATGAAAAGAATAATCGCTTAACGATGATCGATCCGGCGACGGGTGATATTGTCTGGAACAAATCGGTGGGTGAACCCTTTCTGAGGCCCACGGTTTCTCGCAACCGGATTTTTCTTTCGATGAAGAGCGGGAAAATTGCTCGTATCGATTCGGAGTCTGGTGTGGTTTCAGCAATGGTTCAATTGCCACAACGTCTTACCGTTCCCGTCGCAGCGAATTCGACAGGTAACGTGCTGTACCAAGCTGGCGAACATTTGAATCTTTATGTGATCAACGTTTCGTTGACCGACATGAACTGCGTTCAAGCATTGTATACCGGCCATCGTGATGGGTCGGTCAGAACGGCACCTGTTTTGTTGCAAGAGATCGTCGTTCTTCCTGTCAATACCAGCCCGTCGAAATGCGAGTTACGGATTTTCATGAAGGAAGCGGATTCGACGCAACTGAAGGTTGCTGGTGAAACTCGTGAACTGAAGGGCAACATCGTCAAGCCGCCCATTCGTTATGGAAATTTTCTGGCAACGATTACGTCAAATGGTGAGCTTGAAGTATTTGAAATGGCTTCTGATGACGACGTGATTTTGCTGGCGACGATCGCAAAAAAATCATTGAATCTGCCAATTGAGCAAGAGATTTTTATCGCGGCTCTCCAGGCAAAGATCTGGATCGGAACCCGTGGAATCACTCAGTATGATGTGATTCGTTCCAAGCAAGAGCTAAAGGATCAGACGGTTAAAAATAATGCTGATTACTTTTCTGGCGAAATGATAAGCTTTGAAAACCTTCTGGTACACGTTCGGAAACGATCGGGGTCGCAAATGACATCGATTTCAGGAGTCAACCCATCGTCCCTGAAAGAAATATGGCGTCTCGACATTGGCGGCGGATTGGCTGGCCCACCCATTGTGAACAACGAAGATGTGATGGCGGTGAATTCGCAGGGTGATTTTTTTAAGATTAATGACGCGGCGATAGCGGCCGGGGTCAACGACAAGTTTACACATCGTGCGAGCAAATCGCAGCAAAACCTTGTCTTCAATCGTTCGGTTGATTTTGGAGACGGAAGCGGATTCTTTGTAGGTCCTAGCGGACGAAAAGACTCCGTGTCTTTTATTCCGACCAACGCTGCTTTGCCTGTCAGTCTTTCGGAAATGAAAATTGACAACCTCAATTTAACGTGTGAACCGGTTCGGTTTCGGGACGGTGCTTTGGTCGGTTTGAGCAATGGAGAGATTCGTCTCGTTGTGCCTCGTTCTACCGAAGCCGACGCAAAGTTTGCCCCCAAGGCAAATGTTGGTGAAGAATTCATATGGCAACGGCCATGCGTTATTTCCAATGACACGTTTGCCGCAGTTAATCTAAAAGGCAGAATCTTTACGGTTAAGTATCAAGATGGCGGTGGTAAGCCCTATATGACTCAAGTCCTCGAAGCGAGTGTCGGCCGAAGCGTAATCGGGCCACTGGTCAAAAAAGGTAACACACTATTTACGCTGGGCAATGGCCCCAATGGCAATGAGTTGATTGCGATCGACTTGTCAAGTTTGAAGGTGAAGGGGACCTATCCCTTGGGAGGGATTTCGACTTGGGGCCCAGAGGTCGCTGGTGAGACGGTGGTTGTCACAACGGCTGATGGTAAATTACTTGGCTTTGGCGAAGATATCTCGGCTCCGACAATGGAAGTTAAAATCCCTACCGGTCGGGTAGCTGGAATTCCGCTCAGTTGGAATGGCAAAACGATCCTGACGTTGAAAGACGGGGAAATTCTTATCCTCGATCTTGCTGCTGGCGGTAATGATTTTAAGGTTTTGGATTCTGGTGAGCCAATTTCGTCGACGTCTTCAATCGCCGGTAATCGACTTTTCGTCAATGGTGCAGACGGAAGCATTTGTGTCTTTGATTTGTCGAAAGTGGAATAATGGGCTCGGTCATAATGTCAAAAATTATCCCCGGAAATTTCCGTCAACATTGGTTTGAGCAGGCGCTCGTGCTCACGTTGGTTTCGGTGCTGTGCTGCTGTTCCATCGCTTTATCGCCTAGTACTTCATTTTCGCAGGATGAGGAAGCTGAAACTGACGAAAAGGATAAGGCGCTTGTCGATCGTCGACCATTTGATCGGATATATCTGGACGACTTCAATAAAAACGAGATTATGGAAGTTGAGGAACTCAACTCAAAAACGAGTCTCAACCCGGCTGATAACAAACCGACGGATTTGTTGCAGTTTCAGTTTCTCTGGGACCCAATCAAATGGTACACCGTCCCTTGGAAAAACGTCGTCAAAGTAGAGACGTATCCAGAGATTTTATTGGTCGAAGTACGAAAGCTGCTCAACGATAAAACCCCTTCGAAGCGTGCCGATAATTTAGCGAAGGTTTTTAAGTTTCTGGACCGGATTTTGAACGATCCGAAGTATCGGAATGACAGTCGCGCTCAAGAGTACCTGCGTGAGTACCTTTATGAAGATGCCTACTTTTCATTCAAAAGAAAGCAATTTCGAGAGGCTTGGACGGCGTTGGATGAGTTGTTTTTTCTCGCTCGCGATTATCGACCGTCATCGGACGTGCCGTCGGTTGTCGACATGCTTTCGGACCTGATTGGTTCTCGAATTGGAAAGATGGTTAACAGCCGTGATTACCGTTCGGCTGAATCCTTGATGGACACCATTCGGTCGAAGTACGGTCGATCCCAAGGCGCTGTAATTAAGAAATGGCAAGACAAGATCTACGCGGACGCCGAAGTTGAACGCGAGAAATCGCGAATTGCATACCAGAACAAAAACGCGAGGGATCTTCACAACGCTGTTCGAAGCATGTTGAACATCAATCCGAAGATTTCTGGTGGTCAAGCGATGTTCGAACGAACCCTCGAGGAATTTCCACTGGTTTTCGTAGGTGTAACTGACAAAGCAGCGACCGGTGATCCGGCAAGTTTGCTGTCCTGGGCGGAGCGGCGGAAAGGGCGATTGTTTTACCGCAGCATCGTCGAGTATTCCAAGCAAGGGCAGGACGGGGGCATTTACCGCTTTCCTCATGGGGACATTGTCGTAGCGGACGATTCGAAATCAATGCAATTTGTGTTCAGAAACGATCTCGATGAGCCCGCGCTGCCGACGATGGACGCTTATTCGTTGCGAAAACGGGTGCTTGATTTGGCGGATCCAGCCAAACCTGATTTTTCACCTGTATGGGCTGAATTAATCAAATCGACGTATGCACAAGATCCCAAAACTCTAACCATTGAATTAACTCAGGCCCATGTTCGACCAGAAGCCTTGTTGCAGGTGAATCATTCTGTGTTTGACGAAGAGAATCCGCCTGGACCGGATGCTTTTTACGTTGAAAAACCAAGTGATGACGCAGGTGCACTTTACGTCCCGAATCCCAAGTACCCCCAATTGAAAGATCGTAAACTTCCGCAAATTGTCGAGGTTTTTTACCCTGACGCGACGGCTCAAACGGATGCTTTGCTACGGGGCGATCTTGACGTCGTGGACAGAGTGTTCCCGGCCGATATCCGCCGCCTGCGACGAAACAAAGAAATAGATGTCCATCCTTACACGATTCCGACAATTCATGTTCTGATCCCCAATGTAAGACTTCGGCACATGAAATCGACGATTTTCCGAACGGCTTTGCTGTATGGAATCGATCGTCAGGAAATCTTGCAGGACGGAATTTTAGGAGGACAATCGATATCGGGTTTTCGAGTCATAAGTGGATGTGTCCCTTATGGTGTGACCGACAGTGATCCAATCGGTTACGGCTACAATTCAAAAGTCCCGCCATTAATCGCCGATCCCAGAATCGGATTGGTTCAGGCAGTGGTCGCAGACGGTCAGGTCAAGCAATTGATGGAAAAGCTTGAATTGGAGAAAGAGTTTGTTGAATTAAAGAAGCTGGAGTTCAAACTTTGTCATCCCTCAAATGACTTTGCTCGCGCGGCATGCGAATTGATCAAAGTCGATCTGGAAGTGATTGGTGTCAAAGTCAAGTTGGTTGAGTTGAAACCGGGTGAGACTTATCCGCCGAATGGAGATTTTGATTTGCTCTACTCTGAGATAACGATGCAGGAACCGCTTTTGGATATCCGACGGATTCTCGCACCCGAAGGGCTTGCAAAGACGAACAATGACGCTGTGAATCAAGCGATTCGATTTCTCGATACCGCGAAATCTTGGCGTGATGCCGGCCCACGACTGCACGAACTCCATGATCTTTGTTTCAACAATTCACTTGTTCTACCGCTTTGGCAAGTTGTTGAGCATTACGCTTATCGAAAAAATGTTCGCGGTGTGGGGAAAAAGATCAACACGCTTTACAAAAATGTTGTTGATTGGAAAATCTCAGCAGGAAATACGGCGAAGGAATAGCATTTCATGACTTTAATGATCCCGAAATTTCGAATCCTGAATTACGCTTTGGCAATGCTGATTTGCCTTTCCGCGTCTTTAGGTTCGCGCTGGTCATTCGCTCAGGATGAACCTTGGGAATTTTCGCCCTATCGGGTTCGGGTAATGGTTTTGACCGACGACGTTCCTGAATTGAATGGCAAGTTTTTCGGTAAGATGGCTGACGAAATTTCGATCCTGGCGGAACAAACCGACAAGTCGGCCTGGCGTGTCAAGGTTGAAGAAGCACCGCTTTTTTATCGCCCGTTCATTGCAATGGGAGTTGAACAGATTGAACTGGGTGCGGTTTCCGAAAAAGTGGTTCGGGTTAAGAAAGATGGCAAAGAGAGAGAAGAAAATGTTGATTTTCTGACACTTAATGGCATCAAACTCGAGCGAGATTCCACGCCACACGATGATATCGTGAACGGGGATCGGATCGCATTTGTACATGTGACCAAATCACAAACGGGATTCAATGTGGTCACACGTCAATTGGATTGTCAGCTTCACCTTTGGGGGCCGGCCTCAAGAAAATCGACCCGATATCGGTCGCGATTGGCTGGAGTCGTATTTGAAACGATTCGTTCGACGTTGGTTCCGGTAGCAAAAATCGAAAAAATTGAGGGCAATTTTGTACGGATGCGTCAGCGTGCAGCCCAGATGGTGATCAAGGTCGAAGACGGTGTCGTCGTTCCGAATCTTGATTCGCCAGCAAGAGTTAGTTTGAGCACCGTTTACCGGCCGGTCGTGAGAAAGAATGACAAGAATGGAAAAATTGTAATCAAGGATGGGATTCGTGAGATCGACTGGACCTACCTTGTGCCGATGGAGAATGTGCAAGCAGCCGGAAGTCAGTCTTATATCCGAGCTGAGATTAATGGAGCAAAGCGTTCACCGCTTGCTGGACGAATCAACAAATCTCAAAAGAAATATGCCGTCGTCGTGCGCCCCACGACAAACAGAACGAAACTTACTTTGGTAACCAGGGATAAAAAACCAAAGCCGATTCCGGATAAGAAGATTTACTTGAAGTATCCAGGAGCGGATAGAAAAACAAAAACGATCGAAGTTGGACAGACGAATCGTAAGGGAGAAGTCTTCATCGACGCAAACGATTATCCACTCCATTTGATTTACATCAAAAGTGGTGAACGTCGAATTCTGGCCAGATTGCCGATTGTTCCTGGTTACTTTGAGGAGCTGGAGGCGGCGATGCAAGATGACAAGGATCGCTTACGGTCAGAGGGAGTTCTTGCCGGATTCGAGTTCAGTTTTATGGACTTGACGGTACGGCGAGAGGTCTACGCGATGCGCATCCGCTCCAAGCTCGAACAGAAGAAGGCAAAGGAGGCGCGAGAGCTTTACAACCTCTTCCTGGAGTTGGAATCTCCGGATGACTTTCAAAAAAGGCTAAACAACGAAAATAGAATATTGGGTGCTGCTGCGGGCGACGAGAAGCAAAAAAAATTGATCGACGGAATGTTTAGCCAACTCCAATTCCTAGTTCAACAGAGACTACAGCCAGAATTAACGTCTGACCTTGATCAGGACATCCTGAATGTCGAAAAGGGTGGTACTTACAAAGTGAAGTCTGCAGTTGACGACTTGGAAAAGGAATTGAACAAGACGGAGTAGTTCGAAACGGGCTCCGCTCCATTGGTGAATCCGTTCGATTTGCCAAGGTTCGGTGATGGATGTCGAATTTCGCAAATTGAACCAATGCGGTCCGCATGCTGGCTATTTTGCTTGAAAATGCTCTCAAATCGGGGTGGCAAATGTGTCCGGGAGTGCATTTTGATCAAAACGTCTCATGCTGATTTGTTGTTTTTTCCGGGCGATCGCCGGCTCGACCAAGGGGCAATGCTTGTAGCACAGCAAATGGTACGGACGCGTTTGCCGGGGAGTTTTCCGTGACACTTGGGGGGGACTGTAGAGCGGAAATCTCGTCATGTTTGTCTGGTGATTGTGCAGCTGGTGAAGAGTGCTCGATTGGGTCGCGCACAATAGCCGTCCTAGAGCGATCCCGAAATCGTTTGTGCCCATGAGTCAATCCATCAACCGTTTTTATTTTCCGCCCATTTCAGCGGCGGACGAAAATGGGCTGTTGCTGCTTGGCGGCGAACTCACGCCGGCGATTTTGTTAGAAGCCTATCGACTCGGCATTTTTCCGTGGCCGATAGTGAATCAAAACCTCGAACTTTTAGCTTGGTTCTCGCCTGACCCTCGGGCTGTAATCGAACTGAACCAATTCCGCGTCTCCCGACGTCTAGCTCGCCGAATCCGCAGCGGCATTTACAATGTCACCATCGACACGGCGTTCGAACAGGTGATTCGCGGCTGTGCTCGACCACGAAACGGCGAGAACGGTGTATGGATAACGGAAAAGCTCGTCAAAGCGTATTGTCAGATGTATGACTTTGGGCACGCTCATAGTGTTGAAGTATGGCACGAAAACGAACTTGTGGGAGGCCTTTACGGGATTGCCATCGGCGGTGTGTTTGCGGGCGAGTCCATGTTTCACCGCATGCGCGATGCCTCTAAAGTGGCCATGACTTACCTGGTTGATCATCTCAAACACCGCGGATACCAGCTTTTTGATATTCAACAAAGTACGTCGCACTCAGTCCGGTTGGGAGCGACGGAATTGATGCGTGGAGAATTCTTGAGGCGGTTGAAGAAAGCGACGGGGGCGTCGGTGACGTTCGGCGATCAATTAGAAACGAGTCTGCCATCTGCGACGTGAGCTAGTTCAGAATTATCCAATCAATCACCGACCGTAGCTGCACTCCAGGAGCGTGGAATTTCCGAATATTGAATCTCACCCATCAGAATCTCACCCATCAGAATCTCACCGCCTGGCGACCGTGCCTGTCTTTTATGTTGGGTCGCAAGCGTATCTTAGGCACGCAAATACTTGTTGTCCGGATGGGACCCAGTCAAGACCCATTTGCCAATTCGATTTTTGTTGCGTTCACCCGGTCCGGCGGATTCAGTTGTGTCACCCACAGGCTTGATGGCGGCACGGAATCGCACGATCGGCTTGGCGCCCTGCCATGTGAGCCAATCGGAAACCAAACGAACTTTTTTGCCTTTATTTGGAAGGGTGATACGGTCACCTTTCTGCAATACCAACTCGTGTGCACCCGTCCAGCCAAACCAGTTGTAGGCCGCAGTATGGGCAGGAATCCAAACCGGTTTATTTTCGTTATCAAAAAGGCAGAACTCTGCCCAAGCATGATTCGGTACCCAAACTAAGCGGGCTGGGATTCCGACCGACCGACATAAGGCAACAAACGTTCCGGCCCGTTCCTCGCAATCGCCAACGCCGTTGCGAATCGCTTTCGTCACGCTCGTGTACTTCATCGGCCTACCTTTGATGTTTTCGAAGACCCATGTTTGAAATTTCTTTGCCCAGTCGTATGGGTGTTCAACACCATTGATTAAGTCTTTGGATAGCCGGTTAACTTCCTTGGAGTTCGAGTCGATTCCCGGGCTATTGCCAAGCCAAGATGCGAAGTGTCGAGTTGGAAATTCCGATCGTTTTGAAAGCGTTTTAGTTGAAAATCCATGAAACGTTTTCGACAGCTCGATTTCGTAATTCGCAAATGCTGAAATTCGCTGTCCTCTGTTGATCGATTCTGCTGAAACATTAAGCCGACCGGCCGTTCCGCTAAGTCCTTGAAGAACGCTAATGCAGCCGGATTTTTCAATACTCACTGATTCGATTTTTTGTTCGGGAGATTGAACCGGTGCAACGGTGGTGGCAATGAAGTTTGTTGTGTTTCCTGTACCCTCAACTTCCACTCCCACGGTTACTTTGAATTTTCGGGTGTCATAATTTCCAATCGGTTCTTTGGGTGGTTCTTTCGAAATCCATTTACCGTCACCAACAACTGGCGAAATTGAATGCGTGGGTGAATTTCGACACTCCTCAAGTGTGTCTAGTTTTTTATTTGGTGTCGTCTCCAGTGGATCGGATGCTTGGGACATCGAAGGCATAAGAGGAGCAGTGGCCAACGTTGCGACGCCGAGGCGAAGAGCGGATCGCCGTGAGAATTCGATCTTTGGATTTTGCTTGATGATTTGCGGTTTTTTAATCTCGAATCCCTCCGTGATAGTTGCCTGTCGGTTAACTTCGCTCGTATTTGGTTGACCAAGTAAACTCATTGAGACTCCAATTTACCGTTCTCAATCAAACCACCTGCAATAGAAGGCGGAGAGACAGGATTTCATTTCCGTGTAGACTTTCAGACTTTTCTTTTAATTGATTTTTCGATTTCTTGCGTTGGATTTGTAAAAAAAGACAGAATGCGTTCGTCGTTTGCTGATGTGGTTTGCTGATTGATTGTTCAGACGCTGCGAGTCGTTTTACTTTACTATCAGGCTGTTTTGTAGACGAAACTGAAGTGGAACTGGATGACTTGCGTTGGGATAGTGGGGTAACATAGGTGATAGTTCAACATCTAATGGATTTTGCACGATAGAGCCTATTATGCGAATTGAGAACAACCTAAACGAAGTTGCTTTGTCTGAAATGAAAGAGACGTTGGTCGTCTACGAGGAAGAAGAACCCTGTCCCTACATTGAAGGGCGAACGGCCCGTATGCCTCTGCATCTGCCGCTTGTCAAAATAGGTGTTGCTCGATCCGATCGGTATATGGCAGACGGATTTCGGCGTTCGGGAGGATTTTTATATAGAACGAACTGTACAGGATGTCAGGCCTGCGAAGCGATTCGATTGAATGTCGATGTCTTCAAACCGAATCGATCTCAGAAGCGAGCATTAAAAAAGGGGAACGACGATCTTCGGATAATCATCGGCCCACCGATTTCAGATCAGCGACGGACTAGTCTTTTTAATAAGCACCGAAACATCCGTGGTTTGAATCGCAACGGTGCGGACATTGATGAAGACGAGTTTCGCATGTTTCTCTCCGAGACGTGTCTTAATACATTCGAGATGGCCTATTACCATGGCGAAGAATTAATTGGAGTCGCGATTTGTGATCTTGGAGAAACCTCCATGTCAGCCGTGTACACCTTTTATGATCCTGATTTTTCGATGATGAGTCCCGGGACATATTCGGTGATGAAGCAGATAGAGTTTTGCGTCAATCGGGGTTTGCAATATTTGTACCTTGGGTACTTTATCGCGGATTCGAGCCATATGAGGTACAAGCAGAATTTTCGGCCTCATGAACGTCTTCAAAAGGGTGAATGGAACGTTTTCGAATGAAGTGGGGCGTCAACTTTCTCGCCGCCGAATTTATAGTGCTTTGCCCCAGCCGAAAACCAATCAAAATCGGTCTGGAAACAAAATAATGGTTTGATGCGCCCGGTGATTTTTCTTGCTCACCAAAGGATCAATTGAAATCCATTAAGGGGCGAAATGGTCGGAACCTACTACATTGTAGGATTATGGTCGCCGTTTATGGCTTTTTGAATCGTTTCGAAGCTGAATCTCCGTTCCATATTCGTGGAAGTAAGTTAAAATTTCGCTTTGGCCATTTGGCAACTCATCAACGTCAATCCACTCCCCAGCCTCTCGATGTCAACAACTCCGGAAGCATCTCCCGCCCCCTCAACGCCTGATCAGAATGGCGATCAATCTATGTCAAAAACGATAGAGTGGAATCCTGAGTCATGGCGAAACTTGATTGCCAAACAACAGCCGATTTACACCGATCAAGCGAAGCTTGACGACGTGCTTGGACGGTTGGCAACGCTTCCGCCGCTGGTCACCAGTTGGGAAATCGAGAATTTAAAAAAGAACTTGGCGGATGCGGCAGAAGGGAAATTGTTCGTCATTCAAGGCGGCGATTGCAGTGAAAACCTCGACGAATGCTCAACGGAGTCGATTGTACGCAACCTGAAAGTGTTGATGCAAATGAGCCTGGTGTTGATGTATCGGTCGATGAAACCGGTTGTCCGAATCGGTCGGGTTGCAGGTCAGTACGCAAAGCCTCGATCGAAGGACACTGAAACCCGGGACGGTGTAACGTTACCTGTCTATCGCGGCGATATTATCAACCGCAGCGGATTCACAGAACAGGAACGGATGGCGGACCCAGACCTGCTGATGAAGGGTTATGAGCGTTCCGCATTGACGCTTAATTTTATTCGCGCTCTTTGCGCGGGTGGTTTTGCGGATTTGCATCACCCTGAGAATTGGGACCTTGGTTACTTTAGTACTTCAACTGAATCGAATCGCTACCAGGAGCTGGTCCATTCGATTGGTGAAGCACTTCAGTTTATGGAGACTGTGGCCAATGCGTCGATCAGCCAGTTGGAATCTGTAGATCTATTCACGTCACATGAAGGATTGCATCTGACGTATGAGCAATCATTGACCCGGCAAGTCCCTCGGCGGGACGGTTGGTACAACCTAAGCACGCATTTTCCTTGGATTGGGGATCGCACTCGCGATTTGGATGGTGCTCACATCGAATATTTTCGGGGCATCAAAAATCCGATCGGTTTAAAAGTTGGACCGACAATGAAAACCGATGAGTTGAAAAAAGTTTGTGATGTGCTGAATCCGGAGAATGAAAGTGGGCGGCTGATGCTGATTCATCGCTTTGGCGTTGAAAAAATTGGCGAGCACTTACCTCGCTTAATTCAGGCGATCAAATCGAGTGGCCAGAACGTGGTTTGGTGTAGCGATCCGATGCATGGAAATACCTTCTCAACAAGTGAGGGGATCAAGACGCGGCATGTCGACCAAATTCAGAAAGAGTTACTGTCTGGTTTTGAGATTCACAGAGCGGAGGGATCGGTCCTTGCTGCGGCACACCTTGAATTGACGGGTGATAATGTGACCGAATGTGTTGGTGGTGCCAGAGATTTAAAAGAATCGGATCTTTCGCGTGCGTACAAGAGCCAGGTCGATCCAAGGCTTAATTACGAGCAAGCGATGGAAATGTCATTCATGATTGCTGAGCAAATTCAGAAGCAATAATTTCTGAATTTGGGCGACTTGGTTTCGCGGTATGGTCTTCGGCCGGTTCGTGACAGAATTCGCAATGGTCTGTAATGAAGGGAAGCCGTTCACTTCACCAATTGACTGATCGTTTTGAAGTTTTCATCGCGAGACGTTTCGCACCATTCAAACATCACCGATTCGGTCGTGATTGGAGTAGCACCAAATTGTAACAGTCTGGTTACGGCCGTCTCATGATCGAGTTTTTTTCTGGAGCCGATCGCATCGACGACAAGAAAGACCATGAACCCGGTTGAAATCAGGTCGAGACATGTTTGAGCAACGCAAATGTGTGCTTCAATTCCAACGACGACAACTTGCGAACGGCCGCTGTTGGCGACTTCTCCAAAGAGTTCCGTTTTCTCTCGACAGCTAAACATCGATTTTTCGAATTTTTCTGCATCATCAATATCCAGTTTGGAAACCGTCTTACCCAGCCCTTTGGGATATTGTTCGCTCACGATGCGTGGAACGCCGAATAATTGTGCGGATTGATTTAGCCTGGCAATGTTCTGACCGATGGCCGAATAGTCTTCAATCACAGGGACTAAACGTTCCTGGAAATCGATCACAAGGAGCGTCGATTTTTCGCGGCACACCAAATTGGGACTTTTTTGCATTGGGTATTCTCGTTTTGCTTTGGCACATCCTTTGCGTCTTTTAGACAGTTTTTTCCGCCATCTGACAATCAGGCAGATCGAAAAACAGGGAATTCTA
>CAJQQR010000184.1 GCA_905480545.1 uncultured Pirellulaceae bacterium
TGATATTTGGGCAGTTCTATTTGGGTCGGACAATGAAACGATCTATTTCGGCGGGATGAACAACAAGCTATCGAAATTCAATTTCGTCACGAAAAAAAGTTCTCTCATCAGCGAACTTGGCGGTGACTTAACAAGCCTTGCTCTGAACAAGGACTTCTCGATTTTGTCGGCGACGGCATCGGACGAAAACATTATCTTTTACGACCCTGCGAACGACAAATCGTTAGCGAAATTCCAAGGGCATTCCAGCGATGCGATGTCTTCTTCGTTTTCTCCGGATGGCAAAACGTTGGTGACTGTGGGGGCCGACAAGTATATTAAGTATTGGAATCTTCGCACCAATACGCAGACAGTCATGATTCCAGCACACGACAAACATATTCACGCAGTGCGATTTTCCAATGATGGAACTTTGGTCGCATCGTGTGGCTGGGATGGCAAAGTCAAGATCTGGCGGTCATCGTTGAGAAAATCTAATTTTGATACTCCGCCAATCACGAATTAACCAGTTAGACAAAACCATGACACAAACCTGCAAATCAATGAATGGCTTTGGATTGATTTTGCTGTGGAGCATTTTGCCATTTGGCAAAGCAAACAGCCAATCACCAGATACCTATGTCGTCACTCGAAACCTTGCTTACAAAACAGATGTTGTTGGCTATGAAGCAGAGCGATGCAAGCTTGATATTTACAAACCAAAGGCGGCTAAACGCGCACCCTCGCTTGTTTGGTTTCATGGTGGTGGCCTAACTGGCGGCGACAAGAACGACAAAAATGCGAAGGTGATTGCCGAAGTCCTTGCAGACCAGGGAGTCATTGTCTTGATGGTGAACTATCGACTTTCACCGAAGGCAAAATATCCGGCCTACATTGCGGACGCCGCAGCATCTGTCTCTTGGGCCCAAAACAACATTGAGAAGCATGGTGGCAGTCCGCAAAAAATATATGTTGGCGGGCATTCTGCCGGTGCTTATTTGACGATGATGCTTGGACTAGACAAAAAACACCTTGCGGCAAAGAAGGTAAAACTATCCGATGTGGCAGGCTGGATTCCAGTTAGCGCCCAGGTCGACAGCCACTGGACCGTTCGGGCAGAACGGGGCATCGATCGAGGCACTCAGGTGATCGATGAATCAGCTCCGCTTTTTCACGTCAGAAAAGACACCCCCAAAATGCTGGTGATCGTGGCCGAAAATGACTTAAAAGGGCGAGCAGACCTCAACAAAACCTTTGTTGAAAAAATGAAGGGAAAAGGGCACAAAGAAATACCTTTTTACACCATCAAAGACCGTGATCACGGCAGCTTGATCTCCAAGATCAATTCGAAAAACGATACCAACGCAATTTTGATTCGCGAATTCATTGGAAGGTAAGTTGACGAAACAGAAAATCGCCAACTGGGTTTCGGCAACTGCGATCATCTTTCGCTCTCTTTATCCATTACCGAATTCCGCTAATCGCCCCCGGTAAGATTCGTGAAAGAACTCGTTTTCATCCACATCTGAATAAACCAATTCGCCATGGACCCAGGTTCGAATTGACTTGCCCTTAAGCCGTTCGCCATGCCACGGCGTCCACTTGCATTTGGTCACCTGATTCGAATCCAAAACGTCATGTTCACGCTCCATGTCGATCAAACACAAATCCGCATCATAGCCAACCGCGATTTTCCCTTTGTTTTGAATTCTCCAAACTCTCGCCGGTGCCTCACACATCCAGCCGACCACTTGCTCTAGCGAACAGCGGTCACTATTTACTTCATTCAGCATCAACGCCAACGAGTTTTCGACGGCCGGCAAACCGGACGGACAGTCAGGATACAGTGCGAATTTTTCTTCTTTTGTATGGGGTGCATGATCGGTCGCCACTACAGCAATTTCGTTATTAAGCAGGGCTTGCCATAGTCGCTCATTGTCCGCTTTATTCTTGATCGATGGATTCATTTTGATCCGAGATCCCAGACGTGGATAATCGTCGACGTTAAAGAAGAGGTGATGCACACAAACTTCTGCTGTGACATATTCGCTTGGATTGGTTGCTAAAAACTCAGCCTCATCGCCAGTAGAAACATGCAGAACATGAAACGGATGCTGATGACGAGTTGCCAGATCGAACGCACGCTTTGTCGCAACAATCGCCGCTTTGTGATCGCGAACGTTTGAATGATCGGCAATATCTCGTGAATCTTTGTAACGCTCAAAGTTCGCACGAACGGTTGCTTCATCCTCACAATGAGCAGTAAGTGGTAACGTCGTCTCCGCGAAGATTCGTTCCAAATCATCCTGGTTGTCGACCAACAAATCGCCGGTGCTTGAACCAATAAAAATCTTGATCCCAGGCGTTCGAACTGCATTTTTCAGATCTTCAAGGTTGTGCGGCGTAGCACCAATATAAAAACCGAAGTTAACCAAACTTGCTTTTTCTGCGATCGCAATTTTATTATCGATTCCAGCTTGATTGATAGCATTGGGAATCGTATTTGGCATTTCCAAAAATGTCGTAATGCCTCCTTTAGCACACGCACGACTTGCATGAGCAATATCTTCTTTATGCGTTAAACCGGGCTCACGAAAATGAACTTGATCGTCAATAATTCCGGGGAGCAGATACTTACCGCTCGCATCGATTGTCTCATCAACCGATAAACCGACGCCAGCATCAATGTCCACAATCTTCCCATTTTCCATCACTACCGACACATCGGATCGGCCCTCTGGCAAGATCACGGTCGCGTTTTTTATCATAGTTTTCATTTTGAAGCCCCCTTTGGTTGCTACAATTGGGAAATTGATTCGCAGATGAAGCCCGATTCAATTGCTAAAAATAGAATGGGCGAGTTTGTTTTGCCCGCAAAGACGAGGCGAAACAATAGTAGAATGAAACATGACAACTTTTTTAAGCGGGGACCCGAATGATTCTGGCGCAATGCGGCAGCTGCGAAAACCAACTGAAATTTCCCGATGATTGGATCGGAAAACTAATTCAGTGCCCAAACTGTGGGAGCATGGTGGAATTGCCGGCAATTGCCGTGGCTAAACCAATCAGAAATTCGGAAAAACGAATCGACGTTCGTCCACGAGAAATCACAACCGAATCGTTAATCGACATCGACGTCTCAAACGAACAACAAACTCCAAAGAAAAATCATGGCGATTGTGAGAACGACGCCAATCAAAACGACGCCAATCACAACGACGAAATTGAACGAACCGATACCAGCGACGAGTATTCGGTCGTTTCTCCAACGGTGGCCAATTCTCAATCGCCACAACCCTACGAGAATGGCTTCACGCCGCTCAACCAGCCGACTGCCGATCCTTACACCGGTACACCAATCAACGTCACGCCGGTTCCTGGAACTTCATATCCCGCGCCATCTGGCATTGAAGCGCCGCTGGGCGCCTTGCCAACATTCAATCAATACCAAGCAAACAAATCCGTTCAAGCACAACCGGTTCAAGCTCAACCCGTTCAAGCACAGCCAGTTCAAGCTCAACCCGTTCAAGCTCAACCCGTTCAAGCTCAGCCCGTTCAAGCTCAACCCGTTCAAGCACAACCCGTTCAAGCGCAACCTGTTCAAGCGCAACCTGTTCAAGCGCAACCTGTTCAAGCTCAGCCCGTTCAAGCTCAGCCCGTTCCGACTAAGCCAGTCGAAACTGCCCCAATCGATGTTGCAAGAAGTGATGCCCAGAAGACATCCAAACCACCATTAATCAAAAGCGGCGTAGCCCAAAAAAAATCTATTGAGGAGCACGAGAATCGACAGGCTGACGAAAACCCTGCAAGCCAAAAGGAAGCTGTCAGCACATCGTCCGATACAAAACATCCGCCGGTATCAAACAAACCCCATCAATCGGACTCCCTCACTACGACCAAAGACGATAAGGAAGAAGATTCGCTGACGCTGCTTCGCGATTCACCCAAGTCAAAACTACATGACAGCGGATTACTGGATGGCGATCAAGCTGACGACACACTCCTGCTGGAAAAACGTCCGGCAGATGATCCAGCCACCGCGACGCCCAATACAAACACATCACGATCCCAGGCTTCGGAAAAACCTGAAAAAAACTTTACGAAGGAAGCAGCCGAGCAAAAGCCAAACGAACCAGTGTTGGCCGCGAAACGGATACAACCGCAAAAGGAAAAGCCGGCTGAGAATCAAGGGGCGGCAGTCCCACTCGATTCAATAGTCAAGGCACCGCCGAACTCCAAAAAAGAATTCGCCGGTCAACCTGTTCAGCCTCAACCTGTTCAAGCACAACCTGTTCAAACGCAACCCGTTCAAGCAACTGCGACGCCAGTGCAGAACGATGCCGGCAATGATGCCCTTCCCGCGATTGCCAAAGCTGTCCCCATTGCCACCGCGTCGCCCCCAGTGATTCCTGCACAAGAAATTGCCGCCACGACCCCAGTTCCGTCTCCGCATCCGACGTCTCCGCAACCGACCAATGCCAAAAGATCACAACTTGATAAGAAACCGAAATTCGGCGAAAAAAAAACGATCAAACTTTCACCGGGAGCCAAAAAAGCCGTGCTTTATGGCAGCATTGGAACCGCTTTGGTTGTCGCAGTACTACTTTCACTGGTTTTCATTCAAAAGATGATTACCAGTGGACCGGTTAGAACTTTTGAAGCCTACAAAATTGCGGTCAAGAACAATGACTTCTCAGCGTTGTATGACGTTGTCGACTCCGCAACACGAGATACATTTGACAACTACGCTGAAGCCAAATCAAAAGAAACGCCGGTCGATTATTCACTGCGTGGTAAAGATAAATTCGTAGCTGTCGCGACGAAGCGATTCGAATCGACAGATGCGATAAAACAAAAGACGATCGATAGTAAATTACAGTTAATCGAAAAAGCAACGATCGTATCAGAATCCGTCAATCGCAATCGCGCCTCGATACAAGTTCGATTTGAAGAAAACGCAACCGAGTCGATCACATTCGAGAAAATTGATGGTGACTGGAAAATTGGCGTCCCAACTTTTTCGCTTTTGTTCATTGAATACTAGCTCAAACTCGAAAACACCAAAGAGCCGCCCAAACAAAGGAAAGCGATCAGCGGAAGATCAACCAAACAGATCGTCGAGGCTTGGTGTGTTCCGATTCGGTCGCTGAGAAAACTCTGACAACGCATCTTTTTTCGGAGCCGATCGCAAAATGTTCTCCGCAAGCCTCAAATCCGATTGAGTCGTGATTTTAATATTCGTATTGGGACAATAGACGATATCAACCGGATGGCCGCTCGACTCAACGACCTGCGAATCGTCCGTTGCTGGTCCAGAATAGATCTTGTAAGCGTTGGTCAACAACTGCTTCTCGAAAACCTGCGGCGTTTGAGCCTGCCATAATCCATCTCGTGATACCGTTTGCGAAATCCGCTTGTTCGAATCGACTTTCTTGATCGTTCCGACGATCGGTGACGCAAGAATCGCCGCCCCACTTTTTCCTGCTTGCTCAAAAACGTCGTCGATCCATTCTGATTGCAAACAAGGTCGCGCCGCATCATGAACCGCAACGAAGTCACATTCGTCAGAAACTTTTTCGAGCGCATTACGGACCGAATCGGTTCGTTCTTTTCCACCAATCACTAGTGCGATATCCATCACAGCAAGATTGGACGAAAACTTAACCTTGAAGAATTCCTCATCTTCTTCCGATATGACGACAATGATCTGGGCAACATCACTTCGCTCGCGAAACTTTTGTGCTGAGTAAAGCCAAACGGGTTGATTCTTTAAACTGACAAACGGCTTCTTTAGATGCGTTTTTCCGCCAAATCTGGAACTGGAACCGGCTGCGGGCAAGATCACACAATACTTTGGCATTTGAATTCTCGAAACGGTGCATTGAACGATCGATTTCTTATTTCATCGATCGCTTTAAAATCTATTCACGATCGCAATCCGCCGCAAGTGAACTCACCCAAACCCAAAAACCGAAGCGAGGCTACGCCAGGATTGGTTTGACCACATGTCCATGCACGTCGGTCAAACGATACCATCTGCCCTGATGTTTGTAGGTTAAACGTTCATGATCGATGCCCATCAAGTGCAAAATTGTCGCATGCAAGTCATGAATATGGACTCCATTATTTGCAATGTTGTAACCGTACTCGTCCGTCTCACCATACGAGGCGCCCGGCTTGATCCCGCCGCCTGCCATCCACATTGAGAAACATCGTGGATGGTGATCACGACCGAAGTTCGTTCCAAATTTACCTTGACAATAATTCGTGCGTCCAAATTCTCCGCCCCAAATCACAAGCGTATCATCTAGTAGCCCGCGTTGCTTCAGATCTTTTAAGAGCGCCGCCGTTGGCTGATCCGTTTCTTTACATTGCCCTCGAATGCCACCGGGTATGCCACCGTGCTGATCCCAACCTGGATGGTAAAGCTGAATAAAGCGAACGCCTCGTTCCGCCATCCGCCGGGCCATCAAACAATTCGCAGCGAACGAACCGGGCTTCTTGACGTCCGGACCGTAGTCATTTAACGTCGCTTCCGTTTCATCGGCAAAGCTCGTGGCTTCCGGAATGGAAGTTTGCATGCGAAAAGCCATCTCGTATTGCGCGATTCGATTTTCGATTTGTGGATCGAAGCCTTCTTTCAATTTCTCTTCGTGTAGCGTCCTTAAACTGTCCAGCATTTGCCGACGACCAGACTCGGAAATCCCATTTGGATTGTTCAGATAGAGAACCGGATTCTTATCCGAGCGAAAACGAACGCCTTGATATCGAGAGGGCAAAAAGCCAGCGCCCCAAAGCCGAGAAACTAGCGGTTGCCCACCCTTCCCTTTGGTAACCATCACCACGAACGCCGGCATGTTTTCATTTTCAGTTCCCAGTCCGTAATTCATCCACGCTCCCATACTTGGGCGTCCCGGAAATTGTGAACCGGTTTGCATGTGCGTCACGCCTGGCCCGTGATTTATTGCCTCGGTATACATCGACTTTACCAGGCACATCTCGTCAGCATGCTTCGCTGTATGCGAAAGGACTTCGCTTAGTTCCTGGCCGCTTTGCCCATACTTTTGAAACTTAAAAGGCGTACCTGCAAGCGGCAGACTCGCTTGATTTCCGGACATCCCTGTCAAACGCTGGCCTTTGCGAATCGAGTCCGGCAACTCTTTGCCGCTTTCGTCAATCAACCGCTGTTTGTAGTCAAACAAATCCAAATGGGACGGTCCACCGCTTTGGAAAAGAAAAATGACGCGTTTGGCTTTGGCTTGATGGTGCAATCCATGCGGCGGCGCGATCACCGAATCGTTTGGCTGTGCAGCATTCATGGTGTTTTCACTCGCAATCATCTGCGATAAAGCCAACGATCCAAGGCCCATTCCAAATCCGGAAAGCAAGTCGCGTCGACTCTTTCCCATCGGCGAATCGAAGCCCGTGCACTTTTCATTCATGATCATCTTCTTTTCGTAAAGACTATTCGTACGCTTTGTGTTTGGAAATTTCGTCTTATCGACGCATCAAACATTCATCGAAATTCATGATCGCTTGAACAATCACGGTCAAGGCCGCAAGATCCTCTTTGACGAGCCCTTCGTTAACTTTCTTTTTGCCAACCGTCAAATATTTTGCTGCAGCAGCCATATCATCGGCAAACTGTTTTTTCTGGCGAACAAATTCTTTCTTCAAAATTAAACGTTCTCTCCCGCTGGGGCATCTGCTTGTCAAAATCCGGAAAGCCGTAGTGACATTTGCTTCGATCACATTTTCGGAATCATCCGATTGACCTCCAGAAGCTTTTGCTTTGGCAACCGTTCCTCCAGCGTCTTTGCCCTCAGAGACTTTACTTTCGGATACGTTACTTTCGCCCGTTTTGGACACCAGCAATATTTTTTCAGCGAGCACGCGGGCGGATTCGACAAATTGGGGATCGTTCAGCAATACAAAAGACTGCAATGGCGTCGCGGTGCGTTCTCTCTTCACCGTGCAAACATCCCGTTTCGCCGCATCCAATGTCATCATGACCGGTGCCGGACCGGTCCGTTTCCAATATGTGTAAAGACTTCTGCGATAAAGGCCCTCACCACTGTCGGCAGCGATCGGTTTAAAACTTAGAGCCAAATCGTAAGGTTTTGTCCCTGCTCCTCCAATTTTCTGGACCAACAAACCACTTGACGCAAGTGCGTTGTCGCGCAGCATTTCAGCTTGCAATCGAAAGCTGGACGCACGAGCAAGCAACCTATTCTCTGGATCTTTTTCATAAAGTGATTTGGTTAAAGTTGAATCCTGTTGATAAGTGGCCGACATCACCATCAGCTTTAACAATCGTTTTAGATTCCAGCCGTTTTCAGAAAAATCAACAGCCAACCAATCCAGCAATTGTGGATGGGTCGGCGGCTGTCCTTGCGAGCCAAAATCCTCAGGCGTGCGAACCAACCCTTCGCCAAAAACCATCTGCCAATAGCGGTTCACGGTAACGCGAGCAGTCAACGGATTCTGTGGTCCAACCAACCAATTCGCAAGTTCCAACCGATTCTTGGGCTGCGTATCAGACTCGAAAACTTTCGGAACATCAGAAAACACTTCTTCGCGCGGCTGATCGTAAGCTCCACGATCAAGCCGATAGGTTTCTCGCCGTTTTGCCAAGTCATTCATCACCATGACTTCGATGATTCCGTCCTGCTGCTTGCTCCGCTGTTCTCTTAGCTCCCGCAACTGTTTCTGTAATTCGGCATACTTTTGATCAATGCGAAGTCTATAAAAATCGCCCAGTTGCTTTTTAGTCTTTGAATTAAACCAATTCGTCGAATCAACTTTTTCATCATCTAGAACACCGGCTTGATAAAGATCAGCCATTTCAATTTCGCTTAACTGCGAATCAAAAACGTAAAACTCATCTACCAAACCGTTTTTAAATCCTTTGTCGCGAAATCGCTCTCCAATCGCGATCTTGTCACCACCACCACCGGTGATGTTTTTGTACAGATTGTCACGAACCGTTTCAGTTTCGACTAACTTTCCATCGAGGAAGATCTGTATACCCGATGCCTTACTCGAACCATCGTAAGTGATTCCAACCTGCGTCCATTGATTGACTGGAACGGCGTCCTTCGTCAAAACACGAATCGCGTTTCCCGGCCAAAAATGAATTAGAGAAAAACTGAGTTGTCCGTTTTCGATCAAGAGTTGATAGCCGCGACTTGCGGCATCTGTCCAGGCTCGCGAACGATGAAAGACAACAGCCCGTTCTTTCACGTCTGGCGTATTGATCCACAACGAAATGGAGAACCGTTGATTGCGGGTAAAGTTTCCAGTCTTCAGACCAATCGCATCATCCCCAGTCAGCTTTACGCCCTTTCCGATTTTCCCCGGTACCGATTGATTTCGAGAGGTCTTGTAATCTTCGAACGTTACCAGTTCGACCGGCTTGAGTCCATCTCCCGCTTTGGCTTCCGCAAGCCACTTTTCCAGCAACGCCTGATCGACTTTGTATTTCGTAAGTTCTTGTTCCTTGGCAACAATTTTTTGATTGAGCTCTGCCAGCGTCTTTTTCTGGTTCGAATTCGACATCAACAACGTTGGGGTCGGAGTCGAATTTGTAAAATAGGAATACAACCCAGCTTCGTCGATGTTGTTAAAATACGAAAAGAACTGATAGTATTCGGTTTGCGAAAGGGGATCGTATTTATGGTCATGACAACGCGAGCATTCGAGCGTCAATCCCAAAAATGCCGTCCCAAAAGTGTGATTTCGGTCCGCCACATATTCGATTCGAAATTCTTCCGGAACGCTTCCACCTTCAACTTTCTGCGGATGTAAACGATTGAACGCCGTTGCCAGAATTTGATCTTCGGATGCATTGGGCAACATATCGCCGGCCAGCTGATACTTGATGAACTGATCATATGGCAAATTGTTGTTGAATGATTTGATGACCCAATCTCGCCAAGGCCAAACATGCCGCCCGCGATCGACTTGGTATCCAAACGAGTCTGAATATCGAGCGACATCAAGCCACTCGGTCGTCAAGCGTTCACCAAATTCAGCACGCTTCAGTAAGCCGTCGACCACTTTCTCAAACGCGTTTTCGGATTGATCGCTGACGAATGCATCAATTTCAGCCAGCGTTGGCGGCAATCCGATCAAATCAAACGTCACACGGCGAAGCAAACGTTCTTTTGCAGCCTTCTTAGTGGGCTGCAAATTTTCAGCATTCAATTTAGCCAAAACAAAATGGTCAATCTCGTTTTGAATCCATGATAAATTTGAAACGTTAGGCAACGGCGACTTTTCCGGCCGAATAAAAGCCCAATGTTTTGCATACTTCGCACCGTTTTCCAGCCACCGCTTAATCAATTGTTTTTCTTTAGAAGTGACCGAAAGTTTAGAATCCGGCGGCGGCATCAAAACGTCAGGATCATCCGAAGTAATCCGGTCCCATAATTCGATTTCTGCAAGCGAATCGCCTTCTAAATAGTCAGCAGCGTATTCACGCTCGTCCAAACGCAAATCCGAATCCCTCGTGTTCTCATCCGGGCCATGACACTTAAAGCATCGATCCGAAAGAATGGGGCGAATGTCCCGATTAAAATCAACATCCGATTCATCCGCGACGTTCACCGCTTTTTCATCAGCAATTTTCGCTGGGGAACCCAAGTTTGAAATCGACGTCTGTGCGACCGATAAATGCACCAAACTAATTAACGTCAACAAAATCCAAGCGTTTAACTGCCAATGATGGGGCAAGACATTTTCCAAACGATTCTTATGTCTCGGAACACCGAAGTTACTGGTAGTCAGCACATTTTTGAAAGGCAGCTTCACGATTTTGATTCGGATGGATTGCAGGCGGGTTGGGAAAATCTGAGAAACGTCAAACGGCCCTGGGAAGACGATTGAATTCATGATGAGTCAGTTCGACGTTTCACGTTTGCAGTTGTCAACTTATATTATCATGTTATCCATATTGATTTGGTTACGAAAACTGCCAAATTTCAAATGTAAACCGTTTTCTCGGTTCGCCATTCTGCTTGATCCTTGTCGAACACGCAGGCATGATTTGTTGATTCAAATCAAGATAAGACAAACCCTCAACTGGAACGATCCATGAGCAATAGACCGTCTGGCCGCGTCAGCTATGACAATTCGGAACGCATCGTCATTGTAACCGGCGGCTCGGGTGGAATCGGCTGGGCGATTTGTGAGAAATTCGCCATGACAAACGCAATCGTTTACTGCTTTGATACGCAGAGTCCACCAGAGTCGAAACTACCGATTCACTTTATCCATAACGATGTCAGTGACGAATCCGCTTGCCAAGCGTCGATCGAAACAGTTGTTCAACAACATGGGGGGATAGATGTGTTGGTCAACAATGCGGCGATCCAACCGGTTGAGTCGTTCGTACCGCTCGACCAATTGGACGGTGAACTATGGACAAAGATGCTGGCCGTCAATGTTTCTGGCTACACTTTTATGGCGAAGCACGTTGTTCGGCAGATGAAAAAGCAGAATTCCGGCGTTATCGTGAACCTTTCAAGCGCCCAAGCGCACAGAACGGCACGGGAAGTCCCTGCGTACGGACCGACGAAAGCCGCTAATCTGTTGCAAGCTAAACAATGGGGGATTGAATACGGAAGACACGGAATTCGCGTCGTTTCAGTTTCTCCAGGTGCAATTGATACACCACTCGTTCGTGCTAGTTTAGAGCTACAGGGGGGCGAAGCTGAATTGGCTAATCGACACCCTATAGGTCGAATTGGAAAACCCGACGAAATCGCGACGGCAGTCGTATGGCTATCCAGTTCGGATGCTTCCTTTATCACGGCCGAAGATTTGGCGGTTGACGGAGGACTTGGCGGGCTCGCCGCATTTGCGGACCCCTATGAACCTATTGATTAACCG
>CAJQQR010000185.1 GCA_905480545.1 uncultured Pirellulaceae bacterium
CTTGGAAGCGCAACCGAGCAGACTCGAAAGGCGATGTTTGATCTTTGTGTGTCAAATTTGATTAATGGCCTAAATGATCAACCGATTGTTTCCAGCGTCTGATCATTCAGTCCATGAGGCTCATATTTTTACTCTTCGACAACGGAAAGGACTTTCGAAAGGTCAACCTTTTCAATGACTTTCGTTTTTCCGGTCGGCCAACGAACGGTGACTTTATCGATTTGGTCAACGTCACCAACTCCAATGAGAAGTTCGGTTGGCCCCAGTCCCATGCAGCCATTTGCGGGAAACAGGTCTCGGTAAATCTTCTTTTCGCCTATCTCCAAAATGACTCGAGAGCCAATAGCGTCGCGGTTCGATTTGGTTCCCTTCAATTCGACTCTGAGGAATTTATTTTTGTTCTCAAATTGATTCAGGAACAACTTGAGTGGGCCTCCACCTGCCGAACCAACCAGCAAATCCGGTTTCCCGTCGTCATTGAAATCCGAGCTAATTGCGCTCCGACTATCAGAATCAATGTCCGTATTGGAAGCAAAAGAGGCATCGAAAAACTTATGACCATCGACGTTTAAATAAAACTTATTTCTCTCATAGGCGCTCAAATTTTCTCCCGCCTTGGTAATCGCGAATGGATTGGTCGCCCAAAATTCTCCCGCGGCATGGTCAATGTCGCCAAGAGGTTGAATTTCACAAGTTCGATCGGTTGGCCGTGACACGACGGCACGCCACAAGCACGTTCATCCATCAGGCTTTATGCGATCGAAGCTCATAAATCCGGTTGTCGCATAAATATCCAACAAACCATCACCATCAAAATCACACATCAACGGTGCGAACGCCCATCCAACCTCGTTAACTCCTGCAATATCCGTCACGTCGGTATAGTTTCCACTGTCTGATTTTCGATAAAGGCGATTGCCAGCGCAGGAACCTTTGATCTGAGGAAAAATCCCTTCGGGATAATCCGCGTCGGAAACATGCGAAATAATTCGACGGCCCATTTTTGAATACATGTTGGCGACGTAAATTTCTGTTGTACCATCATTGTCCAAGTCGCCAGTCGCGACCCCCATGCTGGTCGCGAAATCAGCTGCACCGCTCGGCTCGGAAACATCTTCGAAGGTTCCATCTCCCTTATTGCGGAATACAACATTGCGAGCAAAGTCATTGGCAACGTATAGATCTGGATGATGATCGTCATCAAAAAAGAACCAACTGCTGGTAAAAGTCGTTCGATTTCCACCGCCGACCCCTGTCTCCGTGGTGACGTTGGTAAATTTGCCCTCACCCTCGTTTCTCCACAAAGCGTTGGGCGCACCAGCTTCTTCGTCACCTACCCAGCCGGCACGATCCACAACTTGTTTGTAGGTGTGAGACCGTGAAATGTAAATGTCGAGCAAGCCATCGCCGTTGTAATCGGCAACAGTCATTCCATGCGGGTCATAGCCAGCTGAAAATCCAGACGATTCAGTGATGTCTTCAAATCGCAGTCCGCGAATGTTTCGATAGATGTATTGGCCGAGCACCAAATCTTGAAAGCCGTCATTGTCGAAATCGATCCACCCAGCAAGTGCGGATTTAGTGGCACCCGGCTCCCAAGTTTTCAAACCAAATGTTTTGCTGCGATCAACGAATTTGCCTTTCTCCATGCAGAACAACTTTGGAAGTCCTTGATAGGTTCCCGCTGCAATATCCATATCACCGTCATTGTCAAAATCGGCTACTGCAATTTGAAAATGAAATTGGGTCGCCTTGTTCAATGGCAGCTTCCAGTTATCAAGCAGGTCAATTTCCGCCAGTCCAAAATCCGTTGTGGCATCTTTCATTAATGGTGCCAAAGATTCGGTGACTGCGGCGTCAACCATCTTCCAAGACAGTGCCGTGCCCCCTGCCTGAATTTCGGTATCACTTTCGTAACGAAAACGCGCCGTATGATGTGAGCTGAATTTGATTGGCTGTTTGGATTGCGTTTTTCCATGAGCCGTAAACAGCAGCTCTGTGTCCCATGTATTTGGCTCGCCGTCCACGGCGTAGATATGAAGCACTCGCGTTTTGGCCCGTTCTATTTCGGCAAAGCCATCCAACTGGTCTTCAAAAAATGCAAACCAATTTTCGGCGTCGACTTGCTGAGTCGATTCAAGCGCGGTCGACTTTTTCACGTCGAACCCGGCCGTTTGTTCCGCACTTTCTTTGAAATCGACCTGGGCGACAAAACTTTCATTCAGCAACTTTTTCGCCGCGGCAAAACTTCGATTTTTAATCGCTTTGGCAAATGGTTTACCAAAGTAATTTTCGATCTCGAAGGTGATATGTTCCGTATCCCAAATGAACTTTTGCTTCTCTTTGTCGAGCTCAAAGTCCTTGATATCACTGTTACGAGCAACGAAAAACCATACGCTTACCCCAACCAACAATGCGACGGCAGATAATGGAATTAGAATTTTTGACACGGTTGAACTAAATCCCCAGTCTAATTGATGTTCTCTTAACGAATCTGGTATGGACCGACCCGATTTCGCTCATGTTTGATACGAATTCAAGACGGTTTTGGTTGAGTTTGCCGAACCCCCCCCCTAAATCCCATGCGATTCCAAACCGGATTTGAGCCAACGCACCTTCGTGCCGCACGAATTTCGCACATTTAACAAAAACCACTGACGGTTAAGCAGCGTTAAATTTGAACACGTTCAACAAAAAAAGCCAGTCGAAAAACGACTGGCTCTTTAAATTGGATTGTTTCCGACACTTGGCTGCGGAACTTAGTTCCACCACCAGGTGACGTAATCATCAGGATTCGTTTGTTCACGGTTCGACGCGATCTGGTCGTCGACTTCGCTCTTTGAAGCAACTCCCCACGAATCGACTTGAACTCCACCCGAAGCCGTGATCATCAACTGACCATTTATATTCGTAACGGAAGCTTGCGTTGGAAGATTCTTTGGAACCGGCATGTGGTATATTTCGTAATCTTTGCCTTGGCTCAACAGAGGAAGGTTCAGCCCAACTTTGCGAAGCATGCCTTCTTTTTCAATCAAGGCCGCTACAACGCTCATGTCCATAATGTTTCGCAAATCGCCGAAAACCGGGTCTTTCACGGCCAATTCGGAGTACTTGTCAGTCATTCGATCTGCCCATTCTTGAGCGAATTTATTGGCTTTTCGGGCACCTTTGACTTTACCATCTTCGATCACATCGTCCTCGGTCATCGTCTTGACGCCTTGACCACGAAGCTTCCATGTCAAACCATCCGCACTTTTTGCGAGAGGCTGATAGTTACAGGCCATCCACCAACGCGGCATACTGTTGCCGTTCGGGTTGGCCCGCTTTGCCTTAAGAAGACCTGGGTAACTGGGAATTCCGTTGACATTTGATGGCATCAATGCCATGCCAATGCACTTCATTTTATAGTCGGCTGCGACCAAAACACGAGCATAATGACTGTTTTCCGGTACGCCTGTCAACGAAATGACCTGCTGACCAAGAGCCTCTTCAAGTTTTGGAAGCAAATTTTTGCTGAAACGTCGGTTCTTTCGCATCACAGCATCAAAAGCCTTCCGACCGGCCTCTGTAGGATCGATCGAAACACTAATCCCATAGCCTTCACGAGCCTTATTCACGGTTCGCAACGCAACAACTAGATCGTCGAGATGCAACACTGGCATCCCACTGGTTTCGCCAACAATTCGACCCGAATCATCAACTTTCCAACCTTCGCCGGGTCCAGCAAGGACAATGTCGTTTTGCTCTGGGTAAAGAAATACGTATTCAATTCGCTGAAGACCGGCGAGAAAACGAATGTCTTCGGGTAAGCCTGGCTTACCGTCTTTCATCGCTTTTTTAACGGCATCTTCCAAACCTTTGAGTGAAACCATCCGCATTTCGGTTTTTTCACGAATCTCACTGCTACCTGGCTTGATGAGCGTTCGCAGCCGATCAGCTTGATTTTTTAGAATGGCTTCTGGAGCCATATTCACGACGCCATTTGCGTCAATCCTGACCCCTCCGACCGCACTGCCAAAATTGTTATTACCACCATTATTCCCACCAAGAAAGCGTGGAATCAACGCAAAAGATGGAATGGCAGCTAGAATCGCAATACCGAGCGCGAGACCAATAATGCCTTTCGAGCGGTTGCCGAAAGATTTCAACATTGAATTACTCCTAAAAAAATACCGCTCACTTCGTGAGTCCGCGTGTGCCTCTTCAAATTGGAAATGAGGACCGATGCAAATCACATCAAATCCCAAATTACCAATGATCCGTTACCGCGACCCCTAATTCTCACCATGAGAAACAAAATGGGAAACGTAATAAGTTCTGGCCATCAATACCTACAACAACCCCGTGTTTTTTTACGAGATTGCAGCAGATTTAAACAATACAAATTCAGAATACTTGTCGATTTGTTACAATGCAAGAAACTATTCTGTTTAGAACAGTTTAGCGTCATTTCTCTAACGAAAGCGCTAGTTATTCTGACTTTTACCGTTAAATTCCCCCTATTTCATTGCGTCAGTGCTGGCATACCTTGTTATCCGAGATGGGACCAAATGGTCCGACGTTTTCCGGCTTGTTCCGGGTAAAATGGCGACCGTTGGGCGTGCACCGACCAATCAGATCGTCATCAAAGAAGAGCAGGCCAGCCGACATCACGCAGAAATATTTTTAACCGAAGGAAACTGGATGGTCCGCGACCTTGAGAGTCGCAATGGAACCGCGGTGGGAAATGAGAGAATTCGGGGCGACTACGTTCTAAAGCCTGGCGATGTCATTCGGATCGCACGGACCCAACTGGCGTTTGTGCATGATTTATCCCATGCCTACGAGGATTCAACCACGAATCAGGTTCAATGGGGCGAAGAAACGGCAGTGGGCCTCGAATTGGGAGGGCAACTCGCAAGCGACAGCTCTGGCACCAGCGAGGCAATTGAACCGACAAACATTACCCACCGCCGCGGCGAAACGAGGTATTTAAGTAGCCTACCCGACTCGAATTCCTCAGGTGGCGCTGCAGCGGCCCGACTTTTTCGGCTTTCCTTTGAGCTTCAGAAACAACCCAATTCGATCTCCGTAGCAAACAAGGCTTTGGCAGGACTTTTTGACGGCACCAATGCCGACGCCGGCGCAGTATTGCTACTGCCCAACAAAAAGTCTGCCGGCAGTGGCTCACCGCCCGAGATCCTTGCCTCACGTTCCGATACGATTCACGGCTATCAGCGGGTTTCGAAGTTCCTTTCAACAACGGTGCTCCGCGAAGGCGAAGCCGTGTTGGCTCGCGATGTCCAGGACGACAGCACCCTGGCAATTAGAGACAGCAAAGGATTGATCCAGGCGAACAGCGTGATTTGCGCTCCAATCCGCGTCCGCAACAAGACGGTCGGCATCCTGCATCTTTACTCAACAATTCAATCAAAGCTATTAACACCAGACGATTTGGAATTCACGCTCGCGGTCGCTGACAACGTGTCCCATGCACTTCGAACCATTGGGAAACAGCAGAAGCTGACCGAGGATTTAAAAACACAATCGCATGAGCTAAAACAATTGCGCCAACAACTGGGCGTCGAGAGCGAGATCATCGGCAGTAGCCAAGCGATGATCGACGTGCATCAACAGATCTCCCGTGCCGCACCGAGCAAGGCAACGGTTTTGATACGAGGCGAATCTGGCGTGGGAAAAGAACTGGTGGCCCGAAGCGTCCACTTTTCCTCGCCTCGAGCGAAGGGCCCCTTCGTTTGTTTGAATTGTGCGGCGCTTTCAGAAACGCTGCTGGAAAGCGAACTTTTTGGACACGAAAAAGGTGCGTTCACCGGTGCGACCGAGCGTAAAGTTGGGAAATTTGAATCGGCCGACAAAGGCACTTTGATGCTTGACGAAATTGGCGAAATGAGCCAAGCTGTCCAGTCGAAATTTTTGCGAGTCCTTGAGGGGCATCCATTCGAGCGAGTGGGCGGGAATAAAGCGATCGACGTCGACGTCCGAGTCATCGCCGCGACCAATCGCGATCTAGAAAAAGAAGTCAACAAAGGCAACTTTCGCCGCGATCTTTTCTTTCGTTTGCTGGTCGTAGAGATTTATGTTCCACCACTTCGCAAGCGTTTCGAAGATGTTGTAGAAATCGCGGAGCATTTTCTGACAAAGTTCTGCCAGGAAACAGGTCGAAAAATCGCGGGATTTTCTCCCGCGACGATCACTGAAATGCAAACGTACCGCTGGCCCGGAAACGTTCGAGAACTGCGGAATATGGTTGAGCGTGGTGTACTGCTCGCCCGTGGAAACTACATCGAGCCTGAGGACCTGACGTTGTCGAACTTGACGACGGCCAGCGAATCGCAGGACCTTGGTCCAAGACGAAGTATCGGATACCAACCGATGTCGCTTGCGGACATGGAAAAGCAACATATTTTGGCCACTTTGACATCAACCAACTGGAACAAGAGTCGATCGGCAACGATCCTGGGCATAGAAAGAACTACGTTGGACCGAAAAATCAAACGCTACGAGCTTGGCGAATTGAAACCCGAGAAATAATCCAACGAAGCAATGAACGCCAATGATAAAAATTGAGGCAAGCCTTCAGCAACTCGCTGATTCGAATTCAAACGGCAAACAACCAAACGGACTCATGCAGCCAGTCGATGTTGTGGACAACACAATGTTGCGAGGCGAAAACAACATCGACGTTTCGAATAATAATTCGAAACGAAACGTTCCTGCTCAGCCTGATTCTAAATCGAGGCAAACGGCCATCGAATTTTTTATTGCCAAGCTCGCCGAATCATTGCATCAATACGGAACACCCAGCCACGAACTGGAAGACATTCTTCAGTCGTGCTCTGAAAAGCTTTCAGTTCCAGCCGCCTTCTTTTCAACTCCTACGGCAATTTTCATTTCATTCCCTGAAAGCGAAAAGGATCGAACCGTTTTACGACGTGTCACGCCCGGCGAGATCGACCTCGAGAAACTGGTTGCCGTTAACAAGGTCGTTGCATCTTTTTTGGATGACAAAATCGATACGGTTTCTGCGACTGAGAAACTGGATTCGATCGCTACCCAAAAATCTTCGTTTTCCAATTCCGTCTACGTTTTAGCATTTGCCGTTGCAAGTGGCGCTGTCGTCAGCTTTTTTGGTGGCGGCGTTAACGAAGTTTTCGTTACCGGCCTGATCGGCTTGCTGGTTGGTTGCCTTGAATTGATCGCAAGGTGGAGCCCCAACTTTGGGCGCGCCTATTCGGCGGTTGCCGCGATCTCTGCAGCATTCCTTGCCGTGGTTGCATCCAAGCTGATTCCCGGTCTTTCATCGCAAATCGTCACTCTGGGCAGCCTCATCGTTTTGGTTCCGGGACTTTCTGTGACAATGGCGGTCAGCGAGCTATCTCGACAGCACTTGGCGTCTGGAACATCACGCTTCATGGGCGCGATTCTACAGTTCTTGATTCTTGCTTTTGGCGTATCGTTTGGACGCAACGTTGCCGTACAACTGTTTGAGCCTGCAGCGGCCAATGTATTGGCACAACCCCAGTGGCTATTCTGGGCTTGCCTTTCCATTTCTCCAATTTCATTTGCTGTACTTTTCAGAACTCGAAAAAAAGATGTTTTGCTGGTTGCTTTGACTTGCATCATCGGCTTCTTTTGCGGCAAACTCGGACGCGAAGTCCTGGGCAACGAACTTGGGCCAGCTTTGGGCAGTTTTTCAATTGCCGTTTTCAGCAATTTCGTCTCACGCTTTTTCCGTCAACCGCCTGAATTAACGCTGGTTCCCGGGCTGATGTTCCTGGTTCCCGGTTCAATCGGGTTTCTTGGTTTGCAATCATTTGTCCAACACCAGACTCTGGAGGGAATCCAAGCGGCGTTTACCGTTCTATTCGTCTCTTCGGCATTGGTCTCCGGCTTGCTACTTGCCAACGTATTTGTCGCACCACGAAAATGGTAACGGTTTTCCGCTGAATCGATGCGGAAAACAGGCCTACTGCAGCTAGGCATCAAGAGATTTCAGGGCGATTTGCAACTGAGATGATTCTATCCGATACGCAAAATCACAGGATTCAAGCTTCAATTTACCTGAACCTTGACGATTCCAACGACACAAACCTGCAACCCATCCAACTAAAACGCACATTGCAGATCGGTTGGCGTGCGACGCGTATCGGGTGGCCAGCGAGCGCTAATTCAATTGCCGTCTTGATTGGCCGTTTGTAATCGGGATTTAAATCGTCGATAATCCTGACATTGGTGATGAACCGAGCTGATTCAATATTTTCCCCACGAAAAAAAACTTTTGAAAACCAGAGGAATACGATGAAACGAGATTTATTACTGCCAGCGATATTTGCAATTGCAATGTTGTTCTGTGCAAACGTAGCGGACGCTGCAGAGATCAAACTCACGTCACTCGGACCGATCGCATTCGGCGAAGATGGAGTCTTGTTTATCAGCGATCCGATGGCTGCCGAAATTTATGCGATCGAGACAGGCGACACCCAAAAGGGTGGCGCAGAGACGGCAAAGTTTGATGTGGCTGATGTCAAAACCAAAATTGCCGGAATGCTTGCCTCAACGATCAAGCAAATTCAGATCAACGACCTTGCGGTGAATCCAATCAGCGGCAACGTCTACCTTTCTGTATCCCGCGGCAAAGACACTATCGTCTTGAAAGTCGATGCCAAGTCGAACGATATCTCAGAGTTCGAATTGGAGTCGGCGGCAGCGACCAAAACCAAACTTCCCAATCCGGCCAATAGCAAAGAGACGCGTCGAGGCAATCAGCGCATGTCATCGATCACAGACATCGCCTACATCAACGGACAAGTTTACGTTGCCGGTTTGTCTAACGAAGAATTCGCATCGAACCTGAGAGCAATTCAGTACCCCTTCGAAAAAGTCAGTCCCGGTAGCAGCATTGAGATTTACCACGGCGCTCATGGTGCGTTTGAAACTCGATCGCCGGTACGGACTTTTGCAGCCTATCAAATCGATGGCGAAACCAACTTGCTCGCCGCCTATACCTGTACGCCGCTCGTTCGAATCCCTTTGACCGCGATGAAGGAAAAAGGAAAAGTCAAAGGAACCACGATCGCGGAACTGGGTAACCGAAATCGCCCACTCGACATGGTCGTTTACAAAAAAGACGGTAAAGATTTTATCTTGATGGCAAATTCCGCACGCGGAGTCATGAAAGTCGATCTTGCAAATGCAGGTTCAGAAGAACCGATCACTACACGCGTAAGCGGCACAGCCGGAGTGGCTTACAAAACAATCGAGTCCATGAAAGGTGTCACGCAATTGGATGGCTTGAATTCGACCCACGCCGTTGTGCTGATTGAATTAGACGGAGAATCGCACCTTAAATCTGTTGAACTCCCATAAGTCGTTTTAAGAATCAGGACATCATATCAACGTAAAGGCTCACTCATGGTTTGGGTGGGCTCTTTTCGTTTGATGGCTCTTTTCGTTTCATGGCTCTTTTCGTTTCGATGCCGCGATTCGATCTTACCAATGCCAGGTTGCACTGCGGACATGGGCAGGGACGAAATTATCCCGAAATGAGCGGCGGGTCAACATTTCTTCCAACACTGCAACCATCGTTGCCGTTCGAAGAAAAAGGTAGTAGATCGGGACAAGCGGAATTAGCATTCCGATTTTCAAATCACGTTTTCGATCAAGCGAATAATACAAAACCGCCGTGTACTGAAAGATCTCAAGCACAGTGTAAGCAATGTAATTTAGGAGCAGTATATAGACTACATTTTGGTGCATATTGAACATCAACCAAATCGTGTAAATCCAAAACGCGAATTGAAAGAAAATCGTAAAAACAATCCGCTCGGCAACCATAAAAAAATTACTGGCCGTAAAACTGCTGTGAAACGGGTTCAAGAGGTCAATGTGTTTCCGGCACTCAAAGGTAACGACGGACCAATCCCATCGCCGACGTTGTTTAAAAAGTTGACCTACTGCCACGGGTAGGTTCGTGAAGCACTGTGCGTAGGGCCGGAATTTAACGCGATATCCCGATTTCCGAAGTCGTATGACCAAGTCGCCATCTTCACCGGGACCAACATCCCAACCATGGACTTGCTTTATCGCACTCGTCCGAAAGGCACCAAATGCCCCCGAAACGATTCCCAATAGATTCAAGCGATCGGACAACATCCTTCCAAGGAAAATGGTTCGCAGGTATTCAATCGCTTGGAGCCAGGTTGTCAAATTGACAAACGGATTCCGCGCGATCACTGCGCCAGACACTGCTGCCACATTGGCTTCTTTGAAAGGTTGAACAATCTCCCAAATGGCGTTTGGACCCAAGTGTGAATCAGTATCCACACAAACAAGAATCTCAGCATTGGTGTACGGCAAAGCCATGTTAAGTGCCGAAGATTTGCCGCCACGTTCTGTTTTTCGCAAACAAATCACATTGTCGCGTGACTCTGCGAATCGCTCTACCACCTCAAACATTCCATCAGTCGAACCATCATCGACAATGACCATTTCCATTCTGGGGTACGTGCCCCAAATCGATTCCATGGTGTCACCGATGGTCTCACCCTCGTTTAGCCCCGCCAAGACAATGCAAACCGAAGGGCAATGATCGTATTGGGGATCTTTGCAACGGATGAAGACCTTCATGAGGTCGTAAAATATGTCCCCGATACACATCAACAACGATCCAACAGCGTATCGCGGAGCATCGATCAGCAGAATAGGGAGCAGGATCAGGCAGATTTGGTGAAACTCAAGGGAGGTAAACCAATGGATCCAATCTTCTAACATCGTAACCATTGATAACAATCTCAAGTGCTTGGTGACCGGCGAACCGGAGTCCACATGACAAACAATTCCCAATCGGCGAAAGTTTCGAATCGGACCATCCACAATTGTGGCAACGTTGCGGTCCACTCAGATATTCAAAATCCACCCCAACGACGAGGTCATTAAATTTGCATTTGGGACAACGCAAACTGCCGTCCGTTTTGTATTCAGATGCATGCCCAATATTGGCGCACGCAAAGTGATGGATCAGTTGATCTGAGGTTGTGGACGATGCCCCACAGCTTGGACAGCCCAACCGCCACGTGGGCAATGATTCACATTGCGGACAAACCAGTATTTTGTCGTTTAGGGCACCGACCAAAACGCCGCAATCTTCCCAAGCCCGTAATGCATCGATGCTCAAACCCGTGCGGAACTTCAATTCCTTGCAATCGTAATTTGGACGGATATTTGCAGTGGTAAAGAGCTGCTGAACCTCCGGAAGAAACTCAGCGCCAATTCGCTGGGAAGCAACCTGTGACTCGATAAAACGCACAATTGCTGAAACAAACTCCATTTCGCCGTCATCGGTTTCCAATCCAAAAACGACTTGATTGGTCGCAATACGATTATCACCCGCGATTTCGAATCCAATGCCTTTCTTTGAAATATCCAGGGCAAAACCTACTGAAATATTCTGAGTGTCAGGAAATCCCTCGGCCATCACGGGAACGATCATGCACGGATTGTCAATTGAAACCCGCAATTCGCTTCGTCTGTTCGGCCGCGCACAGGTATCGTTTGCGGCATGGTGCCCCGATTCGGATTGACACCTTGAATCGGGATAACGATTGCCTTTGATTTCCGTTGCAGGGATTGATTCAGGACATTGAGTTTTATCGGAATGTCGACACGACGAATTGATCATCAATCAGGCCTTCTTGATTCATGGATTCGATGTTGAATCATGGGTTGGTTGGACGAACTATTGAACAGCGTGGCAAACCGAAGATTCCGAGGAAATGTCACCCGAGCACCCAAGCGAAGCCCATCTCTCGCAAGTTCGGGGGCGCAAAGGGAGAGCTTCAGAGGAACAACAAAATCTTGTTTGGTGATTTTATTTTTCAATCCGTCCGGGACTTCTTCGTATTGGTCACCAATCATTTCGATGGTGCATTGAATCATTTGATGGCCCGGTTCAATCTGTACTTGGATTTGTTGCCCCAAATCGAACTGGGCGGTCTGCGCCTGCTTGATATAAAGAACCGGGGTACAGCTTCCATGCTCCAGAATTTCAAGAACGGGTTCGCCGGCGGCAATTCGTTCGCCAGTGAATCTATCAATTCGAATGATTTTCCCGGAAACCGGCGCGTGAATGACATGCAGCGTATCGCCGAATGTTTGTTCGTCGACTCTGTTGCGAAAGTTTTCGATGCGTGAGAAATGGGCCTGAACAAGGTCACCCAGATCAATTTTTTCTCCGGCCGAATCCGCATTTTTCTTCATTTCTTCAACAGCCAAGCCTAGCTTGGCGACCTTTTCTCGCTGCCCTTTGACATCGAATTCAGACGTTCGCAATTCTGCGACGCCGATTGAATTGCGTTGGTTGAGTTGCTGACTACGACGGAACTTGTCGATCAATTCATCCAGCTTGACCTGTTCCTTTAAATACTCACCCAGCAGTTGATAGTACTCTGCCTTCGCAGGTGCCGTACGTTTCTCTTTCAATGAAGCATTTACACGTAACCGTGCGATTTCGATCTCAAGATCGCACAGAGCGTTTCGAAGGTCACCCGCTGCATCACCCCGATTTAAATCCGGTTTTTCGACACACTCCACCGAGATCAACGGATCACCTTGTTGAACAAAGCTGCCCTCTCGGACATGGATTGTGCGAATGACCGACGTTTGAAGGGCGGCAATCTCCAATTTCCGACCTTCGATAATTCCATGCGCAACGATGGAAAAAAATGCGGACCAGATCGCATATCCGAAACCTAAAAGCAAACTGATTAAAAAGCCACCAACGAAAACTCGCCCCTTCGGACGTTTAGGCAGCGGTCTGGGCGAAGCCAGTCCGCTTACTTCAGCGGGAAGTGACTTTGTTGAAACGATGCGATTTCGGCGCTGCTGAGAATCTGAAAAGCTATTGGCAATCCCAACGGATCGATCGGATCCATTCTCCAAATCAATGGTTCGGTTGGGCGATTTATTCGGTTCAGCAACCGTTTCAGTAGTCATTTACATCTACATCTTCTGAATTTTGGACTGTCCTTCGTGGCGAACGATAGAAGAGAATAGGTTGACCTAAATCAACCAGTTGATTTGTTGTCGAGATTCATGTGACAAAAAACTGATGTTGCAACGATTAAATCGACGTTGGGGAATGCGCCAACCCAATTTGGGTCTTTTCGAGAATCGAGCCATCCGGCTTCTCTGATCAACTTTGGACTTTTTAAAGTACTTGTTAAAGGCCTGAATAGCCGTTGAGCACCACTCGACATCGTGAATTGGACTCGTAAAATCATTTTTACCCTTCGAGAATCATTACTGCGTTCATCCAATCCAACGCTGCAATCAATCCTTAACCAGAATTAGCGAATTAGCATGGCAGAATTTGAAGGCCTGAATCACATTGTGCGAACGGATGAGCCGCTTGCTCCTTTTTCATCGCTTCAGATCGGCGGTCCGGCAAAGTACTTTGCAGAACCGACAACGATTGAGGAACTACGAAGCATCGTCGCGTCATGCTCTCGTCAGGAAATTGGCATACGATTGCTCGGGGACGGGACCAATGTTTTGATTTCCGACGCCGGATACGATGGCATGGTAATTCATCTAAATTCCGCTGAGTTTACATCGATTGAAGTTCTCGAGTCGGGGCTGAAATGCAGTGGCGGCTGCAAACTGACCCACTTTATCTCAACAGCTGTTCGCGAAGGTTTTTCAGGACCGGAACGTTTGATCGGAATTCCAGGCACCGTCGGCGGAGCGTTGCATGGCAATGCTTCGGCGAACAACGGTGACATTGGTCAATGGACGCTGTCCGCAGAAGTCATGACTCGCAGTGGGGAAATCAAAACTCGATCTGCCCATGAAATGAACTTCGGATATCGTCAGAGCAGTCTAAGTGAATTAGTGATCCTGAACGCGACGTTTGCATTTGAAAAAGAGGATCCTGTCGAATTGACGAAGAGAATGCAAAAGCTCTGGATTTCAAAGAAGGCTTCATCGCCAGGTACAACCAGTCGCAGCGCTTACCTTTTTAAAGATCCTGGTGGCGTTACCGCTGCGTCCCTGATCGAGGATGCAGCACAGAAGCAATTATTGAAGGGCGGCCTACGCTTGGATCAGAAAAACGCAAATTTCCTAATCGCCGACCCCGGCGCAACCAGCGAAAATGCTGTCGAATTCATTAATGAAATAAAAGACAACGTTGCGGCAAAACTGGGTGT
>CAJQQR010000186.1 GCA_905480545.1 uncultured Pirellulaceae bacterium
TTTTAGCCAATTTAGGCATAGCAATGCTACGACGACGATAACAACGAGAGCAGGAACAAGCCAATCTGTCGTAGCAAATATCATGTTCCGCTCGCTTGAAAATTTCGACGACTCAGGATCCCATTTGAACTGACGTTAAACGGTCAGTGGACCGTCTAGCAAAATCGTAAGAAGTAAGCAAGAAGGAAACATGTGTCTGGAGCAGTGTCTGCATCGTTCCGAATTAGCTTACGCATCATGCTAGAAACTGCCAGTCTGGAGCAAAGGTCGAAAATCGACCTGCAAAAAAAACGGCACCAGAAACCACCGCGACCGCATGAGCAAGAATAGTAAAGGCCGCTCGATTGGGGCAGTTAACCGAGCGGCCTATGTAAATCCCGCCCAAAGGCGGAAATCGCTGCATGAAATGAATTGTGAAACGGTCTAACCCGTTATGAAATTCCCATTAAAGATACTGATGTTTGCCAAGCCTGAATGCAATTCCACGAAAATCCAGAGTCAATCATGATTTGCTGCACGAGCGTCTGGAACCAATCAAAAAATTCCTGCCACACCTCGCTTCAAAAATCTGTGCACCACTATAATCGGATGTAAACGGATGTCGGCTTCAATGAATCGTGGACGATCCGTTGAAAAATGTCGGATTGCCGCCATGGCCATAATAACCAATTAATCGACTCATTTCCCACAACACTACATATGTCAACGACGCAGGCGGCAACAAATCTTTCCATTGGAAACGTGGAAATTGGATTCCCTGTCGTACAGGCCGCTCTTTCTGGTTATAGCGACTGGCCGATGCGGGTGATCGCCAAAAGGCACGGTGCAAGCTACATGATTTGCGAGGTTATGCTCGACAAATTTCTGGTTGAATTGAAGGAACGGAAAAGAACCAGCCACTTTCTACACATTTCGGATGAAGAACACCCTGTTGGCGGACAATTAATGGGCTCTGAGCCCGATAGTTTTGCCGAAGGCGCCCGAAAATTGGTCGACGCCGGTTTTGATATCATTGATATCAATTTCGGCTGCCCTGTAAAAAAGGTTTTGGGGAAATGCCGAGGTGGATACCATTTAGGTCAGCCAAAGATTGCATTGGAAATTGTCAAGAAGACGCGCGACACCGTGCCCGCGAATATTCCCGTCACCGTAAAAATGCGGCGCGGGATCGATGATTCCCAGGAGAGTCGAGACCATTTTTTCGAAATTCTTGACGGAGCATTTTCCCTCGGGGTGGCTGGCATCACCGTTCATGGAAGAACCGTCAAACAAAAATACATCGGACCGAGCAAATGGGATTTTTTGAGGGAGGTCAAACGCCATGTCGGTGAAAAGGTAATCCTGGGCAGCGGCGATTTATTCACGCCAGAAAGCTGCTTTGAGATGATACAGGAGACCGGTGTTGATGGAGTTACTGTCGCGCGCGGCGCGATTGGAAACCCCTGGATATTCGAACAAGCTCGCGCAATTTCGGAAGGTCGCCCGAAACCGAATCCGCCGGGCCTTCATCGACAACGCGACGTAATCAAAGAGCATTATCAATTGGCGGAAGAAATTTACGGTGAACGAGTCGGTCCGATGATGCGTAAATTTGGCATCAAATACTCCGCACTCCATCCCGAGCATGTCGAGGTTCGAAAAGCGTTCACGAAAGTCAAGGATTTTTCGCAGTGGAATGCGGTCTTGGACAAGTGGTACGCCGAAGACTTGCCCGGTGTATTTCCAGATGGTCGCCTACATAAAGCACAGGGCTCGTGCGAGAACGGCTAGTTGAAGCAGAACTGGTGTGTTTTTTAAAATCTCTCAGTCAGGTTCTTTTGATCAGTCCGTAAACTTTGGATCAGCGCTCGATCTTTGGATCAGCGCTCGATCTTTAAAAGCGTGCAACGACTGAACGCAAACGAACACCGAACATGTCGCATGCTATGCTGCACCGACATGTCACCTCTTGTTCACCGACAAAAAAACCCACGCCCACTACCTTTTCTTGGCTGCTTTCAGCTGACCGTACTCGGGCATTTTTTTGTAGAATGGGTCAAGCGGAAAGCAACCGGAGACCATTCCATTGCGGGGAGCCGTTGTACAGTCGCTAAACGTCCGACATATTTTCTTTCGAGCCATCGGCTTGCCCGACAAAACATCTGCTGGCAATTCAGGATATGACAGGACCATTCTTCCCAATCCAATAAAGTCGGCAGCAGAATCCCGAATGACTCCTTGACCTACATTGGGTAACCACTCCTGCAAATACGAATACGCCGAGCCTACAAAAAACAGATCTGGATGTTCGGCTTTTAGTTTCGAAGTTGCATTAATTTGGCGAGCAACACCAACCATCGGATCTTCAGGTGGTAAATATCCGTCAGATGGCGGAAACAACGCTGGTCGCTGAATGTGCGGATTGTAATAAGGACTGCCGGCCGTGGTGCAAACGAACTGGATACCTAGCTCACTGAGCAATTTCATCAATTGATGTGGCTCGGCCAAATCGATCCCCTGCCCTGCCCCATCGCCTCCAAAAGCGTAGGAATAACCTCCCGTCGTTTGCGGGATGCCGATCGATTCTGCGTCTTGAACAAACGGCGTAAAATCAAAAATGCTAACCCGCGTCGCAATTTCGAGGCTGGTTTCGGCTCGAATCCCAGCGACAATTTCTCGCAAAAACCGAGTTCGGTTTTCGAAACTTCCACCAAATTCTCCATCACGATCGTAGCCTGAAAGCATTTCATGGCCAAGATACCCGTGGCAATGCTTTACGTCGACAAATTGAAATCCTATCGATTCCGCGAGCTTTGCGGCATTCACAAAGTCTCCGATCAACAATCTTAATTCATCATCCGAAAGGACCGCCTGGTGGGCTTCAACTCCAAACCTTTGATCCAAAACAGGGTGCTGGTAAGCGGTCCGCGGCTCCAATTTGGATTTATGATTGGGTCGCGCAAAGCGACCCGAATGAGTGATTTGCAGTCCATCAAAAAGGTCATCAGTCGATCCAAATTTGCTTCGATGGGAATCAAGCATCGCATTGCGTAGCGCAGCCAACTCTGACAAGTTCGACTCGTTGATCAGCAGTTGATTCGGATTCGCTCGCCCATCGTGCCGCACAGCAACTGCTTCGCCACCCCAAATCAATTTTGCGCCGCTCAATCCAAAATTTTTCCAGCGACGAGTTGTCAATTCGCTTGGTCGGCCATCGGCCGTCCCATCCCAACCTTCCATCGGTAAGATACAAAAACGATTTCCAATCGTTTTGCTTTTGTAACGGACTGATTTCCCTAACGGAGATTGATCACCCGATTCAAGCGTTTCATCGAAAGGCATTGAGATGGATAAATCCTTCAATCGATTCCGGAAAGCACTGTTGGTTTTTAATTTTGAAATTCGTGGAAACGACATTATGTTGCGGACCTGCGTTTATTCAAACGCACGAAGTTGGTTAATGATTTTTTCGAGTACATCGATGTCCGACTCGGGTCGGGACAAACTTTCTGAATGTGTCGAATTGGATGCGATTTGATTTCGCAACTTTAAAAACATCGCGGCATTGTGCTTGTAGGCAGGAACGGGATCCCGAAACGAAAAGCAACCGAGGTATTGCAGAACGTCATTCAACTGAAAGAATTTCGCATCTCCTTTTTCCCAATACGAATCTCGCAAAGCGAAATAATCAGGCGCAAATGTACTTAAGCCTAATAGGTAATCGCTGCCATAAATCACCATGTCTATTGCCAAATCGTTGCCAGTGAAGACCTTAAATTCAGGTCGAACTTGGTCACGTATCTCCAGGCGTTGCCATTCCAATTCTCGTGACAGCGACGAATGCTTCGCACCAATGCATTGTTTGATTTGAATAAGGTCTCGATAAAGCTCAAGTGAGTAAACTTCACCAAATGGCGCAAACATCTTCCCCAACTCAAAGCCTATGAACCGATCACATTCTGCCGAAAGCGATTTGTAGCTTTCTAAAATCCCTTCGTCCGATTGCCGAGTCAACCCATACGACTGAAAGACAACTGGGGTTCCGCCAAAACCCTGAATTTGCTGCATGCTTTCTGCATATCGTTCACGGTTGAACGCAGAATCAGGTTGATCACCGACAAAGGCCCCTGCGACGAAATCAATTCCTCCCAAAACGGATTGTGTCTCTCGAAGAACCATGACCCGAGTTGCCTCGTCGATCAAATTACCATACCCGGTATCCATATTCACGGCCGGCGAAAGTCCAGCGTTTGCGGTCCGAATCACATGCTCGCGAAACCCATCCCAATCAATCTCACCATTTCGTTTAAACGGCAAGAGAATCGCCGAAATGCCGGTGATTTTTCGATTTGGTTGAATTCGCCCCAAGGCGCTCTGGACTTCGGTCATTTTTCAAGAACTATATTCGGTTGAATCGATGCCAAATGGATTTGTTTAAAAACGAGTTAACACAGAAGCATGACTTACCATGGATGCAGAGTCGGCTGATTCGATCGTAAATCATCGTTTGGCATTGAATTGAACTAGCTTTCATCCGATGGTGCGTCCGACCTGAATTGCAATGTAACTACCGCCACCAGACCGTGGATTTGCAAATTATTTCGAGCGTCACTACCGGTCACATCAACACTGACGAACCACAAGTCGGATTCGACCATTTATGCCATCAGCATCGAACTCGATCTTAGCAAACCTAGACACTCAAAATCAGTCCGGGTTTTCCAAGAATCGGTAACACCGCCAGTTTAGTTTGCAGTATTCCGACTCGTCGATTATCGCACGATCGGAATCATCGACCAAGGCGATTAAATCGCTTTCCGTAATTCCATTTAAGCAAAGCCCAAATCACGAAGACCTTTTTCAATTCTGATCACGCGCAGCCCGCAGCATGCTCGAAATGTTTTGGTGCAAGATCGGCATCAGTTTTTATCCGGTTCGTTTGACTTAGGCGTTTTGCTCGGAAGGATCAGTATGGCCACGAAACCAACCAGAACAATCGCGGTTGTTCCAAAAACGATAATTAGCTTTTCATGCAGAGAATAAGCCAATGAATTCAACTGATTAGGCCAATAACCAAAGCTAGAAAGCGACATCCAAAAAATCAAACAGAGTCCTGTCACAACGGCAACCAAAGCCTGACGGCTCCTAATCTTGTGCGAAAACATTCCCAGCAAAAACAATCCGAGAACTCCGCCACTGAAAATTCCGGCTAACTTCCACCAGGTATCCAAGGTGGACTTAATTCCAATCATCAACAACGCTACGCCCGTTCCAATCAAGCCTATGACAATCGTTGAAACAAACAAAATGGTTCGAGAACGTTTTTCCGTTTGCTCAACATTTTTACTAAGTTGGTCGTCGAAATCCGGACCAACATCAACGCACAAAACGGTCGCACATGAGTTCAATGAAGAGTCGATCGTACTCATTGCCGCCGCCAAAATCGCAGCAAGCAAAAGCCCGACCAGTCCAACGGGCAATTCATTTGCAATAAAATGTGGAAAGACCTGATCTTTTGGAAGATCCGTGGAAATTAAATCTGAATGCACCGAGTAAAACGCAAAGAGTGCAGTACCTACAAAAAACAGCAATGCAGAAACTGGAATATACAACCAAACACCAATCCAAATGCTTCGGCGGGCCTCTGCCTCAGTCGGAACCGTCGCGTAACGCTGAACGTAATTTTGGTCGATTCCGAAATTTTGCAAATTGATAAAAAAGCCGTAGATCAGCATGATCCAAAAAGTCGAATTCGCTTGCGATAAAGAGGGGCTAAAGCTTCCCAGCGAAAACTTTTCGCCGTTCGAATTATCCCTTGCGATTTCAAATATCTGCTTGGGACCATTCGGCATTGCCATGCATATCACAAAAATTGCAACCAAAACTCCAATGGTTAAAACGACGCTTTGAACGACGTCCGTCCAAATGACGGCTTCGATTCCACCAATTAAAGTGTAAACGATCACCGCGGTCCCCACCGCGATAATAATCGTCGACACGTTCCATCCGGTGACCGGCTCTATTGCGATCGCAACCAGAAATAGTATGGTGCCGATCCGAATGACTTGAGTCAAAACGAAAAATGTGATCGCATAGTATTTCGCCCATCTCCCAAATCGCGTTTCAAAATGCGTAAAGACCGAAACTTGATTCGCATTGCGATAAAACGGAACAAACCAACGGCAAGCGATCCAAGCCGCGATCGGCAACGATAATCCAAACACAAAGGGATTCCAGTTCGCAGCGAATGACTTCCCTGGATTGGCAATAAAGCTGATGCTGCTCAGGAACGTACCGAAAATGGACATGCCGACAATCCACCCCGGTAGCGATCCCCCTGCGTCCATGAATTGCTTGCTTGTGGTATTTCGAACTGAAAAGTAGCAACCAAAAAAAACGATTCCGCCCAGATAGACGAACAATACAACTTGATCAATCACACTCAAATTCATCGTTTCACCTTGTTATCGCATTGGTCTTTACGCCGAACTTCATCGTTGAGCCATTGTTACATAACTTGCGACTCAGAAAACCGTTGGTGATTGATCAAACGAGCTCTAAATTATTTCGCCCCAAGGGTTCTCGAAAAGAAGGGGTGGAACCCTCTGACTTCCTCAGGCAATTTAGAAGAGCAATTTAGAAGAGAAATTTACGCTGAAGGGAACGTTGCGTCGGCATCCTTCAGATCAACAATCCGGGAGCCGAAAAATGCGTTGTGCCGGGTAAAACGTTTCAACCGAGTTCTCCGCCAAGCGTCATCTGTCAGATCGCGTTAAAAACAATCCGGTAAGGTTCCGTAAATTCAATACAACGAAATGAACTTAACGCCTCGGCAACTCCAGAACCTGCTTCTCGCTCGAACAAGCAGAAAAAGGGAACCAGGTGGGCGATGGGGTTTAGCAACCTCCATTTTCACCGCCACACTCAAACCGAATCAAGAGTTGATTTTCGAATCATCTCAAGAGCGAATCATCTCAAGAGCGAATCATTTCACGCGTTCTGATTTGGATAAGCGAGAGTTGCTATCGCTAACCCACCAGCGGTGGATGAAAAGTGTTGGGACCGCATCGATCCACCACGCCCGGTCTGAAAAGTACAGCTAGTGACTCTCTTCATCCGATGTTTTTTCTTTCTGCTCAACCTCGCGACCTTGCATTTCGAGCAACATATTCTGACGAGCGACTGCGTCTTCGGGAATCGTTTCCATGAGCTTTACCAAATCAAATAAATTCCAGTGATTAAACCAAAACCTTAACTTAATTGACATCGGATGGATGTCAATTAAAATCCCCCAAAAAAGCTCCTGCGGAATAAAATCAACCACAAAAACCTACTCGACCGTAACGCTCTTGGCGAGATTCCGAGGTTTATCGACATCACAACCCCGTAAAACCGCAATATGATAGGCCAACAACTGTAAAGGAATGGCGGCGACCATCGGCTGGATAAAGTCGTTAACGCTAGGGATGCGAATCACGTCATCTGCCAAGCTTGCGATTCGATCATCGTTTTCATCCGCGACGGCAATGATGGGTCCGCCCCGGGCTTTGATCTCCTCCAAGTTTGCGATGACTTTTTCGTAAATGTATCCGTTTGGCAAAACGAAAACGCTCGGAGTTTTGTCGTCCACCAATGCTATTGGACCATGCTTCATCTCTGCAGCAGGATACCCCTCGGCGTGAATGTAGCTGATCTCTTTCAACTTCAAGGCACCTTCGAGGGCCGTCGGGAAATTAGCTTGACGCCCGAGATAGAGAAAGTTCGTTGCGTGCTGATACTTTTCGGCAACCGTTCGAACTTCGTCGTTTGCCTCCAATGCTTTTTCAATCCTCTCTGGCAAGCACTGCAAATCGGCAATTAATTGTCGACCGCGATCGTAACTGCAATGGCGAATTCGGCCTAAGTGAATGGCCAACATCGCCAGCGCCGTGCATTGGCAACTGTAGGCCTTGGTCGACGCAACACCGATTTCTGGCCCGGCATGAAGATAAATTCCTCCATCAGACTCTTGAGCAATTGTGCTGCCTACGACGTTACAAATCGCAAGTGCAGGAATTCCTTTTCTTTTCATCTCCCGAAGCGCGGCAAGCGTATCGGCAGTCTCACCGCTCTGCGTAATGGCGAATACAAGTGTTTCATCATCGAGAGGTGGATTTCGATAGCGCAGCTCACTTGCGTATTCGACTTCAACCGGTATTCGAGCAATTTCTTCGATCATGTGTTCACCAACCAGTGCGGAGTGCCAACTGGTCCCGCATGCGGTCAAAATAATGCGTTTGGCTTTGCGAAGTTGCTGCGTTGAAATGTTTAAGCCACCATAGACGGCGGTTGCTTCTTCTTCGTTTAATCGGCCTCGCATCGTATTTCGAACCGACGCAGGTTGTTCAAAGATTTCTTTCAGCATGAAATGATCGAATCCATTAAGCCCAACCTCGGTTGGATCCATATCCAGAGCATGAATGCTTGGATTGATTCGGCCAGTTTCGCGATGCGTAATCTCCATCGTTTCTGAGGTTAGAATCGCTACTTGGTGATCGGCTAAGTAAACAATTTTGTCTGTTTTTCCAGCAAGCGCCGATGCGTCACTCGCGATGAAATTTTCGTTTTTCCCTACACCAATGACCAATGGACTTCCTAGCCGAGAGGCGATGATCACATTCGGAAAGTCTTTAAAAAGAACGACCAAACCATACGTCCCATGCAACTGTGCTGTCGCTTGTTTCACGACGCTGGCAAGGTCTGCGTTCGTCAATGTTTCTTTTGTTGCTTTTTCCTGGTCGATAAATTTTGAAAGCAATGCAACAATCACCTCGGTGTCGGTTTCAGATTTGAATTCATAACCGTCAGCTTGCAATGCTTCTTTTATCTGATAATAGTTCTCGATGACTCCATTATGGCAGATCGCAACTTGTGACTTTGTATCACAATGTGGATGTGCATTGGCTTCGTTTGCTGGACCGTGAGTCGCCCAGCGTGTGTGTCCAATCCCAACTTTTGAATCACTGGGACAATTGTCAATGACGGACTCTAGCTCCCGTATTCTTCCCACCGCCTTGGTCACACAAATGCTCCCCTCATCGGTCAACACTGCTGTACCGGAACTGTCGTAACCGCGATACTCAAGTCGATGCAATCCATCGAGTAGAACATCGTTTGCACCTTGAAAACCGATATAACCGACAATACCGCACATGGACGCTTTCCTTACTACTTCAGAAAAAAGGGCTGGATAAAATTCAAATAGAAACGCAAGTGCTAAATTAGCGCATTCTCCGATAAACCGTAGGTCAGAAAAAACGTCATTGACGTTGAAAATCGATCGATCGGTGTACCTTTGCCAATTTTTTTTACTGAAACAAATGAACGTGAACCCAACATTTGATTTTTTATCCGGGAAGTCTGTAAACCGGATCGGATTTGGTGCGATGCGACTCACCGGCCAGCCAGGAAATTTCGGCCCGTACCACGATTGGGAAGCGGGGAAGCGGTTATTGCAGCACGCAGTTGAGTCCGGCGTCCAGTTCTTTGATTCGGCCTTTGCATACGGTCCGCAGTGGTCGGACAAGATCATCGCTGACGCATTGTCACCCTATTCCGATGACTTGATCATTGCGACAAAGGGTGGTGTAGACAAACCGGCTCCAGGGAAAGCTGTCGTGGATGCATCTTCGGAAACGCTTACGAAACAAATCGACATCGCACTTTCGAACCTTAAAACCGATTGTATTGACCTTTTCCAACTGCATCGCGTCGACCCAAACGTTCCGCTGGAAGACTCGATCGGCGCTTTGGAACACGCAAGATCCGCCGGGAAGATCGAAATGATTGGGCTTTCCAACGTCACACGTCAACAACTGGAGACCGCCCTTGAAATCACGAAAATTGCCAGTGTTC
>CAJQQR010000187.1 GCA_905480545.1 uncultured Pirellulaceae bacterium
ATCCATGGTGGGCATGGTATCGCTGAGTGTGCGTTAAAGTAATCCAGCCAACAAACACTGACATTCCTCCGTCAACTTGCGGGGAGAGGACCATGTGCCAATGATTTCCCATCCATTGGTAAGCAAGTAGGTCAACCGGAAATTTTTCCAGTCCCTCTTTGATGATCTGTTCGAAAGCTTCGAAGTCGGCTTCTTTCAAGAAGATATCATAACGACCATTACCGCGGTTAAGTGCATGATAGATCCCGCCCGCCTCATCAACGCGTGGAGCACGACCCATTCTGTATTCTTCAAGCCAGTTTTCACTAAGGGTGATTATACATAACCAGAAATTGCTAGAGCAGCAGACAAAAGGGTCCCTGACACCTTTTTAATGCAAAGTTGACGAAATATCGCTGTCATTCCCAACACTCATCTCTTACAATCAACTTTTTACACGATGTATCCGTCTTTCGGTCAAAGCCAAATTCCCTCCCACACGTTTTCTACCGAAAAACGGATAGATCGCAACTCGTTATGCCTATTTACTGATCGAAGGTGCGATATGTCGCGACAGTTTTTGGTATTCACAACCGTCATCAGCACACTTGCGGTCGCTGCATGCGCTGCCGACGCGCAGGAAGCCACGCCGAAGAAAGTTGCCCTGCCAAAATCCAATCAGGTGTACGTCAAGATCATAATGCCCAACGACCCGGCGAATCTCCGTAAGGATCAACCCGTCGTCGAGTCCTGGATTGTTAACGGGCTCAAGATGCGTGGGCAGGCCAAGTTCACCGCTGTGACCGGCTGGGTGCGTCTGGATCCTTCCCCCTTTGGAGCAACGGACGTGTGGGATGGGGTACTGGGCGATATATCCCATTGCCCCGTGGGCGCAGATATTCCTCACCGGGCGAAAGGCCGCATCAAAATACTCCTTGCCGGTTGGAGTCCCGGCGGTGCCACGGTGACCGCTTCACTGACGGATGAACCGGGTAGCCGCGTGATTGCGGCAGTCGAACAGTATAAGGACGCGTACAAGAATTTGAAGGGAATGCCCTACGTGGCCGTTCTCATCGGTCCACCGCCTGAACCCCCCGCCGCTCCGACTGACCGAGCAATTGCCGATGAGCGATGATTCCTGCGACTGCGGAGCGACAAGCTGCCATTTTTCCGTCCTGCAGCACTTGGCCGAAAAAAGCCCACAACACTGTAGCCGTACTGTAAATCGAACCGAGCCCAGACAGTCCGCCATGTTTGCGAAAGACTTCTTCGATCTTCGTGGCGGTGATCACTTCAGCAAACGGCAAGCCTGACTGCTTGAAGAATCTGTCGATCAATTTTTGAAAACCGTTAGTGTTACGGCGTGCCGAATTTGGTACAGGATGATCCTTGAAAATACCCTCCTTGGTTTTCATGCAAACGTGGACCAAGAGAGGGCTATATTTTAATACCAAAGAGGCTCTAAATTCGAAAGTGCAACCTGGCGAAGTGAATCTATAAAAGTTCTCGCTTACGCTCAAACTCAGATTGCGCGATCATTTAATTTTGACAGTGCCATTCATGTCAGGTTCCATTTTCGTCGCAATCGTTCTCGATCTCAAACGCTGGCAGACTGGCTTAACGATGCTGGTCTCCCATCCGATTCGTCAGCGTCATTGCGGATCACCATATGGGCCGATGAACAGGTTGAGCAGGCCAAGAGGTAGGTCTGGGCGGATGACGCAGTGTTCCTTCACCCGGGGCCAACGTGGCGGGGGTTACTGGTGGCATAAAGTAATTTCAATCACTCCATCCGTCGCATCTTGCCAACCCATTGCGCCAGTTCTTTGATATCATCCACATTCATTCCGACGATAAGCTCCTCTCGGTGGATGTCGTGAATGGCCAAGATATGGTCTTCGGAAAAAAAGATCTCTTCGCCCTTGCCAAGTCCGTGCAATCGAGTTTCCACAAGCGGATTGTCAACGACACCACGGAAGTAACTCCCGGTCTTTCCCGTTATTTGTACCCAAAAGTCCTCGCCCCAACCTCGTGACGGAACGTTTTGTTCCGGCAACAACAAAAGCGATGACGGGTGGTCGTGTTTAAGAATCGGATTCGTCATCTCACCGTTACAAGAGGGACACGAGCATTTCTCTGCCGCGTCCTCGTGTACCGAAAACCGCGAGGAGTCGATCCTGAGTTCGACAAAATAGCATGGTCTAATGTGCCGCTTGATGACGGGTGGCGGGATGTGGAAGTTCTCGGGATTCTCGGTGTGCATGTTGACACCATTCACCAACTGGTAGTCATTAGAAAATTGCTGCGAATCGAATTGTTCCTGCAAAGAATTGCTCATTTCTGTTTGTTCCATACTGCGATCAATCCCCGGATCTCGTCTGTCGTTATCCGAAGGATGGTCCACTTGCCGATTTCGCTTTCAACAGCGACTTTCCATTCCCGTCGGCTCCTTCGATGGGATTGTCGTGTTTTGGATCAGTTACCAAATCTTAAGCAGCTTTTATACACTACCCAAAATAAATGGGTGACGGGACAGCGGACGGAAATACGAAGCCC
>CAJQQR010000188.1 GCA_905480545.1 uncultured Pirellulaceae bacterium
GCATTGATTCGCGGGTTGCCGGCACTTAAGGGATCGCCGTACAAGTTTTCGCAACATGGCGAGTCTGGCACGGTCATTTCCGATCTTATGCCCCACTTGGCGACTGTGGCGGATGAACTCACCGTCGTTCGCTCGATGAAGACAACGACTAACGTTCATGACCCGGGGGTCAACATGATGAATTGCGGTTCGGTTTTGTTTGGTCGTCCGACGCTCGGTGCTTGGCTTTCCTACGGACTGGGATCTGAAAACAGTAGCCTTCCCGACTACATTGTCCTGACGTCTGGCTCACTGCACGGTGCGCAGCCACTGTTGCAAAGTTTTTGGGGGAATGGCTTTCTGGATTCCAGGCACCAAGGTGTTCCGTTTCTCAAGGGGACAGAGCCCGTCTTGCATCTCAATAATCCCGCCGGCGTTACAATCAAGCGTCGACGGGAGCAGCTCGACTTGTTGAGCTGGATGAACAAGCGGCAGCACGACGAACTGAATGACCCAGAGATTCTTTCCCGAGTCGCTTCTTACGAAATGGCATTTCGAATGCAATCCAGTATTCCGGAATTGACCGACCTCAAACAGGAGTCCAAGGAAACGCTGGCCGCCTATGGTGCCGATCCAGCCCAGCATTCTTTTGCCAACAACTGCCTGCTCGCTCGTCGGTTGGTGGAACGTGATGTCCGGTTCGTGCAGCTTTACGATCGAGGATGGGATTCGCACACGGACATCCAGAAACAGCACAAACGCCAATGTTTCGCATCCGACCAGCCGGTCGCGGCGCTGTTGAAAGACTTGAAACAAAGGGGCATGTTGGACGACACGCTTGTCATCTGGGGTGGCGAATTTGGTCGCACTCCCGTCGCGCAGGTGTCAGGCAAAACCTATGGACGAGACCATCACCCACACGGTTTTACGATGTGGATGGCTGGTGGAGGGGTGAGTAGCGGTCTAACCTACGGAAAGACGGATGAATTTGGCTATCACGTCGCCGAGAACGTGGTCCACGTTCGCGATCTGCATGCGACGATTCTTCATCTGATGGGCATCGATCACCATCGCTTCAAATTTAAGTTCAAGGGGCTCGATCTCGGATTGACCGGTGTCGAACAGTCGAACGTCGTCAAAAAGCTGTTGGCATAACACGGTTCATGGCAGTGCCGATCAAATGAATCCTTCGACGAATATGGCCCTTGTCTTGGTATCGGCAAAAGCCAATAAAGACTCGATCGGGCCTCAACCCAGTGTGTGACTTTCAATGGATCCAAAATCGATTCGAGGCATTGATTTTAAATCGCTAAGCCGCAACTGAAGGGCAGGGGGGCAATGGTACGGTGGCGTAGGTGTGCAATGGTACGGTGGCGTAGGTGTGCATAGTACGGTAACTTCTTGCCATGGCAACAAAAATGGTTTTCGATCTCGAACTTTGAAACCGAGCCGTCACCCAGTTGCGAGTTTCGGCTTGCAATTGAACAAGTTGAGCGAATGTGAGACGTCATCGACGAGCACGGCGTTTGGGACAAACCTACCCAATACCATGGCAATGAAGATTTAAAGAATCGTCCCGATCTGTTGCGAATGTTTGTTTGGCGATTTCTTATTGGAGCTGCTAACCGACCCGTCTCAGGATTGCGTGCGAAATTTGTGCCCCTGGAAAAACATCCCATCACACCTGCTAAACTCAAACGAAGACTGACTTTGACGGTTGCCTGTTTGTTGTTTGTTGTTTGTTGTTTGTTGTTTGTTGTTTGGGCCGCGGAACCCGAAACGAGTCGCAGTTAGTAAATCGTTTAATGTCGGTCTGATACATCGATCTGATGGGTTGCGACCTCGCTTCGAAGAACTCACTTTGGAAAATGCTCTGTGAAACCGACCAAGCAACATGAACGATCCGCTTTGGCTTCTGAGGAATCGATCGTAGGGGATTCAATCAAAGCAGGTCGGACAAAGATTCAAAGATTGGGGCTTGTTGCCGGGCCATGCGTTGCGGCAATTTGTTACCTGATGCTCCCCGTTGCATATAGCGATGCAACCGGACAAACGATGGATTTTGAGACCGCTGGAAGGGCAACACTGGCGGTTATGGCTTGGATGGCGACGTGGTGGCTGACCGAGTCCATTGATCTTTCTGCCACGGCGCTGCTGCCGTTGGTTGTGTTTCCTCTGTTTGGTATCGCAAATATGGTGGATACAGCAGCTCCTTACGCTCATCCGCTAATTTTTCTGTTCATGGGGGGATTTATACAGGCCCTTTCCATGCGTCGCTGGGGGTTGGATCAACGAATCGCTCTGGTCACGCTTCGTCTGGTTGGGACGAAACCAATCAATATGGTCGCAGGTTTCATGATCGTCACTGCCGTGCTGAGCGCTTTTGTTTCCAATACGGCGACCGCAGCGTTAATGTTGCCAATTGCCTTAAGCGTCGTTTCGTTAACCGACAATAATGTGCGGCGTTCTCGCAACAAAACAGACGCTCCCATTCAGAGTGGCGTTATCGACAGGAATTTAACGACGTGCTTGATGCTTGGCATTGCCTACGCCGCGTCGATTGGAGGCGTCGCAACGATCATTGGAACACCGCCCAACGTTTTTTTGGTTAGTTTTCTCAGTGATTCGATTTCCGAGCCGCATCGAATGGAAATGAGTTTCGCTCGCTGGATGCTTATCGGTGTCCCATTTGCAATCGTATTTTTGCCGATCGTATGGCTGTTGCTAACTCGCGTTATCTTTCCGATTCGTACGACTGAAATCAAAGGGGGCAAGCAGCTAATTGAATCCGAATATCAGTCACTGGGGCCGCCAAGTCGAGGTGAGTGGATCACGTTTCTTGTATTCTGCAGTACGGCTCTGGTTTGGATCGTCCGTCCGTTGTTGGTCCAGATTCATTTTGATTTTGGTGATCGCGTCATCATGCCTTTTGCAAGTTTGACTGACAGCGGCATTGCGATGGCGGGCGCATTGACGTTGTTTGTGATTCCGGCTGGATCCGAATCTCGAAAGTTCGTAATGAACTGGGACACTGCCAACCAAATGCCTTGGAGTATTCTCATTTTGTTTGGCGGTGGGATAAGTCTCGCGGCGGCTGTCGAAGCAAATGGTGTCGCCGAGTTTATGGGGAGCCAGGCTCGCTATGCCGCCGGAATCCCGGATTTTATCCTGGTGCTGTTGGTATGCCTGGGCATCATTTTCTTAACCGAGCTGACATCCAACACGGCCACCGCGGCAACGCTATTGCCGGTCCTCGCTGCACTGGCACCTGGCTTAGGAGTCCATCCTTATCTTCTCATTTTTCCAGCGGCAATCGCGGCCAGCTGTGCGTTTATGTTGCCGGTTGCAACACCACCCAATGCGATTGTTTTCGCTTCCGGTCAAGTTACGATTCCGCAAATGGTCAAAGCAGGAATTTGGTTGAACCTGATTGCGGTCGTCCTGGCAACCTTGCTCACGTTTTTGGTTGTCGCGCCGCTGATGGGGATTTAATAACAATGGCTCAATTTCATTCCATTTGCAAAAAGCATGACGTGCCAATTGGTTCGGCAAGGATGTTCGTTGTCAACGAAATTCCTATTGGGATCTTTCATGTTGATGGCGAGTTTTTCGCGTTAGACAACCGTTGCCCACACGCTGGAGCATCGCTTTCGCTTGGGACGATGGATCGTGACACTGTTTCATGCCGCATTCATCATTGGCATTTTTGCCTGCGAGATGGAACCTATCTCGATGAAAATCGACCAGAATTTGACGCACGGTGCTTTCCGGTGCGTCTGAAGGGTGATGAAGTGCAGGTTCAGGTTTAGCAATACTCTGAAGCTGATGGGTGGCGAATCGTTTGGAAGAATGTTTTTGAAGTAGGCAGCTCAATAACGGTTTCACGCCCTTTTAACGGGGGTTAATTGACATGGCCGGTGTTGATTTGGTGCTAAAATGACATTCTGGTGGTTTAACAGATGTTCAGAAGACGGAGACGCTCATTGCGTGATCTGCTGCCGACAGTCGACCATCGCCCAACATATCGCTCCGACCATATAGGTTGCCGCAAACAGCAGCAGTACGATGGACCAGTTGGATGTCCATTCGAAGAGTTCAGCGATCAGAATGGGGCAGGCGGCAGCAGCAAAATTTCCGCTCATGTTCATGATGCCATATACCTGCGGTACATGGTCGCCGCCGATGTCCATTGTGGCTGCGAATGCACATGGTCCGGCCATTGCCGCCAGCAATGATCCGACCGACAACAGTGCCACCGCTAGAAACGTGCTTTCCACAAACCAGGCGCACAGAATCAGAACAGAACAACCAAGAAGGAAGGTGGCGCCAACTCCGCTACGGCTGAGTCTCAGGTTTCCTGTCCGCCTCCAAATCCAATCAGTTAGCAGGCCTCCGATCAATGATCCGGTCAATGTGCCGACGAATACGAGGGCCTGAAGGTAGCCTGAATCCTTCACTGAGACTCCCCGCGTCTCTTGGAGGAATGTTGGGAACCAACTTGCGAAAAACATATATCCTGCGGCTCGACAAATCTGCTGGCCGCACAAGAACCAGATCGCTGACTTTCGAAAAATCAATCGCCACGGCGTCGGACGTGTATTGCTCGATCGGGCTGCCTCGATCCTTTCTGAAGCAATAATGTTCAATTCTGCCTGGTTTACTGCTGGATCCTCTTGAGGATGATTGCGAAATCGCTTGAAGAAACCAACCGCCCAAAGAAGACCGGGAACAGCAAAGAGTAGAAACACCCATCTCCATTGTATGACGTCCATGAGCGAACCGGTGGTCATGCTTGCCACGATTGCTCCAACCTGCATTCCCACCGCAAGAGTTCCGCAAGCCAACGTTCGGCGGGCTAATGGCGTCCAGTGCGAGATGGCATGACATGAGGCAGGGAAAATTCCTGCCTGCGCCGCACCCATCAGAATTTGTGCCGTGATCAGCAACCAGAGTCCTTGGGCGACTCCAATGCAGACAGCCGCGAGCGAGCAGGCACATAGAAACCCTGCCATGGCAAATCGATTGCCCTTTTGATGGGCCAAGGACCCGCTGGGGACCTGTAAGGCTGCATAGCTCCAGAAGAACGCCGCCATAAACCATCCGGATTGCCGAAGGGTCAGACCAAGGTCTTCTCGAATCGTGCTTTCCGCGACGCTAACCGCATTGCGAGTGAGGTACGCAATCGCAGCGGCCAACGTCAACAAGCCGAGTACCTCGTGACGTACCCATGTGGGCTTCTCAGATGGAAACGGGGAAGGATTTTGTTTGGGATCGGAATTCATAAGGCAGCCAGTTCGTCAGTTAGCATCGCCAGTAAACGATCGACTTCACGCTGCGTTTCCGGATCGAGAATCCAGGAATTTGGTTCACGCCGCCGGTCTGATGTGAACAAGCCTCGTTTCACCAGTATGTACTTTTCAATGGCTAGGAATCCGTCCAACCCAGCCTGTAATTGCAACGCGACGATCGCACAGATCGGGAAGTAAATACGATACGCTTTTTCGTCTTCGTTATTTTTCAAGGCATGCCACATCGCCGCGATGCCATCCAATAGGTCAATGCCAGGCATCGTCCCGACGACACCGCGCCGGAACGCATCGATTAGGAGCATTCCGCCGGAACCATCGAGCATTCGGGCGTTCCCCCCACTAGCGTCACGTAGGTCAGAAATGTTGGGTCCGATAGGAGCGCCTTCCGGCTTGAAGAGAATCTTGTGCGGGTCGTATTTGTCGAGCAGGTGAACGTAAAAGTTCGTTGGGATCGATGAGCCGACGTAGGACGACGCGTCCTGAACGATGAGCGGTACGGGCACCGCATCTGCCAATGTGCTGAAGTAGTCTTCAAGTGCCGGCATTGGTAATGCAGTAGAAATGGGGGGAATCGCCATGATCGCGCTGCATCCGTCATCAACTGCCGTCTTCGCAAAGTAGACCGCCTGTTTTTTGCTCTCCGCCCCAACGCTGGCCACGACACTACCGCGACCATTTGTCATTTCCACAATCAGTCGATTCAGCTCGACTCGTTCTTCAGATGTCAGCCGAAGAATTTCTGACACCATTGCCGAACATACTCCATTGCTTCCCTGCTCGAATGCCCAGTCGATTTCCCGTTGAAGACTTTCACTGTCAATTTCATCTTTGTGGTCAAACGGCGTGTGCAGAATGGGCAGAATGCCATCGATGTTTGCTGTCACAGCTTTATTCCTTGGAGTTATTGGATTCGTTTGAATTCATGCTTGAAGCTCTTTGATGGCGTTGGCCATTGTCACTGAAACCCGTTCCAGGCAACCTCGATCGAATGGAGTCTGCCAAACCGGATAAACATCCACATCGTACAATTCAGCTGGAGGTAAATAGCCGACGGATCCATTGATAAGATTCATACAAATCACTGCTGTCTCTGGGAAGCAACTTCGCAGTTGTTTCTGAAGCTGTGAGTATGCTTCCCCTGCGCAGCCAATCAGAATTGCGTCACCGATTCTCCACGCATGAACAGGTAGTGGGTATGACGATCCATCTCCCAATGACCGCCGAATTTCTTGCTGACGTCGGAGTCGTTCTTCTAACGCTCGGTCATCGCACGATAGACGCTGCTGTTCAAGTTCATCGGCGGTCGGCCAGTTTTTGAGCTGCAGGTCGGCGGACACTTCGATGGCTCCGAGCTCCGACGGAATCTCCCGCGGGCGATGTCGCCAGACGGCCAAAGGCGCACCGGATTCAATGACTTCATCAAAACACAACAGGCTGCCGGCAGGTTCCATGTCGTTTAGAGTTGCTAACGCAGCGAAGCCCAATTGGCGTCCATGACGATCGGCCACCTCGACGTCGCCAACGTACTGCTGCCTCGGTGCGACGTCTCCCGACATGCCCTGAAGAAAGAAGGCTGTCGCTCCGGTTGCTCCTTCCATCGTTTCCCGCATCGCTCCAATATAGTCTGGCGAGATGGACGTGTTTTCCCATGCCAGAGTGGTGGGATGACAGGCGTAGTTGACCAACGTCGCTCGCACCGTTCCTGATGCGGTCGTGATGCGTCCGATGAGCAAAGTGTCATCGGCAGCCGCGTCCGGATTAAATCCGCAAATGACGCGATCTGCGTTTGGGTCCGGGTCCTGGAAATCGCGATCTGACGCAAGCCCACATTTTCCAGTATGCCAATCCAGTATCGCCTCGTCCGCATTTGCCAGGGCCTTCCCGACTGCCGAAACGGTCGCCTGAAACACATGCTCCATCCATGGCCCCAGTAACTCACTTCCGGGCAATGACGAATCCACTTCCATTAAAGGGGCGGCTGCGTGAGTGTGACTTAAGGCGAATATAAAGCGTGAGGATTCAATGGACAGCTCGTTCAGCAGTCGGTTTTGAAACCGGTGGAACAGATCCAGTGGCCGCCACCAACCAAGATCTGCATCGATCAGAACGAGAGGGGCACCTCCTGACGATGAAGCAATCGTCAGGGCCGTGAGCATTAGCGGTCGGTGAATCGAATCGGCCGTATCATGTTTCGCGGCACCCCAGTTTCGTGAATAGATGCCAAGGGGCGGCGTGATATCTTCACGAGCGATTCCGATGCGACCTCGAAACGAACTGTGTCGTCGAGCAGGTGGACGTTGATTCATTGTTTGTGGCTCCATAATCCATCGTTACCAATCGCCGACGCTGCCGTCCTGATAGAAGACACGCTGCGGAAGTTCCTGTTCGAACGGGTGTTTATTGACTTCTTCTTCATTGATTTCAATTCCCAGTCCAGGCCGCTCGTTGGGTGTTACGGTTCGGTTTGTCGGATTGACGACGAAGCCCTCATCGACAACGTCGTTTCGCCACGGAACATCGTTGTCGACTGATTCACAGATGATATAGCTTGGTTGAGAAAAACCAAATTCCAAGGAGGCTGCAGTACTGACCGGTCCTTGAGGGTTGTGTGGCGCAAGTGCGATTCTGTAGGCATCGGCCAGGGCTGCAATCCGCCGAGCTTCCGTAAAACCGCCGCAATGCGTGAGATCGAGTTGGCAGATGTCGCACCCACGGACCGAAAATAAATCTCGAAATGCGGCAAGGTGGGTCAAGCGTTCTCCAGTGGCGACAGGTGTGGCCACCGCGGCGTTGATTGCGGCCAGCCCAGCTATGTTCTCCGGCCAGCAAGGTTCTTCAAAAAAATAAAGCCCATACGGATCTAGGGCTTTGGCAAACTGCATTCCCATCGCCGGCGACGGTCGCGCATGACAATCCACCATGATGTCAATTTCATCTCCTACAGCTTCGCGCATCGCGGCAACGCATGCATCCGCGGCCTTGATCGGCTTGAGGCCTTCGATCTGCATCGTGGGAGGGACTGCCATGGATTTGAACCCCGTGAATCCGTCGGTGACCGCTTGGCGGGCGAAGTCTGCAAACTGCTTGGCGTTGTCGACTGGCGTCTCGTAAAAACTTTCAAGGTTGCCACCTCCCAGGTGACAATACAGGCGTATCGAATCTCGCACCGGACCGCCCCAGAGTTTGTGACACGGAACGCCATGAATCTTGCCTACGATATCCCATAACGCAAGATCAATTCCGGATATTGCCGTTGATCGAGTGATCCCATTGCCGTGCCAGAAGTGCTGCCGCCACATCATCTGCCAAAGATGCTCGACACAAGTTGGGTCCTCACCAACCAGAAGTGTTGCCAGATCTTCGATTGAGCCAACGACGCCACGGGTGTGCCACTCAAGGGTCGCCTCGCCCCAGCCGTACAATCCAGGTTGGTCGGTGATGACTTTTACAAAAACCCAGTTTCGCATTCGCGCATGACAGACATGGGTCTCGATTGCGGTAATTTTCATCGTTTAACTATCCGTTTCCGCCGCGTTTCCCTAGCTGCGCTCGCCAGAGAGTGGATGCGATCGTAGGGGGATTCGCTGCTCTTTAGTTGGGCGACTGCAGCTACATTGAATGCTGGCCATGGTTCTCATACTTGACTTTGTCACCAATGTGCTTGTTTTTGTCACCGAAGACAAGTATACATGAATTCATGTCGATCGCATCCTACATCAAGAATGACCTTGCCGCTCAGCTGGAGTCGGGGCGAGAAGTGCCGGTTCAACTGACGCTTGATTCGCTGGCGGGGCACTACAACGTCAGTTTGACACCTGTGCGGACTGCAGTTGCCGAATTGATCGATGAGGGGCTGCTTGAGAAGGGGCCCAATCATCGTCTGACCACCACCGCCCCACGCCGAAAAACAGCCCAGACTCGTCGCGAACCGAAACTGCCTGAACCTCCACGTGATCCTTATGAGGTCATCGCCAGCGATCTGGTACAGCTCAGTCTAATGGGCGAACCGATTTACCTGCGCGAGGAAGCGACAGCCGAGAAATACGACATGAGCCGTTCGGCGATTCGAAATATATTGCATCGACTGGCAGGGGAAGGGGTGCTCGACCACATTCCACGACGCGGCTGGCGCCTGCGTCCGTTTCAGCAGAGTGACCTTCAGGCCTTTATCGAAGTGCGGGAGGTGCTGGAGCTGAAAGCTCTCGATTTGGCGCGGCCAAATTTTGATCCCACCGAGCTGCAGCGGATGCTCGATTTAAACTCGCAGGTGGCGTTGCCTAGCGGGCCATTGAACGTCGATGAGTCTGTGCATGAATACTTGATCGCGACGGCTGGCAACGCGTACATCAAGGATTTCTTTGACCGTCAGGGGCGATACTACCGATTGCTATTTGAGTGGGAAGATCATGATGGCGCTGTTGCGATTGAAACGATGCGACAACACTGTGAGATTCTTACCGCATTGTTGGAGAAAAACTGGTCTTCAGCGAAGAAAGCACTCTCACATCACATCCGCGACAATCACCCGATTCTGAGCCGGGTTGAGGATTCGAAGGGGCGTGAAGATTGGGTGAATTCGAGAAGGGGGAGAAGTTGATTGGCCCTCATAATTTTAACCGTCTGTTTGTTATCCATTTCGTGGGTCGTCCATTCATGAGTGTTTTGCACAATTCGTTTCACATCAGACTTTCGATGTTTGTGCTTTTCAGTATGCTCGCGGTGCAAACGGTTGCTGCGCAAAGTGAAGTGAACGTCGACTATTTGACGGAAATCAAGCCTTTACTGCGCGACAAGTGCTTTTCGTGTCACAGTTCGCTGAAGCAAGAAGGGGGACTGCGTCTCGATGCAGCAAGCCTCATTCTGAAGGGCGGTGATAGCGGGCCGGCTTACGTCGCTGGCACCGATGAGAATAGCTTAATACTCGAACGTGTTACCGATGACGAGGACAGTCGGATGCCGCCTGCGGAGGACGGCGCGCCGTTGACCGCGGAAGAGGTCGCCAAACTGACCGCGTGGATCAAGAATGGCGGCGAAGCGCCGGACGAAACGATTCCTGAGCATCCGTCCAAGCATTGGTCGTTTCGACCGCCCTTTAAAGCGGAGGTGCCGAATGTTTCTGCAAAATGGATTCGCAGTGACATTGATCGGTTCCTCGCCGCCGAGCACCAGCGTGCTGGTGTCAGTTCGGTCGGAGAGACCTCACAATCGATGCTCCTTCGGCGAGCATTCCTCGCCCTGACCGGACTCCCGCCGACTTTGGCGGAACGCAGAGCCTTTCTCAGCGACAAATCTGAGGCGGCTTTCGAGAACGCAGTCGACCGATTGCTGGAGAGTCCTCGCTACGGCGAACGGTGGGCTCGGCATTTTATGGATATCTGGCGATACAGCGACCCATCCGGTTATGGAAAAGAGATTCGCGACGGCCGCGAGCATATTTGGCGATGGCGGGACTGGATTGTGGAATCACTGAACGAGGATAAGGGCTACGACCAGATGATTGTCGAATTGCTCGCCGCCGATGAATTTTCTCCGGAGGACCAGTCTGCACTGCGGGCGACCGGATTCCTGGCGCGAAACTGGTACAAGTTCAACCGGAATGTGTGGCTTGACAATATCGTCGAACATTCTTCGAAGGCGTTTCTGGGACTTACGGTGAACTGTGCGCGGTGTCACGATCATAAGTATGATCCAATCTCGCAAACCAGCTACTACCAGATGCGTGCGATTTTTGAAGCACACGACGTTCGTGACGATCCGATGCAACTTACATCGTCCAGTTCCCCAAGCGGCACACTTGTGCGTGCCTACGATGCTCATTTGGATCGAAAGACATTTACGTTTTTGTTGGGCGACATGGATCGTCCGGACAAGGTTCCATTGCCTCCCGGGCTGCCGAAGCTGCTGGGCGAATTGTCGGTCAAGCCCGTCCCATTACCGGTCACCGTTTGGTACCCTGCACTGCGAAAGGAGAATCGCGATGCCGCGATGAAAGCTGCGCAAGCGAAAATCGTGTCCGCCGATACTGGGGTTGAAAAAGCACGGGAGAAAGTGGCTGCGTCGCTAAGGGAACTGTCCGACTTTCGGGAGCCTGATACCAAAAGCGAGAAACCTGAAAAATCGAAATTCGCAACAGCATCCAGTGAACTAGTGTTGAGCGATGATTTCTCGACACTGAATCTCGAACGTTGGAAAGCCGAAGGAGGAAAATGGTCTGTAAAGGATGGGCGAGTCGTTCAGTCGAATGGCGCGACAAAACAGCAACGACTGATTTCATCGATCGATCATCCTCGTGATTTTCGAGCCAGGTTAAGACTGCGAATTACAGGCGGTGAGACCTATAAATCGGTTGGGATCGGTTTTGACGGAAACGGGATGGCGATGAACGCCGTTTATCTTTCTGTTTCAGGACCGAAGTTGCAATTCACGAGTCAGGGAAATGAAGGTCGTTGGCAATATCCAGCCAGCGGGAGTGTGCCTCATTCGATTGCGGTCGGGCAGGATTACATTCTTGAGTTGGCCGTGAAGGACCAGTTGCTGAACGTGCTGATCGATGGTGAATTGAAATTGGCTTACGCTTTGCCGAAACGGAAAGCGGGGCGGATATCGGTCTGGACTTTCTCGGCGACCGCCGAATTCGATCAGTTTGACCTGATGATGTTGCCTCCGGAAACGCGGCTCGAACCAGCCACCGGTGGCTCGTCAACGCCGCCAAAGTTAGTCACGAAAAAAGATTTACAACTGGCTCTAAATATCGCCAAGGCGGCTGAGGAAGTCGCGGTCGCACGTCAGCGGTCCGCACATTCTGGTGTCGCGGCATTGGAAGCTCGAACGATTGCCGAAACGGTTAAGTATGGCCTGGCTGCTGGTGAGTTTAATTCGCTTGCGAAAGCTGCGGGTCGGGCGAGCCGTCAACATGCTTTGAACCAGCTTGCTGAACAGGTCACGCAGGCTGAGCTTAAGATTGAGGCGTCGCGACAGAAGCAGGAGACCGCCACAAAGGCGGTCCTTGCGAAGGCAACTGCCGAAATGAAAACCGCGGAAAAACAGCGGATCGATGTGCAAAAGAAGTTCGAATTGGCGAAGGGCAAACTTGAGAATGGTTCAGCTCAATACGAGGCTGTTGGTACGTTGTATCCCAAAACGAGCTCCGGCCGGCGGCTGGCCTTTGCCCGTTGGATTGCGGACCGGCAAAACCCGCTGGCTGCCAGAGTTCTCGTCAATCATGTCTGGATGCGGCACTTTGATGCACCGCTGGTGGAACGGACATTCGATTTTGGCCTGCGGTCGGAAAAGCCTCGCCACTCAAAGTTGCTTGATTGGCTGGCGGTTCAGTTCATGGAGGATGACTGGAGTCTCAAGAAGCTGCATAAGCGAATCATAATGTCGGGCATTTATCGTCGAAGCTCTTCGTCGGCCGGTGCTACTGCCGCAACCCAATCTGTTGACCCGGACAATCTCGCATTTTGGCGAATGAACGCACGCCGCATGGAGGCTGAGGTCGCACGCGATAGCATACTGTCTCTCGGGGGCAGTCTTGACCTGACGATGGGCGGCCCTCCCATTGAGCACACGCAAGGGCAGGCGGTGCTCCGCCGTAGCCTGTATTTCCGTCAGGACAAGGAACGGCAGATGACGTTTCTTGGTCTGTTCGACGGTGCGAAGGTCAACGAGTGCTATGAGCGGAAGTCATCGGTGGCTCCGCAGCAGGCACTTGCCATGTTCAATAGCCCTATTTCGGCCGAGCAAGCTCGGAAGGTCGCCGAAGCCCACGCCACACTTGATGGCAGTGAATTCGTTATAAAACTGTTCAAACACGTTTTGTGCCGTGAGCCGAATTCGAAAGAATTGGCCGAATGCAATCAGTTTCTCGTAGAGTTCAATGGAAGTGCGGAGGCTCGACGTCAGCTCGCATTGGTGCTTTTGAACCACAATGAATTTATAACCATCCGGTGATGCTAATTCGATGAATACTCATATCAAACCTCGACGACAATTTCTCTCCGATCTAGGCACTGGCTTTTCCTCATTGGCTCTGGGAGCGATGCTTCAACGGGACGGACACGGAGCGGTCGAAAATGGGAATCCACCAGATGGTCTCGCTCATTTTGCTCCCAAAGCAAAGAGTGTGATCTGGCTGTTTATGGCTGGTGGCGTTAGCCAAGCCGAGACGTTTGATCCAAAGCCTGAGCTGACGAAGCACGGTGGTAAAACAATTCCAAACACACCGTTCGGCAGCGTACTTGAATCGCCCTACATAAAAAATCGTGTTGAACTGGTGAAGGGCGATGCGAACGGGAAAATCTACGATAAGTTGTATCCGTTGCAAGTCGGTTATCGAAAGCGTGGCGAAAGCGGTATCGAGGTCAGTGACTGGCTGCCGCATCTTTCCGAATGCGTCGACGATATGGCGATCGTTCGATCGATGTGGACAACGGCAAGCAACCACGACGCCCAGCTGCAGTTTCATACCGGGCGAAACCGATTCGATGGCTTCTTTCCGACGATTGGATCCTGGGTGCACTACGGACTCGGTTCTCTGAATGATAACCTTCCGCAGTTCATCGTTATGGGTAACAAGATCGGAGATTGTTGTGGCGGAAAGGCAACCGAGGGAGCCGATTATCTCGGGCCGGAACATGACGGAGTCACGTTGACGGTTGACCCAAAGAACCCGCTGCCGTTTGCAATTCCTGCGCAAGGTGCTGGTTCTGGGGAGCGACTTGAGGCACAGCAGTTACTCGGCCGTCTCAATCGACTGACCGCAAAAGAGTATCCAGACGATCCGGCGCTCACAGCTCGAATCAAATCCTACGAACTTGCATTCCGAATGCAAACTGCTGTGCCGGATGTTGTGAATTCAGCCGGCGAGACGGCAGCCACTCACAAACTCTACGGGACCACAGGCGGCCCAACAAAGTCTTTCGGAAATCTTTGCTTGACAGCGCGTCGACTGGTCGAACGCGGAGTCCGGTTTGTGCAAATCTATCACGGTGGAGGCGGAGCTGGTGCTTGGGACGCACATAGCAATCTGAAGACAAATCACGCCAACAACTGCCAACAGATCGATCAGCCAATCGCCGGGCTTTTGAAGGATCTCAAGCAGCGAGGGCTTCTCGACGAAACGCTCGTCGTTTGGGGCTCTGAATTCGGACGCACTCCCGGTGGCCAAGGTTCAAACGGACGAGGGCACCATAACTTCGGCTTTTCGATCTGGATGGCTGGAGGCGGAATTAAGGGCGGAACGGTACATGGAGCCACCGACGAACTCGGATTCCATGCCATTGAGGATCGCCACTATGTCACCGATATTCATGCGACGGTCATGAGGCAACTTGGCCTTGATCCGCGCCGACTCGCAGTCCCCGGTCGAAAGCGGCTGGAAGTCGACTATGGGAACCCAATCAAAGAAATCATCGCATAGAATCGCCTCGGATTCTGATATTGCAACTTGTCATCGAACTCTTTCTGCACAATGAGTAACACTTCGTCACGACGGAAATTCTTGAAATCTGTCGGCATCGCCATGTCTGCATTTAGCGTCGGCGGCGCGGCACTCGCCCAAGAAGAGCGACAATCGTCGCGGGACGTAAAGGGTGCAAAACTCCAACAGCTTCCATATGAGCTGATGATTTGTGACTACGTTCGTTTCAAGTTGTCCAAAGTAGACAAGCATGGAAGAGTTATCTGGGAACATTCCCCGGAAGGAAAAGTGTGGGACTTTGTTATCACCGACGACAATAAACTGATTTATCCAATCATCACTGACAAGCATGAAGTTCGATGTCTCGATTTTCAGAAGAAACTGCAATGGTCCTGGTCCTATGCCGATGACTTCAAGGAAATCGTTAACATTACAAGGAATCAATCCCATCTGATTGTGAGTGGCCAGTCACCGCCCCAAGCCGTTCTGATGGATTTTGACGGCACGATACGAAAGAGGCTGCCCATCCCCGCCAAATACAAGCACCATCATGGGCAGGTGGGGAATGTGTACAACGTCGGCAAAGAACATTATCTGGCTCAGCTTTGGGGCGAAGGAACAGCTCTTGAAGTTGATAAAAGCGGCAAGGAGGTTTGGCGATTTCAAGTACCAAAGCATGGAAAGGGCCGCTATCCCGCCGGAACTATTCAAGATGTTTTGCGGTTAGGCAACGGCAATACACTCGTGGCATGCGGCACGCAAGCTCGACTATTGGAGGTTAATCGTTCTGGGGAAATCGTTTGGGAGTTTACCGGAAAGGATCATCCGGAACTTAATTTCACCAATGCGTGTAACCTGCAAAAGCTGAAAGATGGTTCCGTTTTGGTTACCAACTTTCTTCGAGGTGATTCGGGGCGCGGAGCCCATGCCTTTAGGGTATCTAAGGAGAGGGAAATCGACTGGATGTTTACCGATCACAAGAATTTTACGGCCACCAGCCAAGTGTGGGCGATTGAGTAAGACGCGACTTGCCGAAGAGGCTCGTCCAACAGCGAATCAATCGAAGTTCGACTTGTTATCGCAACATCGATCGGCAAACATTTGCCAGTTC
>CAJQQR010000189.1 GCA_905480545.1 uncultured Pirellulaceae bacterium
AAAGCAATTGTGTGCCATTGGTGTTAGGTATTCGCCGACATCTTTTTGGCTGTTTGTGACTTGCCTGCTCGTCGTTTTGCGTTCATTAGGCGGTAGGTTTCGCCCCCGATTTCGAGGTTGTGGCTGAGGTGTGCCCGTCGATCAAGGTTTACTCCGATGAGCCGCTGGTTACCAAGTAACTCAGGCCAATCCTCAAACGCGTAGGTTCAAAGAACTCAGCTTAGGCTGCGGCCATGTAAACATCGGCGTTTTGACCGCACAGATGGTCAACATTGCAGCAGGGATCGCATGACACGCAATCCCGATGCAGATTGGCCGAACATTCGCGCTGAAACCTGTATTACGACGGCTACCCTTTTTGATCAAAATGCAAATTCAATGCAATCGGCTCAGTCGCTTCTGCGTTCTTTATTTGTTTCGACGTGGATGTTGACCATCATTGACGAATTGATGTAACCATTTCAGCTGAACCGGGGATTCATCGACGGCGGTGAAACTGCTGTTTGTTCGACCGAGGCAGACATTTGCGTTTTTTGGCTAAAAGCACCGCCAGTAGCTGTGCATCATGGCCAGGCAAAATGTTAAACTCCCATCTGAATAAATCTATCTGGATTTATTGCCATAAGAGCAGCGCATTTGAGCATCGGCAACGTTCATCCTTCACTGCAAAATGTCAAATCTATACTGAATTAGGCGTGAGGGTAAATCGTTGACATTACGAATTCCTTGGTCCCTATCCTTGGCAGGTAAATGAACATGCACGTTCCAATCAATGTGAAGACGCAGCCCAATGCAACAGAAACCCACATTCCTTCCACCGGGCCTTTAACCAGAACGGCTACTGACGGGCCCTCCGGATTGTAGAACACCCGAACTTCCTTACCAGATGGATAACGCTTTTTTTCGTCCTGCGCCGTTGATCGCGTTTTGTGCCACTGCAAACCAAAACGCTGTTTCGTTCCTATATATTCTTTACCAGCCGCATCGTATCTGTATCGTACGTCGACTCGATACCTGGTAACCATATCCCCATCAGAATCACGGCGATGAAATTGCCGGACCTCAGAATTGATAATCGTACTGGTAGGCCGGGCCAATTTTTGGTTTCCCAGCCGCGAATCAGTCCCCAGATTCCCAATACAAGAAATAGCAATCCACCAAGTATAAAGAACACAGGGACAACCCGGTCAAAAAGACCGTTTACCCACCATGCAAATCGATCGAAAACCTGCAGCGTTTGCGTGGTGTCGTCTTGGCAGTTCTTTGTTTTTTCCATTTTTTCAAAATGTGTCCCGTTTGTTCCTAAACGTGGTTTTGAATCGCAAAATACTATTGTTATTTTGGTTTGACTAAAGCCGCATGCAAGCCGTTTCTATATTTCGCGTCAACAGGGCAGGATCGGAACTTAATTTAAAAACGCAATTTCGACGTCGTTAATTGTATCATGTTGTTATCGATGGTGGGCAACATCCAGCAATGTACTGGCAGCCAGTCTTCCGAAATTGTCGGCTGCCTTGGGACTGGCACCAGAAATCAATCTGCGATCGACATGACAGGCACTATCTGCTTTGGAGTTAATAACGGTCATGCCCAATTCATTCAATTTTTCCCCGAACTTCCATGGCATGTGCCCCGGCATGTAGCCAATTATTGGAGTTTGTCGGTCCACGGCATCCGGAAAGGCAGCGATCTTGTATCCGTTATAGATGAAGTCGCGGGGATCACCGTCGTTAGCCGCCAGCAGGGCAGCTGGGCCGTGACAAATCGCAAGCGTAAAGAGATTGCGATCGTGAGCCCAATGCAGGAGCTTGCCTAGGTCAGGGTTGTTTGGCAGGCCAAGCATTGCACCGTGCCCACCAGGCAGGAAGACTGCAATATAGGGCGCACTATCTGTCATCGAATTTTCGACGAAATCAGCAAGACTTGCCGGGTTTTCGAAGGCACCAACGTAATTACGGTAGAGCTCCAAAACGGCATCATCTTTGTTTGGCATTGCCCACATCTCGATTTTCGCAGGTTTGCCGGTGGGCGTAAAAACCTCGATATCAAATCCCGCGTTGCGCAGGTGTAGCATGGGCAGCAGCATCTCGACAGGATGGTTTCCAGTAGAAAATCTCTTCCCATTTGCCATGACCATGTTTCGCTCTTCAGTGCAAACCATCAGGACTTTCAACTTGCCCGACGTGTACGGATTGGAGTATTCACCGCCATCAAAATCAGTTTTTGAGCTTGTCGCCAATCTCAACGCAAGCCGAGACGGGCTGAATGCTCCGTCTTCAGTGGGTTTGGGAGCAAGTCCCAACAACTTTTTGAGAATCTTCATTAAGCTCAGCATGAAAAAGAATTGATGTGAGTCCTTGGTTTGGAGCCATTTGTTTTTTAACTGGCGACTATCCGGATCTAACTATTGACGGAGTCGCTCAATTTTTATCCCCATTCCAAAGAAACAATAAATCAACATTGTTGCGATTAATCTGGGTAAATTCAATTCAACGGTTTGCTGATAAAACACTCGAAAGTCCTTTAGCGAAATACGACTGAAAGTGGCATTATTCCTGGTCAGTTTTCGGCCACCGGAAGTCAATTTACCGCAGCAACCGGGCACGTTTTGATTCTTCATGACATATCAGGATTCACATCTCTTCCCAAACGATCAGAATCAATCGGAAAGGTTGGCGACACACGTACGCGGCAGGAAACAACCGTTACGGTTTGCGGATTATTGATGTATCCCGGTTTTATGATTACCCTCCAGACGGACTGTGAAGTTCCCCAAGACAAGTCACAAGTGAATCAGTGTTAATCATTGGATAAAAAGTAGCGTCTGGTTCTCGCGGAATCCCCACACAAAGGCGGATCGAAATCCACCATCTCTGTAACCATTTTCGGCCACCAGTTCCTGGCGAGTGACCGACCAATGCCATCGCACTGGAGTGCAAAAGCGTTCGATGATTTTCTTAACCGCCGCAAGCTTGGGATCTCGACCAAATGTTCGTCGAATTCGTTTCATATATCTTCCCTTCGACATACAATCGTGACATACGCAGAATTAATGTCTACCAACTCTGGGGAACTTCAGTTTTCGATGTCTGGCCGGGGCACCGCGGTGACGGCCACGTGAGAACCCGACGGCTCTCAATGAGCTGCATACATACTTGGTATAAAAAGACACGGCCACTTTTTGTTGTGTGATCAATTTCAAATGACGAAGGTGAGCGCTGTTACCACTTGAGACTACAATTGGGAAGTTGTTAAGGACCCTCATGTGAATCAGAAGAACGTCGAAAGCCAGAACATCTTGGAACAGATCAGCCAGATCTGTCGGGATTTCCGCAAACAAATATCGCAAGGCAAACCGGCAAGAATTGAGAAGTACCTTTCTGGTATTTCGGAAGACGGTCGGGAGACGCTTTTCTCCAATCTGCTGGAAATTGAGATCAATTTTCGCCAACGAAAAGGCGATCACCCAACAACTGACGAATACCTGAAACGTTTTCCGCAGTTTGCCAAGCAAGTTCGAAGAGCGTTCTTTGAGCCGACGATGGCGTCGGTAGATTCGGACGGTAGCGTCGATGAGGCAACCCGCCCGCTGAAAGATGCTACATCGGAATCTACGCTGACGTTTCAGATTCCAAATGCCAACCGCATGGGGGACTATGAATTGGTCCGCGAAGTCGGTCGTGGTGGCATGGGAGTGGTTTATGAAGCTCGCCATTCCAAAAGCGGCAACCGTGTGGCGTTGAAGACGCTGCCTACTGGCGGACGAGATCAGGAAGTCAATGCGGACAAGCTGTATCGTTTTCGCCGCGAGTTTCGTCGATTATCTGAAGTCAACCATCCGAACCTTGTGGGGATGCAGACGCTGGAAGTCGATGGCAGCCAGTGGTTCTTCACGATGGACGTGATCGACGGCATCGGCTTTCTCAGTTTCGTGCGACCGAACAACCAGCTGGACGAATCCAGACTTCGATCCTGCCTGAACCAATTGGCCAATGGCGTGATGGCGCTGCATCGTCGCAACATCATCCACCGCGATCTGAAACCCAGCAATGTGCTGGTCTCGGCCAATGGGACGGTTTCGATTCTGGATTTCGGTTTGGCCGCCGAGATGCAATTGGCGACGGACATGACGCAAACCAAATCGGGCATGTTCGCCGGGACACCGCGATACGCCGCCCCGGAACAGATGTTTGGCCAGCGGACGGAAGCCAGTGACTGGTATGCATTGGGGACGATGAT
>CAJQQR010000190.1 GCA_905480545.1 uncultured Pirellulaceae bacterium
TTGCCGCAGAATCTTCAACAGTCAAATCCAATTGGCCGACGGCTCGCACCAATGAAACAAACGCCTGATTGTATTGCGACTGAAAACCGGCCTCCGATAGCCGGAAGCGAAGAACGTTTCGCCAATTCTCGATGAGCTGAACATAGTCTGCACTTCCTGTCGCATACTCGGCAATCGAAAGCTCAAGCGTCCGACTTGCCTTGGGAATGATCTCGTTCTGCATCAATCCGAGCATCTGCTTCAAACTTTCCAACTTGTCGACCAAAACATAAACCTCTTCGGCAATTTCGTCACGAAGCGAATCCAGCTTGCTCTCATTTACACGTTGGCTTGCTCGTGCTTCCAGAATTCCCGCGCGAATCCGATCTTGGAAAATCGGCAAATTAAATCCCACTCCCAACAGAACAGCGTCTTCTCCGTTGGCGACGGGACTGATTCCGCGATTCGAGGTTGCAATCCAATTCAAACCAATCGTAACGTCCGGGCGGTTTTCCAACTCTGCGAGACGAATCTTCTTTTGAGCTTGCTGAATGCGTGCGATCTGAGATTTCAATTCCGGTCGGATCTGTGTCGCAAGAGCAATTAATCCATCCACATCAAACCGCTGATCCTCGACTTTCAGCTTATCCGTGACCGTCAAATCCGAACTCGCGTCGAAGTGCAAAAGTCTTGCCAAGCGAGCTTTTTTGGACGTTTCGTTTTGTCGAAGATCTGTCAGTCGATTTGCTATCGCCGCTTGCTCCATCTGAACATTAAGCACATCCTGCTGGGTCACAGACTTTTTGACAACGAATTGCTCTTCAATCATTTCCGCGATTCGCTGCAATGTTCGTGCATCCTCCTCAGTAATAAGCAAGGACGCTTGAATCAACATAAGCTTTTGACAACCAGATCGCACTTGTTCCGCGATTTCCAATTCAGTCGCCCGCAAATTGGATTCGGCCGCAGCAATCTCGGAGTTCACGATCGACGCTTTGGTTGCACGACGATCGTAGCTGACATACTTTTGGTTGACCCCCAAAACAAATGCCTGTTCACCTGCCGCCGTCTGAACCGGAGCAAGATGAGTTGTCGTCGCGACCGTCGGGTCCGGCAACGAAAGTGCTTGTGGAATCCGATGACGCAACCTTTCAATATTAAATTGAGCCTCGAGAATTCGCGGATTCCGAGCGAGTGCCATTTCAACAAAATCTTCAATGGAACCCGATTCAGAAAAAGCTTCCGATTCGTACGCAGCTTGTTCTTCGCATAAAACCGGAGCCGCGTAGCAGTGCGACAAAGTGCAACGAGAATGCTGGTTTGCCTGGCAGCCGGTCATAACAATCAGTGCCGAACAGAGAATCGCCGCTGATTTTGCCACTGCTATGCCCCAGAATGAAAGTACATTAATTGTTTAACCAATTGAAATCATCGGCTGCAAAATCGGCTCAACCAGAACACCGGCGGAGCATCATGAATAATCGGAAAAACCGACAAATTTTACCAATCTAAATTTTGAAGCCCAATTCATAAACATCCAAGCGTCAATGAACGACGCATGAACGAACGATGCGATAGAACGCAGAACCACTGACGCACACCACAAATCCATGCTACGACATGCGTTCTGTCAGAATATTCAATAGCCGCTCAACCGTAGAATAGTTTCGAGCGGTCACCGAAACGCCCAATTTTCGTTCCGCGACGGCCGCCAATTTTGAGCGTCCCATCCCCTGGGGTGCGTGTAAGTAAAATATTGAATCAATCATTTTAAATCGCTCTGAATCAATCGCTTTTTCCGCGATGCCGTCGAGATCAGGTGACGCCGGTTTGGATTCCAAAAAGAAAAAATGCAATGATTTTGGATCACCAACAACGTGCGAAAACGGATTGCTTTTAACCGCGTCCTTGAATTCGATCGCCGACAACAAAATGGGCTGCGATCGGAATCCAAACTCTTCTTCAGTTGCATTCAACAACCGCTTTGCTATGACGCGTTTCGATTTGACCTTGGACGAAAAAACAACGTTTCCGCTTTGGATATACGTCTGAACGTTTTCGCATTTGAGGCGTTCAAACATTCGTTTTAGGTCAGCCATCAGAATTTTGTTCTTGCCGCCAACATTAACGCCACGAAATAGTGCAACCCAATTTGGCATAGCAATTCAACTGATCATTCGTCCGATGGGCATTTGCAGCACGAACAGAAATTGCACGCAACCGCCTAAATATCGATGATTGTTTCGCATCGCAACACAGGCACAACCAATATTTTACCGTCGCCAATGCGTCCCGTCCGAGCAGACTTGCTTACCAAGTCCAAGACCTCATCCGCACGAGAATCCTGGACCCACATTCGAATTTCGACCTTGGGCAAAAACGCATGCGAGTACTCGGACTCGGTGTATTGATCTAGATAATTCTTCTGACGACCATAGCCCTTGACGCTGTGAACTTGCAACGCTTCCAGCGGCGCATCATCCAATTCGGCAAGAACCTTATCGGCGAGAAAGGGCTTAATGATGGCGATGATCTGTTTCACGCCACCATTGTAACCAATTCCTGCTCAATTGAAAAATCGAATGAAGCATCGAAAAAACTAGTTCAGAACAATTACCACCCATCGCCCACACGATGACGCCCGACCAAACCAGAAACTATTTTCAAAAGAGTCTTTTCCGCGATCGCAACAGCAGCGATCACTTCCGTGTGTGAAGTCGTATGGCGAACATCCGGGTTTGCGACATTGGTAATCGTCGATAATCCACAAACTTCCACACCGTTTTTCACGGCAACGTTCGCTTCGGGAATGGTCGACATGCCAACCACGTCAGCGCCAATTCGCTTCAAAAAACGATATTCGCTCCGTGTTTCGTAATTGGGACCCGTCAGTGCCGCATAAACGCCGCGATGCAACACGAGATTATTTTCATCGGCAAGACATGCAGCCCATTGATTTAAGCGGTGAGAATACGCTGCCTGCTTAAAAAGTGACCACTCAACTGTTTGGCCCGTATCGCCCGCGATCAGGCCATCACGAACTTCCGGTTCAAGCTTCGTTCGAAAGAATAAGTCAATATGGTCGTCCAGTAGCATCACCTCACCACTTTTGAATTTTGGATTGATGCCTCCGGAAGCATTTCCAATAATGAGAGAAGCGATCTGAAATGAACAAAGAACTTCGATCGGAAAGCAAATCTCATCCGTCGAATACCCCTCGTAAAAGTGACACCGGCCATTCAAGGCCACGATCGGCACGGAATCAATCCGCCCGAATACCAACTCACCGGCATGTCCTTCGACCGTAGAAGTCTGAAAAAACGGGATTTCAGAATAGGGCACTCGAACGGGATCCGAAATCAGACTTGTAACCGATCCCATTCCAGTTCCCAAGACAATTCCGACGATCGGGGCAGCAAGTCCAGTCGGAACGTTGTATTCGATTGCATCTCGAGCAGCACGAACACGCGTCGGTAAGGATTCTGTCTGATTCATCATCTTGAATGGCAGATCAATTTCGTTACGAAAATCATTGCGACATCCATCACAAAATTATTTTTCCTGCGCCAGCACACCCAAAACCAGCTTTGTTAATTTTGGTTCCGCTTCGTTCGCCGTCGCAATGATTTCGTCCACATTCGCTGGTTTCAAAGCATCGGGAAGACACATGTCCGTGATCACAGAAAATCCAACACTACGCATCCCCGCATGAACCGCGACCACCACCTCTGGAACCGTGGACATGCCTACAACATCTGCGCCGATCGTTCTTAGAAACCGATATTCCGCACGCGTCTCAAGGTTCGGTCCTGCAACTGCAACAAAGACCCCTTTGTGAGCAACAATATTTTCCTTTCGGGCGATTTCAAGCGCTCGGTCAACCAGTTTTTGACAATACGGTTCGCACATATCGGGAAACCGGGGGCCCAATCGATCATCATTAACGCCGATCAAAGGATTATCGCCCAACAAATTAATATGGTCCTCAATCATCATGATGTCGCCGCATTTGTAATACGGATTCATCCCACCGCAGGCATTGGAAACCACCAATAAATCAGCCCCCATCGCTTTCATGATGCGAACCGGCAGCGTGATCTCCTTTAACGAGTACCCTTCGTACATGTGGAATCGGCCTTGCATTGCCATAATCGGCAGGCCATTCAGTTCACCACAAACGAGCCGGCCACGGTGACTCGTTGCGGTGGACTTTAAAAAATTTGGAATCTCTTCGTAATCGATTGACGCCTGCACATCGATTTTTTCGACCAAACTACCCAGCCCCGTGCCGAGGATAATCCCGGCCTTAGGTGTTTTATCCCATTTGGATTTAAGAAAAGCAGTTGATTCTTCAATCTTGTCGAATAGGTCTAGCATTCCGCTGGTCGTCCGCAACAGTGGTTGATATGAGAAACCATTAAGTTAACGAACGAATGCGTGATCACCAACCACCAACCATGCAAATCGTTATCGATATTCGCAGGCGTTCACAGGCTCCAAAGCAGGCCAGACATTCAGAAATATCTTGCTTCAAATTTATGTTACGCAGTTTTTGATTTTTCGTCCGCAGCAGGCTTTTTCGGTTTTGGCTTAGGGGCAAAGATTAAAACGCAAACCGCACCGACGATCACCATCAACAACGCGCTGTAGAACCAAGTTGAAACCTTTCCGTACAGACCTTCGGCAACAATCGTTGTGAAAGTATTCACAACGGGCGCCATTCCAAAAACCAACGGCATCACAAAAATAGGCTTACCACCAAAGTTAAATGCGTAAATGATGCCAAGTGCCCCTAAAGCACCGACGGTTCCCGCAAATGTTGACCAACCAAGTCCCCTGATATGGGCAAAATCGAAAGCACCTTTTTCCGGAAAGTAGGGAAGCAGGCAGAACGGAAGAATTACGGCAACCGCAAAATAAGCCAAACCGACACACATGAAGGGGCGAAGCTTACTGCCAGCCATTTTCATTTGACCGCGGTGCAGTACCGGGCCATAAGAGCCCCAGCAGACCGCCGTTAACAAAATCGAAAGTCCAACCAGTGGCCAATTCGGCTGCATGACTTTGTTGTACTCCTTAAGGATGTTCTTTCCGTCATCGGAGGTCAAATCATATTCTTGCTGCCTTGGAATCCAAGCTTTGACTTCCTTCCCTTGGTCGTCAACAACCGGATTCCCTTCATCGTCAATTTTGGTAGCCCACTCTGCGATGCGAATCTTACTCACACCGTCGACGGTCACTTTTTCGATACGCTTTTCAGGTCCGACCTGTGCTGGTTTTTCTTTCTTGGCGACGCTTGGCTTGAATGCCATGACTCCACCAGCACCAATGGCAACGACAATGATCGATGCGATAAACAACTTCGAAGCATCGCCAAATGTGCGTGACATGTACATCGTGACGAATGTATTCACCACTGGAGCACACCCAAAAACAAGTGGCATCACATAAACGGGTGCACCCTTAAATTTGAATGCCAAAATAATCCCAAGTGCCCCCAGCGCCCCAATCGAGCCAGCATAAAAGGACCATATGGTTCCCGCAGTAGACCATTTTCCGGTTTCGCCTTTGGTTAATAAAACAATCAAGGGGAAAACGACAGCGATCAAGAAGTACGCAAAGCCGACGCAAATAAACGGTCGCAATGTGCTCAAGCCTTTCATATCAGCCATTTGTTCCTGACCGATGTGAAGAACGGGGCCATAAACACCCCAGCTGAAAAACGTTAAAGCAACAAATGGTAGGACGTATAGGAGACTTTTCATTGATCCTGTGAAATAAGATCCAGAGCAAAAAAATTCGAAGAGGATAGCTTAGACGATATCGATGTTCAGCGGTATCGCGCGTGATCCCTGAGTTTGGTAAGCGAACGTTAAAAACCGCACCGCACAGTGTAATTCAACACAAAGTTAACAGCCTAGCTTTTTTGGTCGGTTTTTAGCTTCCGCTTTATGCCTGCCCAATAATGCAGCGCTCATTCCTCCAAAATCACATGCGTTTGTTGGTCAGACTGATGAAGTTCCGAAACGAGAAAGTTTTCTTCTTCGCCGCCAAAACCGAGGTGCAGGTGCCGTCGCCAACCTTCGGCAAATTTGAACTGACCCGACATCCGACCAACCTGGCCATCAAGCTGTCCGATGGTTTCCAGGTAAGAATCCAAACCTTGGCTCTGGTCGAGCCAATCTTTTTGGCTTTTGTGACAGGAAAGAAGCTCCTTTTTGCTCGCAATAAGAGATTCAGTATCCACAAAAATGTCCGGCACGACCAACTTTCGCATCGGTGTCAAATTTGAATATGGCTGCGCGTGATAAAGGCAAATGTTTTGGTGAGTTGACGGTTGGGGCGGTGTGACCGCAAAGTGTTTCATCGCCCGTGAAAACGCTCCGGTTACGACGAGTCGCGCCGTGTTGGTGTGATCCTCCATATAATCCTCCAACGAGTGCGTCAAAATAATGCTCGGTTCGATTTCCCGGATTTTTGAAGTAACTCTCGCCAACGTTTCGCGGTCATAGAAAACCGATAGATCGTCGCAGATTGACGGATGAAAAGTCGCACCCAATTGTTTGCATGATTCAATGGATTCCTTTTCACGGATCCGGATGGTTTCTTCACGATCCGTTTTGGCCGAACCGTAGCAACCGTTGGCCAAGTTCCAATAATGAATTTCTAGGCCCGCATCCTTTAACCGGATCAATGTTCCGGCCATTAGGAATTCAATATCGTCCGGGTGCGCGGCAACGGCAAGAACTCGATTCATACGATGGCTTCAATTTCTAATTAGGCAAGTGTCAATCCATGAATCACAAACAGCTTGCGGCCGATGCATCGGCCGGAGGTTGTCTGTTACTCAGAAATGTTAACGATGAAAGCCTGTCTCCGACTCATTTGTGAACCATTTGATGCTACGACTCTTAAACGAACGGGGCCCAGTCCCAGCGACGTGCAATCAAGCGATATTTTACCCTGACCATCAGCTTGAGCGACTTCCCGTGAGTTATTCATCAACGTCCATTTTACGTTTTTAAAGTCTGGACAATTTAAAAGTAGCTTGTCCGTCGTTTTGTATGCCATACGAAGGGGCGAAATGTCTTCGACCGCTTCACCATTTGAAACCCGCACATTAAATGTTTGGCCAGACCGTGTTTCAACTCGATTGTTCGCAATGGCCACAATCCGAAACTCTATCAATCCCGATGGAACCTTTGTGGAATCAAAGTTTATCGTGCCGTCTGGTTTTAATGTTTTCACTTTTTGACCATTAAAGAAGAATTCGTAGCCTCGAATGGGAACTGGCGAATTGGCAGATGGTCGCATGCTGATTGTTAACTTGCCATCAATCGTCTGATCGTCAGACAGGCCACTCACCTCGAATTTCGGAAAGTTGGCAAAAGGCTGGCAAAGTGGATCGCCTACGATCAGCAGCTGATACGGACAATAAACGGACTGATAAAACGATTCCGCCAAGCTACAACCTTGTGAATAATGATAATGAATCATCGGATGAGGAAACTTATGCGGAACGGTGTACGGCTCAATTACCGTTCCACTCGCACCGGCCGCACCGTAGGCGATAAACTCTGACACCGTTGTTTGCCCCGTCCCCCGTTTACCCGACATCTTACCGCCAAAACTGGTCAAGTTATCACATATCGCACCGGGCAAAATTTTCGATTCGTATTTTGAAAAATCAAAGCTGGCAATACCGGTCATGGCGCCAAGCACGTCTGGCTTTTTCGTCGGCATTGCCTCCTTGATGATCACTGCCTTACGACCGATCTTTTTCAAATTTCCCACCGCCTCTTCGAAATAGGGGGCCCGAGTTTTAGCCCGGATTTGATTGTTCGAGACAAAGTAGAATGTCCCTGTCGGATTGGTGCCATCGGCAGCAACACTTTTCTCCAATGCAGAGACCACTTCTTCGATCGTATTCCCTTTGCCACGAGTGCATCCCAGCATCATGGAAAGTAAAAACTTGCGGCCTTCGACCGGATCAGTTGATCGCATCCCATTCGGCCGCCAGGTGTAACCAGATCGAAATCCTGTGGTTGGTTGGATCTCGGTTGGATTGTCAATTGCACGGACGAGGGTGACGAATTCCTTATCCTTGGAAATTTCCGAAAACGCATCGTCACCTGCCGTTGGCGCCCCGTAACTCCAGCCATGCTTCATTGCGGTTTTCAATTCTTCAATCGCTGCCTCCTTCTTATCCAATCTGGCTAGACAACGGGCCTTCCAATAGCGCATTACAGGTCTCGGAAATCGGGACTTCACCAGAACGTCGGCAACCTCTAACGCAGCGTCATAGTCTTTCTTCTCATAAAGATCGATGAGTTCTTGGTATTTTACCTTGGCTGGACCGGTGTAGTAATTCAACAATGCGACGTCGAAAGTTTGCCGCATGTAATAATTTGCGTTGATTTGCAGAAACGCATAATCCTCAGCCATCACCTGCTGCATAAAGTAAGTCACTGCGTTTAGAGACGCAGTCGTAAAGAAATACTTTTGGTAATCCACTGGCTGAACCAGTTTGTTCGCATCGGCGGGCAGCTTAATTGCGGTTGGAAAATCGGCCGAATAGATGACGTAATCAATCTGACCGATCAGCTTACGCTCAACCAGTTTCGTAAAAATTGGCTTTAAGATTTTCGTTCGACATTCCTCGATTGAAATGGTTTCCTTGTCGGGAATCCCGTTTAAATAGATAACGTTTATTTCCGGAATGTCCCGCAGGTTGATAAAGTGATTAGCAATCGTCAACGAATCTTGCGAGTCAGAATTCACAATGAGCGAAACATTTTCTGGACCGCCCCCTGCAAAGCAAGTTTTCGCATGGTCCACCAAACACAGCAGCGTTACGAAAATGAGACCATAGCCCCAGTTGAATTGCGTCATGAATTTAGGAAACACACTTGCCTCGCTACGCTGAAAAAAATTGATTTTAAAAATGAATTGCGCGGGTTAACCGACACCATTGCATCTGCATTATGGATTGTGGCGCACCGTTGATCTACTGATGCACGTCTGATTAAAAAAACACCAAAAACAAGGGGGGGAATTGTCACAAAACGGATGCCACGGCCGTTTTTGCACGGGTTATAAACGTTTTGATCAAATTCGAATCCCAATTCGCGGGCTGTTGATATGCCTTACCAAACATCAATTTCCGGTCGCGCATATTACGACTGGCAAATTATTTTCGATATAAGTTTGGATGATTTTTTGACTATTCCGAAAATGGGACGTACCTTCACTCAACGCAAAATCAGTGCATTTTCACAGCATATGAATATTACATCAACTTTCCCACCACCGGAAATCACCGTGAGTTCCTTGTCGATACAGCAGCTAGACGACCGCATCAACCAGCTCCTATTTTTGGCAGAGTCGATTACTGAACAAACGCAACTGCTGGAAGGCGTTCAGTCGAAATACTGGCGTCAACTTCGAAAAGCGGGGAAGCAACAACGCCATTTCGAACAAAGCCCGCACGCAGCCAGGATTGAAGACTCCTCCTCTAAAGACGAGATGAGCGACTCGATACCGGATCAGCAAACAGCGTTGCAAATTGCCTTGGCAAGAAAGGAAGAAAAACTTCGTGCCCAAACGAAGTCGCTGGCTTTGAGATTTAGAGGCGAGCGTGCACAACTTCAACTTGAAAAAACTCAGCTTGAATCCCTGAAAGCACAGCTTCAAAACCAGGCCAAATCGCTCGACGTGAAACGAATCGGAACGTTGGTTCAACAAACCGGGACGAGTGAATCGGAACACCTCGAAAATCCATCGCATGGGACAATCATTACAGTTGGATATTCAGACGGTAGCGAATCTAACGACAACATTTGCTCCATCACAGAAATGGAAAAACGTCTCACCGAGCTTCAGGCGATGCTCGCAAACTCTGAGGCTGAAAACCACGTTCTATTCTGGGAAAACCGAGCACTTCGTGGCCAAACATCTTCAAGTTCCGAAAATGGTGAATTTGATCAGCAAGCGTCTCAGCGTGGCGAGCTGCTGGATACACGACGTCAGCTGGAAATGACGCTTGAACAACTTCAAGATGCTCGCAGCGAAATCACGCGGCTGAAAACAGCGGATATCGATGCTGCCGAGGCGGAAACGACTTGGGAAGAGCAAAAAAAACGATTGCTGGCCAGTTTGGAAGACGACATCGAGCCGACGCTGGAGAACCCTCGCGAGTTGCTCCAGCGATTAAAAAAGGCGGAAGATTCACTAACACAAAAGGATCAGAAAATTGCTCAGCTTGAAACATTGTTGAAAAGTCAGCAAGAAGGAGTAGACGGAGACACAATCACCGCAGAAGAACAAAATCAACACAAAAAAATCCTTGATCGCGACGAGGTGATTGCGAAAGAACGACACCGCTTGGCAGAGCTTGAACAACACTGGCGGGAGAAGATCGGCAAAGCCGAAATTGAACTCTCACAGGAACGATCAAGACTCTCACGTGACCGAGCTGCATTCGAATCCAGTTTGCGGGAACTGGAAAACAAAGCAAGTGAGGCGGCATCGTCAAACGATGCAGGTAATTCTTCAAAAAAGCCCCGCAAAGGGAGATGGATGGAACGTCTGGGCCTGTGATCATTTCACAAAATCACTGACAGTTCTCATCGCGTTGCTCAATGATTATTTACTTGGCATCCAACTCATTCCGCCGAGAAATTGCAAATAAGAAAGCACCAACGCAAGAAATTATCAACCAAACTTGCACCCAAAACTTAACCTATACTTGAGCTATAAGTAAATGTCGATTTTTGGGTTCCAAAGCATGTCGCAGTCACGTCGAAAAGCGAAACGCCATGAAATTTCAGGCGATCAAAGAATCGATGTGCAGATTTTTCGAAATGGCTGCGGTTCGGATTGCACAGACAATAACGAAATTGTCGCCGCGGAAATCGTCGACATTTCGTTAACCGGTGTGAAGGTAGAATCAGCGACTGCATTTGAGTTTGAAGAAAAGATCTTGCTTTCTATCCGGCGTGCTTCAAGCGAAAAGCCAATCGAAATTCCAGCGCAAGTTCGGTGGGTCCAGCCAGTTGGTAAAAGCAAGAAGGAATCCGCGGTGTGGGCCGCAGGCTGCCTGTTGAGAGATTCATTGCCAGCCGATTACATCGACGAAATTTCGGATTCTGGAATGTTAGATCGGCGTATTTCTCCACGGATTCGAATCGAGAAAGAGGCGACGGCGCGTTGGGAAATGTCACAAGACGATTTCGTGGTTCAAATCCAAAACATCTCCTCGAATGGAATCGGTATTGTTGTGCCTAAAGATTGCGATGTTGGCAAACGAATTCGAATAGAAATCGACAAGGGAACTTCAGAACATCTTTTTCTGACGGGAAAAACCATCAGACATAATCCCGTTGACGATGGGATCTTCGTTGGATGCGAAATAGCGCCAGGATCGGCAGATTCACTTTCCAAATATGCCCAGGAAAGCTTGTCACTGATGCGAGAATCGCCGCGAACCTACAAAAAATTGGTATTCAGCGGACTTTCCCTTTTGCTTTTGATTATCGTCCGTCAAGTCTTCTTCTAAGCTCTGTACCCTCTTAGACTCATTTGGCGGACCCACAACGACAAAAAAGTGACATTGCATCCGTTCCGCGTCGCTCAAATTGCGATGGACCATGTGGAAAAGCCATTTTAGGGATACTTAAGGCTAGAACAACAACGCAGACAAAAGCGCTTATCGCCCGTAAAATGGAGGCACCATTCAAAAGGATCCCCCAATTTTCGCCGCATGAACGACCAACACCCAATCATTCAGAAATTGTCTGATATTCGCCGGGCGGAAGCCAATTGGCTAAGGGTGTTTTCTATTTCTCTATTTGCCTTTGTTGCGTTGGCATCGATTTTCGTCGCGTGCGTTCTTGATTACTTCTTTCGATTCGAAAGCCATCTCACCCGTGCGTTCCTGCTCTATTTGGCTATCGCCATTGCTGGATTCGCAGCGATAAAATTGCTTTGGCCGATTTTGTTCTTCAAGCGTAAACATGTGGAAATCGCGAAGCAAATTGAAATCCTTGAACCAAAGTTCGGGAACCGTTTAAGCTTGGCGACGGGGTTTCTGATGGAGCCCACATCGAACGGTTCACCAAGTTTGAGAAATCAAATTGTCAAGGCTGCCCAGTTGGATTTGCAGGAAAGACAACTGCCAACGCTTCTATGCACCAATTCGCCCAAGCGGGCGATCGCAATGCTTTTTGCTATCCTTGTTCTGGTGATCGGGCTGTTCGCCGTAAAGCCGAATGAGTCTCTCTTTGCCGCCCAGCGTTTCTTTCAACCATTGGTTACCAAAGAATGGCCGTCGTTCAACCAACTGCAATTCGAGCAGCATCCGCAAAAGATTGCCGCCGGAGAGCTTCTTGAGTTGGTTGTCACGGACCAAAACTCACATTTACCAGCTCGCGTCTTCTTGCAAATCGATGACGGTTCATCGATTCGAAAGCGAGAGATGCGGAAAGTTGACCAAGCGATGAAGTATCGGATCGCAAACGCCAACACGTCGTTTAAGATTCGCGCAATGGGCGGAGATGGAGTAACCGATTGGATGTCAATTACTGTGGTTCAACCACCGGAAGTCTCTGACATTTCGATAACGGTCTCTCCGCCGAAATATAGTGGCTTACCGTCGGGTGAAACGGCAATGTTTCAGAAGGTTTGGTTAGGCTCGGAGATTTCAATCCGGGGAACATCAGAAAAAGCATTTGAAAACGCAACGGTTGTATTCACTAAAAATGACACACGAGTTTCAGCAAAACGATCGGGATCGCAATTTATTTTTCCAGCGACCGGCCAAATGAAGATGACCGATTCCATGGACTTCCGTATCGAACTGGTGGACAAGGAAGGTATCGCGGGCGGCAAAAAACAAGTCTTTCGAATCCCGGTTCGAAAAGACGAACCGCCTTTCGCTAAATTAAAAATCGAATCGCCACGAGAACTTTACTCGACCGCTGACCAAATTGACTTTGAAATCGTCGCGAGCGATGACATGAAGATCGTTGCCATCGAATACGTTTTAACCGTGGGCGGAAAACGTGTCCTAGTGAATCCGATGACGGTCCCGCCTCATGTCGCGAGAACGGCAGATCGCAATGACAGAATCGAGCTGAATATTAGTGAAACCATTCGCTTGAGTTCATTTCCTGAACTTGCGGAAAAATCCGAATTCTCAATGCATGTGAAAGTCGTTGACGCAAATGGAAGTGTGACGGAGTCATCTGCGATCACGTCAAGGATCGGAACCGACCAACAGATCAAAAACCTCGAAATAAGAAACAAGAAACAAATTTTCGAACTAATTTCAGAATCCCTGATTGCTCAAAACGAATCCTTAACTCTCGTCCAACTATCGATTGAAGAAATTAAAAGAAAAGAATCAATTTCCATTGCGAGTCGATTGGGAAGAGCAATCACACAACAGCAAATCGTGAACGATATTTTATACGGCAGTTCGGGTGTGCTCGAGCTTTCGAATCGTTTCAACCAACAAAACAATGACCTTGAATCCGGGAACGAACTAGATGAACTGGTAGTCAAAATGATCTCGTTAAGACAAAGGCTGGATGATTCGAAAGAACTCTTGATGGATTCGGTTGCTACAACCGACCCAAACGCCCGCTTATCGAAACTAAATTCCGCATCCACGAAACAAACAGAAACTGCTGATATCCTTCAGTCGCTTGTTGGAAAAATCGGTGAGGAGCAAAAACGCCAAGGCTACTTGGAAGATATTACGACCCTGAACAATCGTGAGCGAACAATCGTCAAGGAGCTACAAACAATTCAAGCGATAATGCTTCGCTCCAATTTAATCAACGAGAATCAAGAGAGCACTTTCGGTGAAAACAAAGTGCTGATTGACCGAATTCTCAATGAACAAATTGCGATCAACAAGCGGTTCACTGAGATTGCCTGGTCCGCTAAAAAAGATGCCGATTCGTATAATTCGACCACAATTCTGAACCTCCACGAGAAAGTGAAGTCGGTAGAAATCATCGGAAATTCAGCGGCCAAACGGCTTAAAAATAGCCAAACCGGTCTGGCCCTATCTGAAATCCAAGCCATCATTGAGGTGCTCGATCACCTTCTCAACCAAGCCCCAAAGCCCCTCTCAGAGAATGGACTGACAAAAGAACAAATTGGCGAATCAAAATCGCAACTATCGTCATTGCAGTCCAATCAGGATGGAATTGCGAAACAGCTATCCCATTGGTCAAAGCTATCCGATGCAGAAAAAGCGATGCTTCTTGATGCAATCGAGAGCCAAAGAACCAACACGAAAGCTTTTCAAGAAAAATACGGCCAACAATTGTCCGAGGCTGCCAATCAATCGCTGCAGCAAACAAGCGAACTATTGAGAGACGCTAAATCGGATCTGCAAAACGATGACGTTCAAACAGCAAAACAAAAGCTGGACAAGGCAAGCCAAAACTTGGAAACAATTGGTGAGGAACTGGATGCAAAATCGGACGCAGCGGATCGGAATGAACGCAACGAACAATTCCGAAAATTCCAACAAACGTTTCAGAGTTGGCTTGAAATCGAAATCGGGATTGCCGAACAGCTTGATCGAATCAGTCCCGACGATTCAAACACCGAGAACCGGATTAAAATCCTCAGCAAGATCATTACGACTCAAGAATCGTTGGGCAGGCAATTTGAAACATTGCTAGGCCCGGATGCGGACTTTTTTGTTTTGCAGAACCAATTGGCCACGTTGTCGACAATCTCTGCGGCGATTGTAGAAGAACTAAAAGCGAGTCTTTTGACCGACGCGAGCACATCAGTTCTGAATCTGATTACCCGACTGCAACAGCTTGCCAGTTCAAAAATCGAAAGCGAGCCACCAACCGACGACGAACCGGAACAGAACTCCAACCAACAGCAGAATACACCGCCCAATCCGGGAATTGCGATTTCTGAGTTTGAGGTCCAATTGTTACGGCTGCTGCAAGAGGAAATTTTGGTTGAAACCGAAACGATCAATCAGCTGAAGGCGAATTCCAAGGGTGGTCGTGATGCTAAAAAAATCAGAAACCTTTCTCTTAAGCTCTCCGAAAAACAGGGCGAACTGATCAGGACCATCAACCAATACCTGGGCCCCGAGTCGTCATCATCTGATCCGAGCAAAACGGTTCCTGAAATCCCGCCGATTAGTGAAATCCCCAACATTGGCATCCCGGAAAATGACATTCCAAAAATTGAGGTTCCGAAAATCGATTTATCGAAGAGCGATCAAAAACATAACAAAGCTTCAGGTGACTTATTTCGGGAAAACGAATCTTCAGAATGTTCGTTTGTCCAACAGGATACTCGCATTGAAACGTTGAGCCCGCTGAACAAACAGGGTGAAGACATTGGGGAAAAATCAGATGAACCCAAAAGCCGACTTCAGAAAGTTCGGGATAAAATGCTTGAGGTTCAAGAGCTATTGATTCAGCAGAAATTGTCGACAAAAAACAAAAACCTTCAAAACGAAATCATCGAAGATCTCAAGTTGTTTATCACCGATCAAAAAAAGAAGTCGCAAAAACCTGGCAAAAAAAACAATTCCAAGGACGACAAAAAGGGCCAAAACGCCGCGACAACTTCGCAGACCAACTCGGAAAAAGAAAAGCCAAATGACCAAAATGGGAACTTCAACAGTACGCAACGGGAAAAGGAACTCGAACAACGCCTTGAAAAAATCTGGGGACATTTGCCTGAACATTTGAAGGAAAACGATTTGAATATTCGCTCACCTAAATATCTCCCCAAGTATAGAGAGTTGATCCAGAACTATTTCAAGCGACTGGCAAAAGAAAATGCATCGAATGAATAATCGCGATTGTCATTGGTCTGATTACCCCACCCTAAATTACTTTGTGCGGGGAACTATTCTCGCAGCCGGTTTGTGCATACTCCAAACCGAACTTTTTTCGAACGAATCGCCGATCATTACGAAAGAATCGCAATTAGCAATCGATACCGGGCTAGCGTATCTCGCCGAACGTCAAAATGAAAACGGATCCATCGGTGACGGTGCGCAGGCAGAAAACGTCGGTGTCGTCAGTTTAGTCGGAATCGCGTTTCTGGCTGAAGGAAGCTTACCGGGGAAAGGCAAATACGGCTCGCAACTTCGCAAGATCACGACCTTTGTGTTGTCTCACTGCCAAGAGAACGGATTCATCACCAACTCAAATGCGAAGACCCATGGACCGATGTATGGGCATGGCTTTGCAACCTTATTTTTGGCAGAAGCGTACGGTGCCTACCCAAAGTCTAACCTTCGCAAACAGCTCGCCAAGGCAACAAAATTGATTGTCGACACGCAAAATAAAGACGGCGGTTGGCGTTATCAGCCGGAACGAAACGAAGCCGATATTTCAGTTACGATTTGTCAGGTCATGGCATTGAGAGCGGCTAAAAATGCCGGTGTCTACGTCCCCAACAAAACAATCGAAAAATGCATTGACTACGTAAAAAAAAGTCAGAATCGCGATGGCGGATTTCGGTACCAGTTAACAGCGGGAAGTCCGATCAGTGCATTTCCGAGAACTGCTGCCGGAATTGTGGCGTTGTTCAGTGCAGGGATCTACAAAGGGAAAGAGATTGACCAAGGACTCGCCTATATTTCGAAAAATCGCCCAAATATCAAACTGGATGAGTCACACTATTTTTATGGCCACTACTATGCCGTCCAAGCAATGTGGCAGGCGGGCGGCGTGTTTTGGTCCAATTGGTATCCAGCGATTCGCGACGAGTTGATCAAGTCACAAGACCAGAAGTCTGGGGCCTGGAAAGACCAAGTGTCGCCTGAGTATGGGACCGCAATGGCCTGTATTATTTTACAAATGCCAAACAATACGCTACCCATTTTTCAAAGATAAATGTTGCTCGATCGTTTTTGTTTTTTCGTTATCTTCTTCGCTTGGCTCGGTGTTGAATTCACTACCACCACTGGCGATGATAAAATGCCGTTACGTTTACAAAACGGAACGACAACACAAGCCAGACTGATTGGCCTGCGTTCGGATCGAGTAATCGTTTCGCAGCGTGACTCGAAACCAACCGAGGTGCCATTGGAGGAAATTTTATCTCTTGGTAATCCAACAGACCAACCAGAATTTGATCAAATCGTTTTTCGAAATGGATCGGTTTTAGTCGCGATCGTGAAATCGGTAGGGCTCGAAAAAATCCAAATCGAATCACGTGTTTGGAATAACAAATTTATTCCAACTCATTTGGTAAAAGGCATTGTCTTCCAGCCACTATCGACCGTGGTGCAACGTCAAATCGAAATCGATGGAATACTCAAATCAACTCATTCCAAGGTTCAATTGCGGTTGGACAATAATGACACGGTGCAAGGGCGACTTGATCAATCGAATTCTATCGAACAGACAAAAAGTAGTGGTGGAATCTTTTTTGAAATAAACGGGCAATCAACAACCGTGGCGATTGGAAAAACGCGATCGATAACGTTCACTGCGGTTTCGGGGAAAGAGAACGTCGTCAAGGATCCAGATTTGGATCCATTTGAACTAGGACTATCCGACGGAACGTTACTCATTTATGAGTCGTCAAATGTGACTGCCGATTCTGTTTCGTTAGCGTTGACGAGTCGTTTTGAGCTGAAGGCAGACGCAATGATTCGCGGCAAATCGTTTTGGTCACGAGTCTGTTACTTTCGTCCGTCATCGAAATCAATTCGCTTTCTCAGTGATGAAAAACCGTTTCGTATTGTCGACAGCAAGACAGAACTAAATTGGAAAACGCGGTTCAACCGATCGGTGATCGGTGGCCGTTTGATCGTTGGTAACTTGAAAACGACTAAAGGCATTGGGACGCATGCCGAGTCGCAGGTCATTTACTTGATTCGAAAAAATGACAAAACCTTTCGCTGTTCTGTAGGGATTGATCCCTCGGCAAGCAAATTCGGCGAGGCCCTTTGCCGAGTTGTGCTGCTAAACAAGGAGAGTCAGTGGGTGCCTTATTTGGAATCGTTTACGGTTTCTGCCGGCGGAAAAGCCAAAGAGATGACGATTGACGTGTCAAGTTATCGTGCAATCGGACTGGTCACTCAAAATGCGAATCATGGGACGGTTGGCGATCGAGTCAATTGGATGGATGCCCGCATCGTTTCGGTGAAATAACTTTTTCCATGGTTTTGCGTCACCTCACTCTTTGCGGGAATTCGCGTCTATGGAAAAATGGACGTCGCTTGCATCTTCTCTATTTCGTGAATACATCATGCCAAAATTCTGGTTGCTAAAAACTGAACCTAACGCTTATTCAATCGATGATCTTGCCAAAGAGAAAAAGAAAACGACCCATTGGGATGGTGTGCGAAATTACCAAGCTCGAAATTTCATGCGGGATGACATGAAGAAAGATGACGAGGTCTTACTCTATCATTCAAATGCGAAGCCACCCGCTATCGTCGGACGAGCTGTCATTGTGAAAGAAAGTTATCCGGACTTTACCGCGTGGGACAAGAATGACAAACACTATGATCCAAAGTCTACTGAGGAGAATCCACGTTGGTTCATGGTCGATATAAAACTGGTGGAAATCTTCAGAGAACCACTTGGGCTCCCCGATTTGAAAGAAATGAAACCGCTTAAAGACATGGTTTTACTGCAAAAGGGTTCTCGACTGTCCGTACAACCCGTTTCCCAAAAAGAATACGACGCGATTTTGAAAGTTGCGACGAAGTAGTCGCCGTAAACATCCGTTCAAGGAATCAATCCGTAAACTTCGTTAACTACATTTGGTTCGCAAATTACCGCTCGCTCAACTCTTCTTTCCTTTTGCGATTTGTGCGAGTGATTCCTCAGCATTGGGACGATTGTCCAATAACGCCAGCGGATCAAATCGAGCGAATGTCGGGATCGATGTTGCAACCCAACCTGCAATCCAAGCGGCTCGAACGACCCAGACGGCATAGCCTGCAATGACGACAGTTGCCCCTGCCTTGGCAGTTCCAGCCAATAAATTAATATCGGACAATTCCTCTCTCAGTTCGTCACCCAAAGCACCAATCTGCTTCACGAGCGAGTCTAGCTGATAGGTATACGATGGCTCGTCCGTTAGTGTCGTTTTGGCTACACGATAATTGAGGTCCCCTGAATAACTGATAATTGCGATGTCGTTCAAGTCCCGTTCGGCTTGATTCAACGGTCGCATATTCAAGTCTGTTGATCGATTTTCAAATGTTGTAATCCCTTCGGTTTGCGTATCTTCGAATTCGAACAACGCTGTCTGAAAAGTGCTTGGCAAAAACGGGATTTTCTCCTTTTCTTCTTCTTCAACATCGGTATCGGTGAGCCATGGATTGGGCAATCCAGCAAGCGGATCGATAGGGGGCTCGACATCTTCGACGCCAAGACTGTCGGGGTCTGTCGGTGGAGCGTACGGCAATGCACCGTCAAAGAACTGGACAAAGAGTCCCATCGACGGCGCGCTTTCGTTCCCGGCTGTGTCGGTGAACGTATAGGTGAGTTTAAAGACTTGAAAGCTAGTTATTGTCGCCGTTATATCAACGCTTCCATCAGGATTGACATAATCGGTTCCCACTTCGACACCATCGGCGAATACCCGAACCAAGGCACCCGGTTCACCTGTGCCTGCAGGCAAGCGAAATGTTGGGGTGATATCGCTGGTGAAATTGTCGCTATCAGAGAGCCCTTCGTCGCTGGAGGCAATTAAGTCAAGTGCTCCGACCGTAGACGGTGCTTCTAAGTCAACATAGGCAACGTCGACGTTAGTCGCGCTGACATTTCCTGCAGGATCAAACAAATAGACCGAAACAGAAACCGTGTCGTTGTGCGCAGGTGCAGGCAGTGTCGAGACCACAAAACCGTTTGAGATATCCGTTGCGGTTAAAACCTGCCCAACGCCGTTGATACTCAGCGATTCCCCTTCAAGTGCACCGACGGGAAGCGTGACCAGCAGATCCAAATCACCAATTTGTTCAGCGATGTTGATGAAGCCATCGTCATTGGCGTCTTCCAATAGCGTGACGGTCGGCATCTCGGGGGCACGGGTGTCGACCAAGTCAAGGTCGACCGTCGCGGTGCCAAACAATCCATTCCCATCGGTAATGGTGTAGGTAAAGTCTGCGTCGCCATAGGCATTGGTGACCGGAGTGAATGTTAATGTTAAGCCATCTGTCGCAAGGCTAATCATGCCGCCGGTGATAGACAAACTCGCTCCGCCTGCAACAATCGCGTTGCCATTAATTGCCGTAATGGTCAGCCAATCGTTCTCGAAATCGGTGTCGTTGCTGGTCAGCGTCAGAGTGAAACTGCTGGCTTCATTGCCAACGATCGGACCATCTGGATTGGCGATCGGGGCGTCATTGACCGGCGTAACTCCGATATTTCGGGTCGCGATATTTGAATCCACATCGCCATCATTGACCGTAAAGGATACTGTGCGAGTCAATGTTGATGGGTTTTCACTCAGGTTCTCATACGTCACGCTTTGTAGCGCCGCTTCATAATTGGCAAGCGTATCGCTGCCTGTTAGCGTTAAGGTTCCTGTCAGCGAATCAAACCAAGCCATAATATTCGCAGTGTCGGCAAAGTCGAGCACATCTTCACCGATGACGTAGTTCCCGCTGATCACAATCTGCGCTGATTCGATATTCGCATCGTCAGAGTCACTGACCCAAATCGTTGATGAAACATTCACCGGTCCATCGTTCTCCGTGTAGCTCAATACCGATGCTTCCATTCCGCCCAACACCGACGCATCATTGACCGCTGTGATTGCAATTTCTCGAGTCACTGGCACCGAGTCGTCATCTCCATCATTGATGATCCATTCAACCGTTCGAGTTGCATTACTTGGCTCATCGCTATTGTTTTCATAAGTCACAGAACGAATGGCAGCTTGATAATTGGCGATCGTATCGGTCCCGCTCAGCGTCAATCTACCGCTCCACGCATCAAAGGTTCCACTGATATTAACCGTATCCACAAACGCTAAAACGTCTTCGCCGTTGACGTAGTTTCCGATGATCTGAACGGTCGCTGATTCCAAATCGGTGTCGTCGACATCATAAAGCGTAATCAAGTTGGTGAGAAAAACGGGACCATCGTTCTCCGTATAATTCACAGGAGTGGCTTCCAGGTTACTCAACACCGCGGCGTCATTCACTGGACTGATATCGACATTGATCACACCCATGGCGATTGCACCCCCACCACCCAATCCGGTATTACCGTTGTCGCTTAGCGCAACAGTGACTTGATCCGCATTCAAACCATACGCACCAGTCGCCCCTTGTAGTTGAACGCTGGTGCTATCGGCAATAAATGAGTTTAATTCGGCGATCGTTCCCCATACGTTCAACGCAGAGGTTCCGCTGCCGCTAAAATTAATCCCAGATCCACCTGAGGTGGAAAGCACCGCACCTGATGTGGTCATCATCGTGATCGTCAAACTACCGGCAAGCACATCCACATCGTCAATCACCATCGCGGACAAATCGAGGTCCGCTGCTACATCCTCGACGAGCGTCACCGTTGATGGCAAAAGCCCACCAATGTTGACGGGATCATCGTTGACGGCCGTCAGGTCAATGTTCATGGTGCCAAAATTGATCGGCGTCCCGCCACCTGCTCCGGTGTTTCCATTGTCATTGACCGTAAACGTGAGCACATCAGCGTCATCACCGTTGACATTTAACGCGCCCGTGTATTGAATATTGGTCGTTGTGTTGAGGTAGTTGTTCAAATCACCGATCGTTCCGTCCAGTGTCACGACATTGCTTCCGCTGCCGGTGATCGTGACTCCTGAACCAGTCACCGCATCGAGCACGCCACTACTGACAGAAAGCGTAACGGTCATCGAACTAGCCGCTGCATCGACATCCAAAATATCGACCAAACTCAAATCGAGATCTGTCGCCACGTCTTCCAGAATCGTCACATCGCTCGCGAGACTTCCGCCATTTGTCGGATCATCGTTCAATGCGGTAATGTTGATCGTCTGACTGGCATAGCCTTCTTCGCTCCATCCATCCCCTGTCAGGCCTGGATCAGCACCCGTGTTGCCGCCGTCGTTGACAATCACGGTTATCGTCGTGGAAGACGATGGCGAGTCACTGCCGTTGTTGTAACTAATCGTGCCCGTTCCAGCTCCAGTCAGCAAGCTATCGATTTCCGAAAGCGTTCCCGTTAAAACCACTGTTCCAGTTCCATTGCCACTGCTGATCGTCGCACCCGAATTTCCTGACACAACTGTAATCCAGCCTTCGCCCACCGTAATCGTGGCCGTCATGGTTCCACTAGATGCATCCGCGTCACTCACGCTGAAGCCTGTACCCTCAATCGAAAGATTCGCTTGTTCGTTGACCGTGTAAGCCAATCCTGGGCCAACAACTACAGGTGCGTCATTCACGGCCGTGATATCGATTTGAACCGTCTCGACATCCTGCAAGGCGCCGCCAAGCCCAGTATTTCCCAGGTCGTTGGTCGTAATCGTCAATGTGTCCGCGTTAACACCGATCACATCGGTGTTACCGGTATAAGTCAACGACGCCAGCGTCGCATTGATCTC
>CAJQQR010000191.1 GCA_905480545.1 uncultured Pirellulaceae bacterium
TGCAGGAGCTTTTTTTGCTACTGCCTTCTTTGCAGTTTTCTTTTTGGCCACGGTGTGTCCTCCGTATAAGTCGAATGTGAAGTCCGTTTCTTTGAAAACGTTTCCAAAAACCCGCTTCACTAAAAACGATGAACTGCTACCTCCTCAACGTCGAGCGAGGTTCTACCTAACTGCAGAAAGGTAAGAACGAAGTAGCATGGAAACTTCCATGGGTCAATTTGTACGAAAGTTGCTATATTTTTCAACATCTTTTCCACAAATTCTTTCAAAAAATGCAGAGCCGTATGCGTCTCTGAATGGCCAAAATGCCCGCCAAATAATTATTTTTTCTGTAAACGGCACCTTGCCATAACAACTCATTGCCATCAAACTTTTTACGACGCGATCAACAATTTGTAGAGCCACCGTTTGTTTCCGCTTTTGAAACAGCCTTTTGAATGCGATAAAACAACCGGAAAGAACGGAAATCAAGGCCCCTCAAATCAGGTTGAGTTGTCGATTAGATCATCGATACAATAGAGGCAAAACAACAGGAACCTCCGTTTTTACGGGGCTTTCTCGTCACATGCTCGGCGTTGGAACAAAACACGCCTCGCTCCTAGAGAACTGATTGCCGATCAAACGAAGAAAAAATGATCATTTGCAAGATCGCTTTGCATTGCATTCCGCAAGTAACGAAAACACCATGATTTGAACACGCAAAACTATAGCAATTAAATGCATAATGATTTTTTGAGTTTTCCGGACGATAACTTCATGCGTTTATAGCAAGCCAAAACTCAGAGAAAACATCTGACAAAAAGGCAATTCGGCACGAAAAAAAAATTTGATTTTTTTCTTTTTTTTTGCATCTAACACCGCGGTTTTATGATTCTGGCCCAAACCTTCACGTCCTTCAGCCCGTTTGGTTTGCATGAAAAACGCATCTGCGCGAGTGCTTCACAATCAATCGGCACGCACCAGAAGACGCAATTCATCACCACCTTCCACCACCAAAACCTTTTCCATCCATCCTTTGGATTTTTTGCCAGCTTTGAAACGCAAAATAAGCAAACATGATCGCAAGAAAGAACGCTTTGAGCACAAACACACCCAATACGGCGATCCCGCCACCAACGAACACTCCCAACCAAAGCGAATTCTTCAAACCAGAGACAGGATCCGACTTCATCATGATCTCTCGAGCAATGCTCCCGCCGTCCAGTGGATCAACTGGCATCAGATTCATGATTCCCCAATAGATATTGACAAACAACGAGGCGGAAATCAGCTGATAAATCATGTCTGTATTGGTTGGCATGTCAGCCATCGCCGGAAACTCGCGACCGAAACGCACGCCCTTCTCCAATTCAACAGACCAATACGGAAAAAATCCGTAGGCGAATTGAAATTCAATCCAACCGCCCATCAGGACCACCAATCCAATGACAATTGCCGCCAGGCAGAATCCAGCCGCTGGACCTGCTGCCGAGACCAATATTTTCGGGAGTCCAGAAAGCGAGCCCAAACCACCTGAACTTCGCCAGACATCTCGATGATTTTCTGTCGCAAATCCCCCCATCATGATCAATTCGATTCTTGGGGAAATACCGTATCGACGCATAACCATCGCGTGGCCCAGCTCGTGAACAAGGATGGCGATGAACATGACCAATGCCCAAACGATGGCATAAATTAAATGCTGATCCTGAAGGCCAAAGTAAATCGGTAAAATCCAGAACAAACCGCTAACACGGACCGGTATTCGGAAAATATCGAATTCAAAATCGAGGGGAGTAGGCGGCGGCTCGCTTAATAACATGTTGCAATTTCACAATAGAGAAGTTTGCGGCAATTGAGGCTGTTCCATGATTAGAATCTTAACTTGATTCGGTGCAACTCGGTGATTTTCAAGCGACGTCAGACACATATTCTGATGGCTTCCCTTCTGGGGACACTGGGCGACCATCACTCTTATCAGTCGCTACTGCAGCCCTGCCTCCAGTTTGCAGAAACCGGTCGCCAATCACTGCTGCGGCTCTTTGCGAGGCGCCTGCGGCACCATAACGCTGCTTAAGAGTTCGCAACATCGAGGTGCGTTCTTGGAAGACGACTGGATCATTCAACAGCTTAACGATCTGATCGGCTATTTCCTTGGATTTGTCAACGGTCGTTAGATACTCTGGAAACGGCAATTGCTCCGCATTTGGTGAATCCGGATCATAAACGGCCATTCCATTTCGTTTGATTGATTTCGACCACAACAGATTCACCAACGTGATGTACTTGATACGCAAAAACAGTTTCTGCATGGCAAAAAACAGCTTTGACAATCGATAATAGATAACGGTTGGTTTTTCCCGATGCATCAGTTCAAGTGAAACCGAACCGGAGCAAGCGATACAGCATTTCGCCAAATGCACCAACTCCGGCGTTTTGCCCCCTTCGATTTGGAATTCCATACCAACATTTTCGTTGGCTTGAATTTCAATCGCTAACTTTTTCTGATCTTCGTTTAGACAAGAAACCACGAACTCGGTTTGAGGACGCTGCTTTTTGATGCTTTCTGCCGCCCGAAGGAAGATGGGCAAGCAATTCTTGATCTCTTGAATGCGTGAACCGGGCAAAATCGTCACCAAGTCCTTTTGCGGCGCGACGTTTTTCAATTCCGAGACGTTTTCCGCAATCAAATGCTGTTCTGTCACTAAGTTTTCAACGCGAAACTTTGCAACATATTTGTGATCGATGATTTGTCGATCCATTTCGTCAAAAAAGGGATGCCCAACGTATTCAGCTTCACAATTACGGTCTTCCAACCATTGTTTTTCAAACGGCAATTTACAAATGCCCAGATCAACATTCCGCCGCATTTTTCGAACTCGCCAAGGAGCCCATGCCCACATTTGCGGTATGCCGTAGAAGACAACTGGAATTCCATTCTTTTTTGCCGCTTTTGCAACGTGCCAATTGAATCCGGAATAGTCGATTAACACGACCAAGTCGATCGATTCACTTCGAAAGACTTTTTCCGCGTCCTTAAGCAACCGACGGAACTTTGCATATTTCGAAATCACTCCTGACAAAAACATGACGGCATGTTGTGTCAGGTCTTCCAGCAATTCGCAGCCGACGGCGGACATTTTCGGGCCACCAAATCCAGTAAACTCGATCGCGGGAGAATGGTCGCCGATCTCTTGGCCCTTCAAATTCCGCTGATTGAATTGCTTTTTCAAATCAAGGATCAGATTGCTGGCATGCAGGTCCCCGCTCGGTTCACCTACGGAGAAGAAAATTCGCTTTTTCGTCATTGATTCAAAAGTACGTTAAGGCTTTGGTTTCCAACCCAAAGTATCGTTGATATCGCAGATTCCGCGAACATCAATTCAATCAACGATCTTTTGCTGTTTTGCAACATGAAAGTTTGCGACAAATATAAAGTTCCCTGGTGCACCTCGTATCGAAAACTCCCGTTTTTCAATGGGCACAATGAGAATATTTTCCTTCGATTGGAGTGCGGAAAATTCGGTTAAAATATCCGCCACGATCATTGAATTTCCCCGGATGACGATCCAAACATTTCCCTTTTCCCGCATTTCTCGTGCATCGATATGGTTGAATCGGTGCGATAGCAATGTCGGTTTAGGCACCTGTTCCTCAATCCGAAGTCGGTAAAGACCTCGAAATGGAAAACAGCAGTAGTCTTCCAGTTCAGTTGCCGTAACCTGGGAGGATTTTCGTTCCGGGAGCATCTGGTCTTCGATGAGGTTGGGAAACAAGTAGACAATGGAGGACGCATCGGACGAGCCGAATGAACCTCCGTTCGCTTTTTGATTTTCATCATCCTGTTTTTTTCGTGCATCATCGCTGACTACACTTTCGTTCATAAAACCGATCGCGTCTCGCCAAGCCGATTCAAACGGCATCGCGAGCTTTTTCTCCTGAATCATCGACCACATCAGGTCGTTTTGCCAAAACGAACTTGCAAACACCATGATCAAACAGAGCGACACCAAAGCCCCGCTCCACAAACTTGAAAAACTGTTTCGCAGCTGTATCAAAGAAATGCCCAGAAACAAAATCGCATTGGTCCAACCAATGAGAAAGTACCGTGACAAATACAGCGGCGCTAAATCAGTCTTTAAAGCGAACCACGACAAAAGAATTGGGCCGAAATATCCGAACAAAAATGCTGAGCCATAAAAAACTCGCGGGGAAACAAGAGTGGATCGAGGTATCGTTGAAATTGAATTCGACTCTGGCTGAAAAAACCTTCGCGTGACCGAGACGATCAGCCAAATCAAGACGCCGATCAAGACATACGTTATCAGCTGAAAACAGATCGAAGGGTCAACTTGGTCATCGTTGACAAACAATTCCCAATTTGACTTGCGTTTTGCGATCCCCAACAACAAAACAAGCATTGGAAATATCCCAAGACCAATCCAGGCGAAATCCAGAAACGAAGACAATACCCTTCTGGTTACCTTCGTTCCTGAAAACAAAATCCAAGCCAGGAGAAACAAGAAGCAAGACGCAGTCAGAAGCACACTGGTGTAGTGAATATAAAAACAGACAATGCTCCAAATCACAAAACTGTAGTTGCTCTTCGTCGCCAAATTAAAGATCCCCTTTAGATCGCGGGGCCCCCCATCTCCTAAACCGACGTCCCTCTCTGAATCTGCGGATTCATATCGTAGACACATGCTTTTGAATCGCCACACGAATGCCACAAACTGAAGCAGTCCAAAAAGCTGAAGTAAGGCATAGGGGCGGGCTTCCTGCGAGTACCGAATGAAGTAGGGATCAATCGCGATAAGCAATGCCGCCGACAGTGGAATCAATTGACTTCGCGTGAGTCGCCGCAAAACTTGCCAGACGATTAAGGGCAAACAAATACCAGCCAACAATGAAGTCAATCGCAGCGTCCATTCATGGTGCCCCAACGTCCAAACGCACGCTTTGCAGATAAAGAAATAAAGCGGTGCCTGATTGCCGGCCACTGCTCGCTGCCCAACGTCGTTAAATCCGTCGGCGACAACCCAGCTGGTGTGCAACTCGTCTAACCAAAGCCCTCTTTCGATATCGATCCATCGCACCACAAACGACAGAAGCATAACAACACCGATTGCGACGTGCGGGATTGAACACCAAATCGCCAGTTTTTCCCGTTTGGTAAACTGCTCAACTGTGCCTACACCGTTAACCGTCGGCTGAGTTTCCGGCTTGTCGGGTTTAGGCAATTGCGGCACATTCGACCGGGCTTGCATCGCGTTTGTGGAAGGCGATTCTTTATTCGATGGGTTTGGCGGAGTCACAATCTCAGTTTACAACCTCGCGAATATTGTTAAACCATGCGGGCGTTAATCGTTTTCCAACATTTCCCGGTGACGGGCGACAATCCATCAGTGTTGACAAACGGGGCAAAATTGTTGGTCTGGTTTGCGAATCACAGGCATATGACGAAACTGACTGAGCGGCAGTCGTTAAGTTACAATACCAACTTCAAAAAGATGATTCACCAACAATTTTAATCGAAGCGAACACCATAAAATAATGACGAAACGGAAAAGCCCGGATGAAATTTGCACGCACCCTCCCGAAGTAAAGGTCAATTCAACAGCTTCAGCAATGCCGATCTATCCGGCATCGGTCTATCAGTGTGATTCGATTGATCAAGCGGGCGGTTTGCTTACTGGCGAAATCGAGGGTTTTGTTTACCAACGAGATGGTCACCCGAATGCTGTTGCCTTGGCGGAACAATGTCGAGAACTACACGGTGGTGACGAACTGGATGTTAAGTTTGCTCACATTACATCTACGGGCATGTCGGCGTTGTCATTGGCAATCGTTTCACATTTGAAGTCTGGCGACCACGTTTTGCTGAGCGACCAGCTCTATGGACGCACAACTCGATTGGTCAGCGAGGAACTTACGAGATGGGGTCTCGAATTCAGTCAAACCAATATGTGTGAATTGAATCAAGTCGTTGCAGCCATTCGGCCAAAAACACGAATGCTGGTAACCGAAACGATTGCCAATCCGCTGCTTCATGTCTCGGACTTAAGAGCGATTAGCGATATAGCTCATAGTCACGATGCGAAATTGTTGGTTGATAATACATTTGCCACACCGTTGGTCGCACGCCCGTTTGAAATGGGCGCTGATCTGGTCATGGAATCGATGACCAAAATGATGAATGGCCATGGTGACGTGATGATGGGTTTGTTGTGCGGAAAAGCGGATTTGGCCGAGCGAGCGAAAAATGCGTTATCTTCATGGGGAATGACGGCCAGTCCATTCGACTGCTGGTTGGCAGCGAGAGGGTTGGCTACGGCCGAACTACGCGTCACGCGCGCAAACGAAAATGCCGCACATCTCTCAGCACTCCTCTCAGAACATCCTCGAATTAAAAACGTCTATTATCCCGGTTTAGCGTCACACCCAACTCACAAAATGGCTCAGCAAGTCCTTGGTGGTGATCGATTCGGCAGTATGTTGAGCATCGAATTTTCGGACGGTGCGTCGGATGTCGATCTCTTCATCAAAGTTTCACAGAAAATTTCGTTCTGCCCCTCGCTGGGTGAAATTGCGACGACGATCAGCCATCCGCGATCGACAAGCCATCGAGGATTGTCGGACAAAAGTGCACAAGAACTTGGAATTTCAGCCGGTTTAATGCGAATTTCGTGCGGCATCGAATCGCCCGAATTCCTAGAACACGAGTTCAAAAGCATCTTGGAAGCTATGGACTGAATTAAGCCTGTGGGCTTATGATGGACATCTGTTGATTTTTTTCTAACTTTACAAGGAAATTTATGGCGAAAGACGATGGATCTTTTGAAGTAGAGGGCACTGTGGTTCAGGCTCTGGCGAACACGCGGTTTCGCGTGGAATTGGAAACCGGCAACGAGGTGTTGGCTCATGTTGCTGGTCGAATGCGCAAAAACTTTATTCGTATCGTTCCTGGCGACAAAGTCCGAGTGGAATTGTCCCCCTATGATTTGACCAAGGGTCGGATCACTTACCGAGAACGATAATTTCTTGATTTGCGTTTAGCGTCATCGTTGGTGTTGCGACACTGACACGAATTTTTTGACGCTAGTTTACTCATAAGTTCAAGCAACCATTTGCATTTCCAATTGCAAACTTGCCTTCGCGCTGCGCCATGGCTGAATCCCCTTTTCGAAGATCAATCCGCTGTTGATACGGTGATGCATCGAATATTCTCCACACCATTGTTCGGATTAAAGTGGTGCCCTGAAACGAAATTTCGGCTCGCTAATCGTCAATAAAAACAGCCAAAAACGACTCATTTCTTTGCTGCTTTGGTATCCTCGGCTACCACAATCGTGTAGAAACGTTGAAAATCATCTGACCCTGGATTAGTTTTTTCCCGATCTTGGAAACCTTCGGGAAATACATGGGTAAAGTACGGAGGAATGGCCAAGTATGTCGGAATGATGGATCGCTTTTCAAAAAGATGGCACGCAACCAAGTTGGATAAATTGTGCTTGAAATCGCGATTTGAGCGAACGTGTTAAACAGGACGGACGTTTCGATGGCCTACTGTAAGTTTGGAACGATTGCTTTTTTGGAATGATTATGCCATCCAAATTTGCTTTTTATCGACTTGATACGAAATGTGGCATTGACGGAAGCAACCACATCTCGAAGATTTCTTCCGCAGAGATTTCTTCCGCAGAGATTGATAGATAGTTTGACAGGTTTTTAAGCCAACCACTACTTTTCGCCGGACGGAAGTACGAATTCAAGTGGAATTGCCCGGCACCATTAAGATATTTATTTCTTTTAGGAGTTAAAGAGTGACCAAGTTCTTTCGAATGGCGGTAATGTCCGCTATCGCATTTGGATTGATGCTTTCGCAATCACAAGTTGCATCAGCACAGTCGATCAATGATCGCGCCGCGGTTGTTGTCAAACTTAACAGCGCGGACAAAGTGCTCAGCTCTGTTGGTTATATGGTGAAATCTGCCGGTTTCGGTGGAATGGTTCCGTTAATTACGTTGGGCGCTGGTCAGTTCCTTGACGGACTGGACACCGAAAAGCCTATGGGCGGATACCTCACGTTCAATGACGGTGTGCCAGCATTCGTTGGCTTCATGCCCATGACGGACCTTGGCGCGTTTTTGGACGTCCTCGAGGAAAACGCACAGATGGAGATCGAAGAAGATGGTGATGACTACATCATGATCACGCCAACTGGTGATGAAATCGTTGTTCGTGAAAAAGGGGGTTGGGCATTCATGTCAGACTCAGCGGACAACTTCGGCGAGTTGCCGGCTGATCCAGCAAAACTGGTTGCGGGAATCGATGACAAGTACATGATGGGCGTCAAGGCCTATGTCCAACGTGTGCCTGCAGCTCTTCGCAGCCAAGCAATCGAGTGGATGGAAGAAGCCTTTCAGGCAACCAATCAAAATCTTCCTGAAGGCGCTGCAGAGTTCCAGCAGCGAATGAACGAGCAATCGTTGGACCAGATTGCTGACATGATCCAGGAAACCGATGAGGTTTTCTTCGGATTTGCGCCCAGCAAAAAAGACAAAGCACTTTTCTTTGACTTTAGCTTTACCGCGAAAAAAGGGAGTGAACTTGCCAAGAAGATGGTTGCGGGCAAAGGTGCAGACACCGATTTCGGGGCTTTCCTAAAAGCTGAAAACGCAGCGATGACGATGAATGCAGCTTCAAAGATTTCGGCTGAAGACGCTGAAAGCCTCAAAGCACAACTGTCAACCGTTAAAGACAGCTTGGGCACATTGCTTTCCAGCGATGATTCGCAGTTGAGCCAAGAAGACCAAGTCCTCGTCGAGGAATTGCTTGGTGAGGTCATCGACGTTGCCCTTGCAACGATGGAATCAGGCAAAGCTGATGTCGGTGCCGCTGTGATGATCGACGACGATGGACTAAATGCAGTATTTGCTGCTCACGTCGCGGATGCAAAGAAAGTTGAAGCGGTTGTAAAAAAATTGATCGCCGAGCGTGGTGACAAAATCCCATCAGAAGTTGAAGTTGAATTAGATGCATCAACCTACAAAGGGTACACGATGCACCTATTCAGTGGCTCCATCCCAGAGGAAGAAGCTCGAATGGTTCTGGGCGAGAAAACAACTTTGGTTGTCGGAATTGGCAAAGACAAAATTTATGGTGGTTTCGGTGCCAGCCCAATCGATAAAGTAAAAGCTATGATCGATGGAAAGAAACCAACCAAAGCTGAGTTGCCATCGCAAATCAACATCAAGCTCTCGCCAATCTTACGGTTAGTGGGCAAAGTGACTGATCAAGCAATGCTGGAAGATATGGCCGAGCAATTAGATGACGAAGGGAATCAAATGATTCGCATCTACTCTGAATATATCGAGAACGGCACAATGTCCCGAGTTGAGGTTCAGGAAGGCATTCTTAGCCTGATCGGAACTGCGGGTGCTGGGCTTGGTGGCGGCGGATTTGGCGGCGACTTCTAATCGAGAGCGTCGCGTCATTGGCTGTTCTCCAAATCATGAGTTGCCAATTGAAGATCACGACGCAAAGCACTAGCTAGACAAAAAGAAACCGGCTGATTCATCAGCCGGTTTCTTCTTTGGAATCACGGTGACTTTTTTCGTTGGAATCACGGTGACTTTTTTCTTTGGAGTCACGGTGACTTTTTTCTTTGGAATCACGGTAATTTTCGTTTCGCCAGGCGACGAACTCGCCCACAAAACAGAACAACGTCTTCTCGTATCAGCCACGAATCTTGGTGTTAAAGCAACTGAAAAACTACTTCGCTTTGAACGTCTTTACGAATTCCTTGAACTTTTTGGCGTTAGCTTCAATGGTTTTCTTAGGGCCGGTTAGCTTCACGAAATAGTCTCGGTCGCTATCTTTTAAGACAATAATTGCTGCCAGCATACGGTAATCCTTACGCATGGTTGCCGGTGCGAATGGGCCACGTTGTTCCTTGAAGGTTCCCCCCAACTCAACGACATACACTTCAAAGTCTCCGGCCTTTTCCTTTGTCGTCGAACTTTTATCCGTTTTGGCGAATTGCCCTTTCCATCGATCCACGTTGGCCTCGATGCCCCCACCTGATTGCATCACCGTCAAACGACCATCAGCATTATCGCCCTCCGATTTTGGAATCACGAATTCGGACTCGATGATGTTGACGCGAGGCGTTTTCTTGGTCCAACCCTTTGGACCTGTCATCGTAAATTTCCCGCCGGCAAGTGACACAGAGGTTTCTGTATCGTCTGCTATTGCTGGAACGCCAATCGCAAAAAGAACAGCAGCTACAAGAATTACACGTCGCATTATTTTTTCCTTTTTAAAAGTTTTAGACTGAATGCAAAATTGATTTTAAAGTCCGGATTTCCTGAGGCAACGTCGTACCCTCCGGAAATTTCCCAGTAGTGGAATCTAAGATTAAGACTCACCTAAATTCGAAGTCTGCTGCATGCATACGGCAAAGTCGAATACCGACGAACAATTGTTCTGCATCGCAATTCGCAAGAGATTCGATTTCGGCAAACTCGAACGAATGAATCATTCCCGATCGCACGCCTTTTTTGATTATGATTTTCGTGCACCCTGAATGAAAGGCCTTGCATGGATTTCTCGAGACCTTGACAGATTTTTTTAAAACTAGCCGGGAACGGGCTGCCGAAATATCTCAACCAATTGCCCGAGAAACATTACTAGCCGATGCGGGACTCGAAAGCGCCGCCTTGGGTTCGTTTTCGGTTTTTGGTGCCCCACCAATCGTTCCGTTCGCCACGAGAACCAATACAACGACCAGGACGACGGAAAGCAATAACAGCGCGACGATCAGGATAATCCCCATCGTCTTTGCCTTTTTCCGAGCCATTTGGTGGTAGGCAATGTTGGATCCCGATGTCGATTCGGGCTTAGAATTTACGACCGATGGCGTGGAGTTTTTAGGCTCCGAGAACCCTTGAAACTCCAGTTCAAATATTTTCTCAGCACTCTCCCATTCTTCCCAACCTTCGCGCCAAACGAGACTGTCACGACCGACGCGGCCCTCGCTCAACCATGACTTCATCGCGTTTGCATCGGCTGGCCCGAATTGCCCACCAGACGTTGGACGCACAAACCAACTTGCATTCGGGGCTTCATCAAATGCAGATTTCGGTCGACGCGTTTCCGGAGTCCCAGCGGCAGGGATGGGTGGCAACTCTGGGGCAGACTCATCTTGCGTTACTTTGTTTCGAGGCCCGATTTCACCGGTTTGTCTTTCGAGAATTGAGGAAGTCGAAGCCGCGGATGAAGGGTCTTGTGCGGTGGTGGGCGGTGTTTCACCAGATTTTTCTCCACCAGATTTTTCTCCACCAGATTTTTCGAGAGGTGATGACCTGCGACGAACTGAATCTTCCAACTCTTGCTTCGGATCGCCTATGGGTTGATTCACAGGTGCTGAAACCCTGTCTCGCTCAACCGTTTTCTGCAAGGTTGACTGCATTGGAATCATTATCTTTTCATTGCATTTTGGGCAACGACCTTTCTTTCCGGCCAAATCATCCTTGATATTCAGCTTCGTTCCACATGCCTCACAAAAAAACCTGATGCCCATGCCTGTTGCGACTCTCGTTACAAATCAGTTCAAAAAAATTTACGACCATTCGTAAATTCTATAGTATACCGCTCCAACAAAAAACGTGATAGTTTTGCGTCTCTCGACAACGAATCTCGGCAGTCACTTCAAGCGAAACAGAATGAACTCGAAAAAAATTGATGATAATGACGAACCAAACTCGGAGTCAGCAAATGACAACGAGCCGGAATCGCCCGCCGAAATTGCGATCGTGGGGGACCTGAGTGAATGCGAAAAAGAAGTCAGCCAATCGCTGCTCGACGTACCAGTCGGAGGCGAATGTACGTTATTTTTCAACTGTCCCGGCGGATCGGCCTATTCGGCAGTCTCATTGCTATCGATCATTTCATCGCGAAAACTAAATGCCACCGGGATTGTGACTGGCGAATGTTCGTCGGCGGCACTATGGCCATTCGCCGCATGTCAACGGCGCCTCGTATCGGCATTCAGTTTCTGTCTTTTTCACCCCATGAAATGGCAAAGTGAAGAAAGTGTTCAATTGATTGAGGCCACCGAATGGACCCGACATTTCACTCAACTTGAGCTAAAAATGGATGAACTTCTGGCCAAGTTTTTTGGAATGCCGATTGCACAATTAAAAGAATGGTCGCACCCAGGGAGATACATCTCTGGAACTGAGATGATCGAATCCGGACTTGCAGAGCCATTCGAGTTGATTCCTGAACGAGCGTAGGGAAGCGTTTCGCAAGCACCAACACTCAAGACTTTAATCGTTAAAAACGCTCGAGCTTTCCAAATACCTTTGAACTTCTATTTCTTCACAAAGACCACCTTCATAACCGCTAGGTCATGGATTCGAATGCGATCGATTGCCTTCGCTCGACTCCATGGCTCACATTCGTTAGGAATTGAATCTGGAACGACCTGGTTTGCATCGCCGTTTTGTTCGTATTGCGAAACCCAGCCTTTCATCTTTAAACGGGCGCGACGTTGCCGCGCCTGAACAACAGTTAAAATCGGACCATTGGAAATCCCCCGACTGACCCTACCTCGCGTTGCGACGTTTTTAACGGTTGGATACTGGCTCCGTTGCTTTTTCTCCTAAGTAGACGCTGTTTTTCTCCGTTTTATATTTGACAAGTTCGATACCCACTCCCAGACAAAATAAAATTTCACGGTCGATGTGTGCTTACGCAGCCTCGCGAATCGTGAAAAGTCTTAGCGATGCCTCTTCTGGTCGTGCATCGCGAGATTCGGGCAAATAATGGAGTGTTTGGAAATGAAAATTGCGTTTTGCAGAGCCTTGCTATTTAGCCTGGTAATATTTATCTCAAATGGATTTGGGCAGGGCAATTATGGACAGCCCAATGGTAACATCCCTCGATACCCACTCGGGCAGACAGGTAATTTCCCCGCCAACCCTCAGGCGTACAATCGCAATGCGATTCAGCAACCGCAACTCTACCGCGCTCCAATTCAAACTCCGCGTTCCGCGCCGATACCATCCATTCCGGTTCAACGAATCTTTACACCCGGTGCAACACAACCGCGCCCCTACGTCGCCAGCACTTACCCGAATGGGTACCAAAACCAGACTCCGATGAACAATCCGGGGGCGCCATCCCAGCTCCCGGTTCCCGTTGGCAACCAGCAGATTGAGCGAATGCCTGCTACGAGTGTCCAACAAGCACCGGCCGTTGATCAGCAACCGATGCCCCCACAACAAAACCAGGTCCAGCCTTATCAGCCTACGTTGCGGCAGAACTATCAGGTGAATCCCGGTAACCAACAGGAATATCAGCAAGGCCAAGTCTTCCAGCATGGTCCTTCCCAGTATCAATTGCAGAGCCAACCGGTGATTGCAAATCCGCTCACCAACAATTACGGCGGGCAACCACTTGATGCACCCAATGGACATGGGCCTGATATTTACGGTGGATACCAACCTTGTGAAGTGGCACCGGTAGCACCACGGAAAATCATGTGGTTCGGCAGCATTGGTGGATTGGTTTTTCACCGTGATCTTGAGGACGATAAATTATTAGCCTATCCACTTGGCATGCCCCGTACCAAGTCATTGATTTCGACCGACGCCGATCCCGGAACAATGAGTGGTGTCGAAGTGGGCTTTGGCAGGAGATTCTGCAACGGCTATGGAATTCAAATCAATTATTGGGGACTGTTCTCGGAAACTGGAATGGCAGAAGCCTCTGCCGGCAACCCCCAAACGACCTGGCAGACGGCAAGCAACTTGAGCTACAACCCAGGTGGTGGTGCCAATATGGTTGATTCATATTTAAATTCTGCGGTTTCATTCCGTGCCCGACGGACTAACGAATTCCACAACATCGAACTGAACTTTTTGAAGTATTCAACGGCGACCCGCAATTACGACTGCAACCCTTGCGGCGATTGCTGTGGTGGCGACGGATACGGCAGAGCTTGTGGTCTTGGCTGTAAGCCGTGTGGTCAAGCATGTCGGCCCTGCGGAATACGAGGCGGATGCGGTTGTTTCGGCGCAAACCCGCGACCATTTGGTTTTGACCTTTTGGCCGGTGTGAGATTCTTCAAGTTCGATGAGAACTTCTTCTTCCGCACTTCCACTGCGGGCGACTATGTCAACAATGTCAATGACATTTACTACGACACGGACGTCGAAAACAACCTGGTAGGACTCCAACTGGGTGGGAATATCAACTACTGCATTTGCGGGAAATGGAAATTCGTCGGTGGAACCCGGTTTGGTGTCTACGGCAACTCAATCAACCAACGTCAACAGATCTACGGCTTGGCTGGGTATGCATCCGCAAACACCGGATCTTATGTTAATCAAGACTACAACATCCAAACAACAAAGACCGACGTGGCTTTCCTAGGTCAGCTTGACCTTGGGCTTGAATATTGCGTCACCTGCTGCTGGAGTCTTGGATTCGGTTATCGCGTGGTCTCCGTGACCGGCGTCGCGCTCGCACCAAATCAAATCCCATACGATTACGCAGACTACGCCGAAGCGGGCCACATTGACTCGAATAGCAGTTTGATTTTGCACGGTGCCTACGCTCGGTTGCAATACAACTTTTAAGTCGAGTGACATCGACCGATAGAACATCCTCAATGGCCGCCACAGTGCGGCCTTTTTTTGCGCTCAGGTAAAGGACTTCGCGCTCGTCGATAAACTCTTTTACCGTTGCACACGTCAACAATGCTGTTTCGGATCAAACCGCTGCACCAAAACTTCCTTCAGGATTGGCCTCTATTTTCCATTTCATCAAAATCATCATCGAGATGGAAATTTAGAATGATGAAAATAAAAACACAGATGCCCGAATGAAAAACCAGATCGGTCCTGCTCGCCTATCCGACAGCAATGCACAATAGACCCCAAACCTCATGAAAGAAAGTCAGGAAGAACGCATTGGCCCTGCCTTTGGTCACCTTTGACGCTACAGCTCCAATTCACACTTTTTTTTATTGAAAACAACAGCAGCTCATTTCTGACGATCATTTTGATTTTGGTGAACAAAACTCAGCAAATTGGCAGCCAATAACGGAATCAATGCGTCCAAAATACAATTATGACGAATAAAATCATGAGCATGTTCTTGATTTAGCGGTCCGTCCGAATGCAACTTTGGTTAAATTGGAACTCTCGCCGGACTTTTTTTGATCGTTCTCTCACTTCGAAGAAAAAAGAAATGACAACCTCACGCCGCGGTTCAGCCGCTGTCTACATTGTGATTGCCGTCGCCGTGCTTGCGATTTTGGCATTCATTTTCAAAGATAAGATCTCGCCTTTTAGCTCGGCCAAAGACACCAAATCGATGATGATCGAGAAAGTGACAAAAGGTGATTTACTCGTAACGGTCACCGAAGACGGGACTCTTGAGAGCGCCGCCAACGTTGAAGTGAAATGCGAAGTCGCTGGAGGAAGCTCAATTCTCTGGATCATTCCAGATGGAACGTATGTAAAAGCGGGCGATAAGATTGTTGAGCTGGACGCGTCGGCTCTAGAAGACCAGATCATTGCTCAGCAGAACCTACTTGAGACGGCAAAGGCCTCTAAGATTCAGGCCGAAAATGACTATTCAGTCGCGAAAATTTCCGTGAAGGAATACGAAGAGGGCACATTTAAACAGGAACTGCAGGCAGCGGAAACCCAGGAAACGATTGCACTTGAGAACTTGAGAAATGCTCAAAATTCTCTCGAGCACTCTCAAAAAATGTTCCGCAAGGGATACTTGAGCAAGCTTGAACTGGAGAGCCAAGAGTTTGCAGTAAAGCGATCCCAACTGGAACTCGATTCTGCGAACTCAGCCAAGGACGTATTGATCAAGTACACCAAGGCAAAAATGCTGGAGGATTTTCAAAGTAAAGTCGCCACTGCTGAAGCAAAACAAAATTCCGCGAGACGGAGCTACGAACTCGAGGAAAACAAGCTGGAGAAACTGGTTTCGCAGAAAGAAAACTGCGTGATCACCGCCCCGCAGAAGGGGATGGTCGTTTACGCAAACTCAAAAAGCCGTTGGGGCCAACAAACAGCGACGATCGAAGAAGGTGCATCGGTACGCGAGCGTCAGGCCATTATCAAGCTTCCTGATCTAACGCGAATGCAAGTCAACGTCAAAGTGCACGAGAGCAAAGTTGAAATGCTGGAAGTTGGCTTACGTGCAAGTATCAAGGTTCAAGGCCAAGACCTGCAAGGGACCGTGCAATTTGTTGCTAACCAACCGGAGCAAGGAAGCATGATGGCTGCTAAGGTTCAGGAATATTCGACAATCGTAGCGATCGACGGGGAGCAAACGGGTTTGAAGCCCGGCATGACCGCAGAAGCTCAGATTTTAGTGACGCACCAGCAAGATGTGCTAAAGGTTCCAGTTGCAGCAATCGTTGAGCGTAATGGAAAGTACCTGGCCTGGGTTTCCAGTGGCGGAAGGGGCGAACCTGAAGAACGAACCTTGAAAATTGGAGCGACCGACGACAATTTTGTTGTTGTCACAGAGGGCCTGAGTGAAGGCGAAGATGTTGTATTAAATCCGCGAGCGGTGATTGAAGCCGCACGTGGTGATGGTGACGAGGCAACGGGCGACTCAAAGGATAATGTTTCAAGGTTTGGCGACACATCCAAAGCTCCCAAAGTAGATCCCACAAAACGAGCTGAACAAAAGAAATCTTCTCGACCACCTGGAGAAGCAGGCAAAGGTGGACCACCCAAGGGATCAGCTTCAAAAGGTGGTTCAGGCGGAGGATTTGATCCTGCGGCAATCTTTAAGCGAATGGACGCTGATGGAAACGGAAAGCTGGAGGGTGCGGAAATCAGCGACGGCATGAAAAGCCGAGTCGGTTCTATGGATACCGACAAAGATGGTGCCATTTCTAAAAAGGAATGGACAGATCTGATGAGCAAAATGGGGGGCAGAGGCGGTAGCCGTCCCGGTGGTGGTCGTCCCGGTGGTGGTCGTCCCGGCGGTGGTCGTCCCGGTGGGCGTTGACCAGCCCAACCGTCTTGGTTTTTTTCCAACCAAGATCCAAAGTAAATTCTCAAACGGACGTCCTGCGACGTCCGTTTTTTTGTACTCCTCGTGTTGGAGAACAAGCCAGTTGTGCGAGTCCAAAAAACAAACGAATATCGGTAGATTCTCGGCCTCGATCGCGTTCGCATAATTTTTAGAAAATTTGTGGCAGATTCGCTCAATCTGCATGGATAGGATTCTATAAGTTTTGTTGCTCCAACGGTTCAAATAAATTAGATGCGACACTCGGTCATTCGATCGTGTAGGGGTAACTTGCAAACGAAATTCCGTAATCCAAAAGGGTTATCGGTCAGACTAATTAAGAGGGTGATTCAGTGAAAACAGCAGCTTTGATTTGTGCCTCAGTCGCTATGGCTTTCGCCATGCTAATCATCGAAAAGACTGACCCCAAAAAGCTTCGTTCAGAAAAGGACTTGGTCTTTGGTCAACTTGTGTCCGATTCGAAATCCGCTTCAGCCTTGACATCCGAAACAAGAAGGTTGTCAAAGAAAAAAACCACAGCCGTTGGTCATCCTACGTTTGTGAGCCCACACGCTAGACCGATAGC
>CAJQQR010000192.1 GCA_905480545.1 uncultured Pirellulaceae bacterium
ACCGCTGACGTCCGCTTCTTGAATTATGACGATACCAAGGGTCTGGGAACATCGGGCGGCTATCGCGCAGATGGAAGCGTCAATGGACTTGGGTATCGTGACCAATTTGCAGCCGCGTTTGGCGCTCAATTTGATTTGGGAGACAAATTGACTGGGCGCATCGGCTATATGTACGCTTCGGAATTGATCAAGGACGAAGACACGTTTTTCAATGTTGCTTCTGACCTAAGCTACCAACACGTAACCGGTTGCGGCATGACGTATCATCTTTCCCAGAATGCCTCCATCAGCGCGGCGTACAATTATCTTTGGGAATGGGGCTCGACCGGTCCGTACAATCTGCCCGGTATTGGACCAGTCCCTGGATCACAAGTTGCGATCAAAGCCGATACGCACATCGCCACCATTGGCGTAAACGTCCGTTACTAAGCACCCAACTTAGTCGCCTTTCTCATGACACTCTGCGACGAAGCGGCTGGAGCCATGGTCTACTACGTCGGCCAGTGTAATATCCTTTCACGCAACCGACGAACGATCGTCTCGCTGGTTCGGTATGGCAAGTTGTAATCTGTTTCAACCTGCCGAAGCGGAGGACATCACTTCCACCTTTTTATCCCTCAACTTCTTGTTCCTTAACTTTAACGATGCTGGTGAAAAAAGTTCGGCTATCCCAAATAATCTTTTGCAAACGAAACACATTTCTGCAAAACACCTTCACTGAAAGGGGATTCCAATCCAGCCGATTCAGCCAGTCCACGGAAGGGAGCTTCACCTCCACGGACGCATAGCTTTTCGTAGTCGACGAGAGTTCCGGAAAAATCCTCCTGGCTTTTCATCCAAAACTGTAAGGCACAAGCCAACGCCAGCGTGTAATCAATGTAGTAAAACGGATACATGTAAATGTGTCGCTGTAATTGCCATCTGCCCCCCATGGAAACATGAGGCAAATCGCCGCAATCACGCCAAGGAAGATAGAGGGCCTCGACCTCTTTCCACATATCCATGCGATCATCACCAGTGGCACGAGGGTTTTCATAAACCAGATGTTGAAAATGATCGACCGCAACGCCATAGGGGAAAAACATGAATGAATCGATTACATGTTCGTGGCAAAACTGATCACCCGCTTGGCCAAAAAACTTTTTCATATGCGGAAAGCTCATAAACTCAAGGCCCATGGAATGGATCTCACAAGACTCATACGTTGGCCATACGTAATCATAAATTTTTTGGTTGCGGCTGCAGAAACCTTGGAATGCGTGACCCATTTCATGCGTGAAAACCCGCACATCATCAGCCGAGCCATTGAAGTTGGCAAAGATAAACGGCAATCCATATTCCGGAAAATCGGTACAGAATCCGCCTCCACCCTTCGTATCCCGATTCTTTAAGTCGATCAATTCGCCTTGAACCATCAACCGAAAAAACCGACCAAGCGCCGGCGACATTTCATCGAACATTTCTTTAGCACGATCAATCATCCAATCGTGATCACCAAGCGGTTTCGGATTCCCAGCGGTTGAATGCACCGACTCGTCCCACATCATGACTTTATCGATTCCCAATGTCGTCGCACGATCAGACATCAATGAACTACAAAACGGAACAACATGTTGAGCAACTTGGTTCCGATAGAATGCGACGTCTTCCCGGTTGTAGTCGACCCGGCACATTCGCTGGTATCCCATACCAACGTAGTTGTCGAATCCAAGAGTCTTTGCCATCGAATCACGCAGCAAGACCAGCTTGGCAAAAATATCGTCCAGTCTTTCACGATTCTCTTCGAACCATTTCCATTTGACTTGCATCGAGTCGTAGCGACGGGTTCGATCAGCGTCAAACTTAAATTGATCGATGCCTTCATGGTTAAAAACCTGGCCATCGAATTCGAGCTTGGCTGATGACAAAAGTGAATTGTATTCGGCGGCCAATCGCGATTCTTCAACCAAGTCCAATTTGATTTCTGGATCAAACGCCAGCGTTTCGGACTTCCACAACGCAAATGCCTGCTCACCAAATTCTTTTTGCAATCGTTGGCGATGCGGTCCGTCTAATAAAATACGCTTGATCGAGACGTCCAATTCTGTCAATTGCGGTGATAACTCATCACACGCTTCTCGGTCAGCAATAAACTTTGGATTGGTCGTATCCTGATTGAACTTCAACTCGACTAAATTCTGCCAGGTTGAAATTTTTCGTCGCAAAGTATCCCATTGCTCAACCGTTTTGATCGGGTCTTCGCGTGGGTCTGACAAATGATCACGGATCACCGAGTATTGTTTGGAAAGTTCGTCCAACTCAGGTTGGGTTGCCGAAATATCGGCGTAAGTTTTCACCATTAGAATTGACTGTTTAAGTGTTTCAGTGATTTGGTCTGAAGGCACAATTGCCTTTGCTCGATCGATTGCGACAAAGAATCAGAGTTTTGATGCGATGTTCATCATTTTCCAGCCGACGGCGTTTGGCAATCGCCCATAGGCTCGTAGTCGACCACGTGTTTTCGTTCGCAGCGACCGATGGCAAGATGGAAACCTAGCTGGTTGGGTAGGAAAGCAATTGAAAAAAACATCGGAAACGAAGACCGACGTGGACTTTTCCTCCTTGGATATCTGTAGCGCATTGATGTCGTTTCCAACGGACGCTTCCGGGTGAAGTTGTCTCTTGGAAAATTGAACAATTGACATAGAGGCAAACATTTTCAACGATCAGAAATTTGGCCATTATTTCGGTATGTCGGAAAATTCACCAATAAATCGGCCAAATGGAAGAAGACTTTAAAAATCAGCAAGCAAGCTCGAGCGGTGGGAGGCCATCAGTTCGGGTGTCGGGTTTGAGATCATCACTTTTTTGTCAGCCTGTGTAGCGTGTTGCGTTGCTCACCTGGCCGAGCATAGGCTTGTTCGGTCGGATGGCCACTACCGACACATTCGACGTTTGCAAAGCTTTGAGATGATTACAGGAAGTTGGATTCGAAAAAATGCGGCAACAAATTAGGTGATATACGATCTGTCAGCCAATCACTTTTGGTTGAGATTCATTCCAAAAAGGTGATTGCATCCAATATTAAACGATTAGAAAAATTGCATTCAGCTGTGTTTCGCCGTTCAGAGCGATGATTCGCGGCCGCGTACGAATCCGGGAAATAAAGCGAAGGATGGCACCAGAAATGCTCTTCTGCGAAGTGATATCGCTCGGCTGACGGAATCGTTACGGCGTGACGCCTTAGATTAGTCGACTAAACTGACGGACCTGTTTGAAAACGCACGAAAAAATTAGGATGGCGATCTTTATTTTTTGACTTTGCAGTTTTCTCCGCTCGTTCGGCAGATGAAAGCAAAAGACGCCAAAATTCCTATCAAGCATCTAGAAAAATGAAACTTTTAACATCGAAACCTGGCAGTACTATCGTTAACGACGCGGAGAAATGATGTTTGACAACATGGACTTATTATCACATGACGAAACAAAACCGATGAAGGGCCCAATTCAGGCGACGACCTGCTGCTGTTGGTGTACCAGAGGCCTGTTTTTTTTCGCGCTGGCAATTGCGTTTGTCGCGGTCGCTTTGGTTATTGCAATCGCGAAACGAACCGACGCTCCAATCGATCTCTTCCTTAGCAAAGCTGAAGCAATTCCAACGGCATTTCACCCGTTCAGCCAGGAAGATGAAGCTGTTTTCGAAACTGCAATTCACGTCGAATCGTTTGATAAAGTTTGGAGCACAATCAAAAAGTCACATTGGGAAGCGGATTTAGGCGGTGTTGATTGGGAAGCAGCCAAAAAAGAGCTGCGACCGAAAGTTGAAAACGCGAAATCGATTAAAGAAGCTCGAGACGCCATGAAGCAATTGATCAAACGTCTTGGCAAATCGCATTACGGAATTATTCCTGCCGGTGCTTATGACGTCGTCAATACCAAGCGTTTGGGGAAAGCTGGTGCAGGCATCACATTTCGACTCAGTGAAGAAAAAATCTTGGTTGCTGCCGTTCGAAAAGGAAGCAGCGCTGAGAAACTGGGAGTCCAGCCCGGATGGGAAATTGTCAAAGCGGGCAAAAACGAATCTGCTGAATTTTTAAGGAAAGTAAAGGCAGTCGAGTCGATCATTCGAGTGGAAACCATCGTTGCATTTCGATTTGAAAATTTGGTTTCCGGGGCGCCGGGCGACGAGGTGAAATGTGTGTTTCGTAAACCAACCCCGGGTGGAAACTCGGAGGAACTCGAACTTGATATCGAAGTTGCCCTACCACCTGGAAACACGATCAAGTTCGGAAACCTGCCCGAAATGACGATCGACATGGAGTCCAAAGTCCTTGATTCCAATGTCGGATACTTCCGATTTAACGGCTTCTTCGACCCGGTTCGTTTGATGCCCGCTTTTCGAAAAGCAGTTAAGGAATTTGAATCGGCGGATGGAATGATCATCGACATTCGAGGCAATGGCGGTGGAATGGTTGGCATGTGTATGGGAATTGCGGGACCGCTTGCCCCGACTAAGGCTCCCTTGGGTGTCATGAAAATGCGCGATAATGAACTTAAACTGGCGGTCAACAAGAGCCGTAAACCCTATTCAAAAAAAGTTGCTGTGCTGGTCGATGAGGCATCTGCATCGGCTTCAGAAATTTTGGCAGGCGGCTTTCAAGATTTAAAAATAGCCAGAGTTTTCGGGAATCGAACCGCAGGTTTATCATTGCCATCAACGATTGAGAAGCTTCCGAATGGAGACGGTTTTCAATACGCGATCGCCAACTACGTATCTGCCGGCGGGAAAGAACTGGAAGGCAACGGCGTCGTGCCTGACGAAATCGTAACCCTGACTCAAAAGAACTTAGCCGCGGAGATCGATCCTGTGCTGAAAAAAGCACTTCTATGGATTCATTCAGCGGATAAATAAGCAAATCAAGTAAAACCTTTATCAGCAACCTTAAAGAGAAAAAAATGAAACGAGCCCTTTTATCGCTTGCCGTTTGTGTATTTGCATCAACAGCCTGTAATTTGCTCTCGGCCCAAGACCTACCAGAGCCAAAAACGGTCCTTGCCAAGTATGTCGAAGCGACCGGCGGCAAGGCCAAGTATCAGGCAATCAAAACAGGTCAGATCAAGGCCAAAATGAGCATTCCGGAGGCCAACATCAGCGGTTCCATTGATATAAATTTTAACGCCGAAGGTCATATGTATACAAAGGCAAATCTCGGCCAAGCCGGAATGATTGAACGTGGATCAGATGGAAAGGTGGCTTGGGAAATTTCGACCATTCAAGGTGCTCGAATTCTTGAGGGCGAAGAGGCGGAACAGATGCTTGACGAAACCAACTACGACCTGCTTTTGTCTCCTGAAAAAAAATACAAGTCCATGAAGACGGTTGGAAAGTCAAGCGTCAATGGCGAAGAATGTTATGAACTTAAGATGACAAGCAAAGGCGGTAGCGTTACAAATGACTTCTATTCGGTGAAAAGTGGTTTGAAGCTAAAAAGCGTGATGGAAGTTGCAACGCCGATGGGGAAAATTAAAGTTGAGACCTTTCCGTCAAATTACAAGAAATCGAAAAATGGAATTACGACAGCTTGGAATTCTGAACAGAAGTTCGGTGTCATGACTCAGAAAATGGAAATCACATCCCTTGAATTCAATGTCGATTTGGGAAATAAACTTTTTGAACTTCCTCAGGATATCAAGGATTTAATTGACTGAACCAGAGCATGGTTTAATCAAAGGAATAAAACGAAATCGTTTAAACCCGCCAATTTCTGGCGGGTATTTTTTTGCCTTTTGGGTTTGTTCTCTCCTTGTTTGGACGGTTTGACCAAAGGTGAGTAATCGACGAACATTAGATGAATCGTATCGAAAAGTCTCATTTCATGTCCGATGTCGCCAGATTTCAAGACGATTGTTGCTAAAGCTGGATTTTCCTTAGCCGACGACCGGTTTGTTCGGCAATTTTTAATGAATTAGAAAACATGACCATCCAAGATTCCGTCCGCCCCGAAATTCGCCAAATGAAAGGGTATGTTTCTGGTGAACAACCCGCATTCGGGAAATTTATCAAGCTGAACACAAATGAAAATCCGTTTGAACCATCGAATAAAGTCATCGACGCGATTCACGATACCGCTGCCGGGAAACTCAATGTCTACCCGGATGCGATGGCAAACTCATTTCGAATTGCGGCAGCGGAAGTCTTAGGCGTCGACCAAGATTGGATTCTTTGTGGCAACGGAAGCGATGATTTGTTGACGATCATCACGCGGACGTTTGTCTCACCCGGATCCAAAATCCGAATTCCGTATCCCAGCTACGTTTTGTATCGAACTTTGGCAGACATTCAGGGCGCCGCGATCGAAGAAATTCCGTTTGACAAAAATTGGAAATTACCCGAATCCTTCGGTGCTGACGATGACAATTTGTCGCTGGTCTTTTTGCCCAATCCCAACAGCCCCTCCGGAACGGTCATTTCACCTGAAGGTGTGCTGAAGCTTGCAAATTCGATTTCGTGTCCACTGGTGGTTGATGAAGCTTACGCCGATTTTGCTTCGGCCAATTGTTTGCATCTGGTGAAGGAAGCATCGAACATCATCGTGACACGAACGCTCAGTAAATCGTACGGGCTGGCCGGTTTACGATTCGGATTTGCCGTCGCCAATCCGGAAACGATCGCGGAAATGCAAAAAGTCAAAGATTCGTACAACTGTGATGCCCTCGCGATCGCGGGAGCTACAGCCGCCATTTCAGATCAACACTGGCTGCAAGGGAACATTCGCATTGTGAAGTCACTGCGCGGCGTGATGGAGAGTGAGCTTTCGAAGCTTGGGTTCGACGTCCAACCTTCGGAAGCGAATTTCGTTTGGTGTAAACATCCTGATTTCGATTCAAAAGAGCTTTATGACAAGCTGAAAGAGAATCACATTCTAGTACGCTATATGGATTATCCGAATTGGGGCGATGGAATTCGAATTTCGATTGGAACGTCCAACCAAATTTCCGCCCTGATCACGATTTTGGAATCCATAATTACGGTCTGAAACTTTTGACTTTAAATCGTGAAACCATGCCACGTACTGGATCCATCAAACGAAAAACCCGCGAAACTCAAATCGAATTGTCGATTGATCTGGATGGTACCGGTCAATCGACGATCGAAACCGGCGTAGGTTTCTTTGACCATATGCTCGAGCTTTTTGCAAAGCATGGCTTGTTTGATCTGAACGTCAAAGCAGTTGGTGACCTACAGGTGGACCAACATCACACCGTTGAGGATACCGGCATTTGTCTGGGTCAAGCAATCCGATCTGCGCTGGGTGACAAGGTCGGGATCAAACGGTATGGCGACATTACGTTGCCGATGGAAGAAACATTGGTCACGACCGCAGTAGATCTTTCAGGGAGATACTTTCTGGCATTTGGTGCAACGTTTCCCACAGAAAAGATCGGCGAGTTTGATAGCCAATTGGTGGAAGATTTTTGGCAAGCAGTTGCCGCAAATTTACTTTGCAACTTGCACGTCGTTTTGCACTACGGCCGAAACAGCCATCACATCAGTGAAGCGATCTTTAAGGGTCTTGCTCGGACGATCAGAACCGCCATCGAAATTGATCCTCGACAAACCGGCGTTCCGAGCACAAAGGGTATGATTTAATATTCTTTGGTTTGTTTTAAAAGGATTTGCAACAAACGACGCGAATGAGAACTAAAAATTCGTGACGGTAAAAAAGAGTCCTGTTACTCTTGGCAAGAAAAACATTCCCCTCACGCCAATTTGGAAATCACAATACGATCCGTTCATACTGCAACCTTCCATGTTGACCAAGTTTTACGAGCAAACGCAGTTTCTGGACTGTGGCTTTTAGGTAATGGAGGACTTGAGTTCGATGCGTGTCGTGCAAGTCGCTCACGCCTTTTATCTTCATAATGATTTTTTCGTAACAGACGAAATCAGGCACAAAGACCGACTGCAACTTATGGTCCTAGTATTTTAGTTTCAGTCGAAATTGCGGCCGAAATTGACTTGCTTTTTCGGCCAATTCAATTTCCAAACACGCTTGATGTACCACTTTCAGAAACCCGCAGACCAGTTAAGTTCAGGCTCCGATGATTGTGTAGATTTTTTAAAGACAATTTCAGCCACCGTTAACTCTTGGTGTCTACGAAGATCTATTCCTTCGGATATCACGAATCGCCTTAGCGATTTTCATTTTTTCTATCAATTTTAGTGGTTACCGATCATTGTTTCGATTGATTTAGAAAAGGAACGATCAGCAAGAAAAAAAAATGCGTGGTAGCATAACGGCAACAGCTACCACGCTTGAGGAACAGAATCCCCTTCGAAATCCCGAATTCAGATGTGTCAAATACTCTGACACGATTGGTTCGTTCATTCTCGAGTAACGAAAAATCGTCACTACTTCTCTCTCTAAAAGGGAAGACGGAATCGAGTCGCGATTTGGAAGAACAAAATAAAAAAATTCTCAAAATTTCTCAAATCGTTGGGATTCGCCAACAAATAACGAGCTGAAGTAACGAAAACGAGGAGAAACAATGGGCGACAAAAGACGGATTACTCTTTTGGTGTATCCAAAACTCGCAAACATAAACTCCCGGACTGTACCGGTTCCAAAGTCTCGATTTCCTGCATCGAATTTTGTGCTGCTTCGGCCGTCGCTTCGTAAGTCATGATCACCAGCGGAACGAACGGGTCTTCCTGGCTTTGTGGTTCATGCTGAATTACGGAACTAATTGAAATTCCATTCTTACCGAAGATACCGGCAATTTTGGAAAGCATTCCAGGCTGATCTTTTATTTTGAAGCGAGTAAAGTACCGACTGCGAACTTCTTTCGGGTCCCTCATTTTGACGGCTGCCTCTTGATCGGACCAAAGCTCTAAATTGCGGAACGTTAACTCGGTACGACCAACTGCTGTATCGATCATGTCCGCAACCACAGCCGAAGCGGTTGGCATCTTCCCTGCCCCTTGGCCGTGGAAAAAGACGCGCCCCACCGCGTCGCCGACTACGCTGACCGCATTGTACGGACCGCGAACCTCTGCCAACGGTTGCCCGATTCGTACCAATGTTGGCGATACGTGAACTTCCAGACCATTGTCACTCATTTGTGCAATCGCGAGTAAACGAATGCGGTAACCAAGTTGTGATGCAATCAAAATATCGCCCTGCGAAATCAACTCAATACCCTGGCGTGGGATGTCGCTCCAATGGATTCGAGCACCAAACGCAAGATGCGCAAGAATAGCAAGCTTTTGAGTTGCATCCGTCCCATCAATATCCATCGTGGGATCGGCTTCGGCATAGCCTTTTTCCTGAGCATCAACCACACATTTGTCGAAACTCAATCCAGTCTCTTCCATCTTGGAGAGAATGTAATTGCTGGTTCCGTTTAGAATGGCACGAACCGATTGAATCTGGTTTGCCGATAAACACTGACCAATGTTGGCGACGATCGGAATACCGCCAGCAACGGAGGCTTCAAAAGCAATCGTTCGACCCAATTCACGCGCGCGGTCAAACAATTCTGGACCGTGCTCGGCGAGCAAAGCCTTGTTCGCGGTGACGACATCTTTTCCCGCTTCCAGCAGCTGCAGCATTATTGTTCGTGCGGGCTCTAGGCCACCGATCAGCTGTGCCACGACTTTGATCCCCGAATCTTCGGTAATCTTCTTCAAGTCATCGGAAATCAGCCCTACCGGCAGATCGGCGTCACGCTCCTTTCCGATATTTCGAACAACCACCTGCTCGAGCCAAAGAGTTCGTCCGGCGTGCCGAGCTGTTCGATCTCCATGATCTAATAGCAGACGAGCGACTCCGGAACCAACCGTCCCCATACCGACAACGGCGACTTTTGTTTTTTCCATTTGGGCGAATGTATCTGAAGAGTTGTAATGGCTTAGCGGAGAAACCGGCGAAAAATAACCATTTCACAGGTTTACAACGAGGAATTGTAATTCCAGATCGCGTTACAACATACTCCACAAATTCAGAAAACCGCACGCATGTGCATCAACAATTTCGATTTGCCGATCTAAATCATCATTGATACCTAATTATTCTGCGTCCGGTGCCTTTGCCAAAAGCGGAAGTTCGTCCAAATTCGACTGAACCACGCCCCCGGATTTTTCAAGGGTGATCACGAATTGACTGGGCTTACTCGCCACCAATTTCGGCTGCATCACCACGTAAACTTCACCGTCGCTGGTGATGTCGAAGACTCCGCCATCAACCGGTTTATCGCGACCGTTTTCCTCGATAATCCAAAGTTGATATTGTTTCTCCGACGGGTCATTCTTCGGCAAACCAGAAATTTTCATCGATCCCGATTGTCCCTTGGTATCCCAGACCAAATCGCCGCTGATTCCTTTACCGTCAACATCTTCCCAAGTCCATTTGATAGCATCTTCGCTTTTGGCCACCTGTTGGTAGATTTTTTTGCCATCGGGGTAAAGCTTGTCCTGCAGCTTTTGCAATTCCAAACTCGCGGACTCCGCCTTCGCTTTAAACACCAAGAGTTTGTCGGTCGCGTCGGCCCGAGCCTCCTGCAACTCATTTGCTTTCTTCTGAGCAGATGTCAAATCACGAAGGAGCAATTGGTTCTCAGATTGAAGAACTCCCAGCTTTCGTTCCGCAACTTGATTTTCGGCTTTGCCTGTGCTCCATACAAAATATGCCACAAACGCAATTGCCGCCGCAGTCGCCCAGCTGATTATTTCGCGAGGTGAAACACTGCTATCAGAGATGGTATTCTCGAGATCGTCAGTAGTCGCCCAACGAGTTCCGGATGACGGTGAATGTTTTTCCGAAATCGAATTGGACGGCGGCTCGGAATCGCGACTTCCCATCGTTAGCTCAGAACCACGATTTTCTCCCACATCGGCGGTGGTCCGTTCGGCAGCCAAACTTGCACAAAAAGCTCGGCCTTGGCTAACAATCCGCTCCGCTAAACTGCTTGGCATCGTTTCTATTTTCAGAAACGAAAGGTCCAGCGCCGCAGCGACCATCTCATGCGAGACCTTCGGTTCATCCGATTCGTTTACCTGATTAATTTGATCTTTCAATTTCGTAAACTCCTCTGCTTCGATTCCCTCAAGCCCGAATAGGACCGAGTCGATCAGCAGTTCATCATGTCGACCAATTTGGGGCGAATTACTCATTTCGCACCTCCTGTTACCGACTCAAGACTTAGAAGTTCACGAAGACGTATCATACCGCGTCGGGCGTGCGTTTTCACCGTACCCAACGGAATCTCAAGCATGTCAGCAATTTTAGCTTGAGATAAATGATGAAAGACAGAAAGTTCAAGAACTTTGCGTTCATCCGGTCGAAGTTGCTTTAAACACTCGCGGGCGCGAGTCGCTTCTTCGGCGATTTCAACACGATCCGGTTCGACTTCACCTGGCGAATTGAAATCCGCATCCATCGAAACCGTATCCAAAGTCCGCGTTTGCTTTCGGTGCCGGTCAATCAACCGGCGCCTCGCAATCATGGTAATAAACGTTGCTTCAGAACTAATACTAGAGTCGTACTTAACCGAGTTTTTCCAAATTTCCAGAAAAATCTCCTGAGTCGCATCTTCAGCATCTGCGTCCGTTTTGGATAAACGCTTTGCCAAAGACCACACCAAACCTCCAAACTGGGAAAGACACTCTTCCACAGCCGATTGATCACCGCGTGCTACTCTTTGAAGAATTGATTCTGCCACTGATTACGAGTCCCCAAAATCTATTCGATGTTAATTTGATTTGGTTTCATTCTAACCACCAAATCATCTTTTCATTTAATCATTCGCTAGTTTGTGCTGCAAGTGCGGGAAAAGACACAAAAAAAAGGCGGGATCACCCGCCTCGTTTTCGAATGAAGTTCGAAAAAACTACTTCTTCGGAGGCATGATTACTGAATCGATGATGTGGATAACTCCGTTTGAGCATTTCACGTCAGCTGTAACTACCTTTGCACCGTTCACGTAAACTGAACCGTTCTTCAAAGTGATCTTGATTTCAGATCCCTGAACGGTTTTAGCTTTGCCAGCACCTTCGGCGACTTTGATTGCGTCTGCTGCCATTACTTTTCCAGCAACGACGTGGTAGGTCAAAATTCCGGTCAAAGTTTTCTTGTTTTCCGGCTTAACAAGTGTCGCGACGGTACCTTCTGGAAGTTTCGCGAATGCCGAATCTAAAGGAGCGAAAACCGTGAAAGGTCCTTTCCCTTTGAGAGTTTCAACCAAACCGGCTGCTTTGACTGCTGCCACGAGCGTGGTGAACTTCTTGGCACCAACGGCGGTGTCGACGATGTCTTTCGGCTCGTCCTCAGCGTTTACGGAAAAAGGGAGGGCAACCAATAGAGCGAGTGCGAATGCGAATTTTTTCATCTTTTGTTTTCTTATTAAAAGTTGTGTTTAGACATAGTTTGTTGACTTGAGCGCTCGTAGAAAGATTCGCCACTTTCCCAAGTGAGATTCAGAAATTAGAAAAAAATCTTGTGACAGAAAAGGTTGTGAAAATTTTCATAAAAATGAATCCAATGTCGTCCACGGTTTTCGGTTTTGATGGCGGTCGGAGAACTGTTGAGATATAGTGACTTCTCAGCATTTTTTTATTCCACGCCAATTTAGAGCCAACAATGACGACCCGCCCTATTCCAAATCTGACCTTTCATATACTTTCCGAAAACCGATCGATCGCGCTGCTGACAATGGTGTCGTTACTGTCGGTTTCGTTCGTACCCTCCATTTTTGCTGATGACACCGCTTCACCCGGTGCTGCAATGACAAAAGCGGCAAATCGATTTGTCAAAACGCTTTCTGAAGACGAGATAAAGACAACGATATTCGATTACGATTCGCCCAAACGGGTTGGATGGCATTTCATCCCAAAGGATTCTCGCAAGGGATTTCAGTGGAAAAAGATGTCAAAATCACAAAAGGTTGCCGCGATGAATCTTCTTCAATCATCGTTAAGTGCGGCGGGATACACCAAAGCACGCAATGTGATGCAGTTAGAAAGTTTTCTCTATTCCGTCGAGCAGGGAAAAGGAAATGTTCGAGACCCCGAGAGATATTACTTTACCTTGTTCGGTAAACCGGGTTCCGACGCCAAGTGGGGATTCAGTTTCGAGGGCCATCATTTGTCGATGAATTTTGTTGTGAAAAACGACAAACTCATTTCGGTTTCGCCCTCTTTTTACGCCGCGAATCCAGCAACGGTAAAGTCTGATCGGCTGCAATCGGTTCCAAAAGGAACCCGCGTCTTGGCATCGGAAGAAAAGTTGGCCTTCTTCCTGGTCAATGACCTGAGTGAAACGCAGAAATCAAAGGCGATCTTCGCGAAGAAAGCGCCGAAAGAAATCCGTGCAGCAGGCGAACCTCAAGCTCCCAACGAGAAACCAATTGGCATCAAAGGTTCGGACCTCAACAAAAAACAACTGGCTATCTTAAAGGGTTTGGTTGTTACCTATGCTGCGAACTTTCCAATCAAAATTGGGACGGCGAAAATAACACAGATTGAAAAAGACGGTTGGGGCAACGTGCATTTCGCATGGGGCGGTGCGACGAATCCGGGCATTGGGCATTACTATCGCATTCAAGGCGAGAATGTTTTGATCGAGTTCGTAAACACTCAACCTGATGCGGAAGGAAATCCCGCAAACCATATTCACTGTGTCTGGAGAAATCCGAAAGGCGACTTCGCGATTGAAATTGAGAAGTAACAACCTTTCGCACAACATTGCTGTAACGGTTTGGTGTTAGATCGAACATTCGCCGTTTGACATGATGACCATTTCATCACCAATTTCAAAAATATGATCGTCAGGATTGACGATCATTTCGCCACTCTGGTGCTGAACGGCTACCAGCGTGGCGTTGTGGTTCTTCTTAAGATCAATCATACGATCCAAGTAATTCTTTCCTGCCCACTCATCTGGAACACTCACACGATGAAAGACTTGTCCATGCTGGTGTGTTAAAAGTTCTTCAAGTACACCACCAAGACCGTGATTCAGGGCCGATTGCGCTAACATGTATCCAGCGTATTCACCGCTCACCACGTAGTCATTTACGCGTCCAAGATCCAAATGACCGCTGTACGAACGGTTAATCAATTCGGCACAAGTATAAACATCTGGGTTCATGCTCTCGCAAGTTAACGCTGCAAGGATCGTTCGAGCGTCTGCGTCTTGTTCGCCGCGACCATTGCTCTGGTCAGCCAAAATAATACAGGTCTTTGCGCGAGAGATTTGCGCCCGCTGCAACGCTGCAACGCGCGTAAAATCATCGCGAATAAAGTCGAATTCTTTCCGAGTTTCGGGTGTCACGCCAACTTTTTCCAGATCCACGTCCGCAACCACGATAATCGGAGCCTTTTTTGTTCGACTCGATGCACGGAATTCCTGAATGATGATTTCCGTTTTCGTATTCCATCCACAAATAATGATATGTTGGTCGATATCTTCTAAGTCGATCATTTTTTTCTCCACTCGAAACGTTTCGACCATGTAAGCCGACACGGTACCGGTAAACATTGCAAAAATCGTCAGTCCCATAAACATTACAAATACGGTTACGATTCGCCCAGAACGCGTCGTCGGCGTGATCGGTGTTGGCTCGCCGGCGAACAGTGAATAGACGCTGAACCAAAATGAATTTTCAAAAGTAAACCGTTGCGTTTCGTCGACTGATTCCAAAGTCGATCGTTCAAACGAGACCATAAGGACGGTGCTAAAAATCACAGTTACGACCAACAGCCCGCCCATCACCAAGTACTCTGTTGTTCCCTTTCGGAAAACCGAGGGAAAGAGATTTGCGATTCGATGCGCAACGCCAAAGAATCGAAGGATTCGAAACAACCGCAGCAATCGCATGGCGCGAAATGCACGAAAAGCTCGAAACGTTGGAACCACCGCTAGAATATCAAGCCAAAACTCAGTGAAGAATTGTCGCTTTGAAGTCGCACAGGCGAAACGCAATGTTAATTCAACAACAAAGATCCAGGTCACCATTTCGTTGATAAACTCTATCAAACGAACGCGTTGTTTTAGCCCTTCGATCTTTTCGATCGCACCAGCGTTGTCGACAATCACCTCGTAAATGGTCAGACCGACGGAAAAGATTACGAGCAATCCGATGGCGACTTCGACCCAGATATTCTGAAAGAATCGTCGCAAGTGACGACGCCATTCACTGTCTCGTTTCTTTCGTTGCGTGGCGTTCGGCGTATTCATTCAACTCAAAAATTTAGACCATGCATCCTGCGGAGGCGAGTTAGGAGAGGGTGGATTTTGTGCAATCTAAAATTGGGTCATGCCAAAAATTACGATCAACCAGAATCGCGTTGGCACCGGTTCAAACTGGCCCACGATATTACCGCCGAGCAGATCATTAGAACCGCAACCTATCTGATAAAGATTTTCCTCAAACCAAATCTTTGAGGTTAAAGTGATGTTTCCCAAGGTTCCCGCCGTAATTGCCCGCCGATATCGCAATCACACCGTCCCCTGCTGCGGCGTGAATCGCAACTTTCATTGCATTGGCGATCTCTTCAAAACTGGTTCCATCGATCACCAATTCATATGCACAGTTAACACCGTCATGCAATTTTGTTTCGACTCTACCCCGCAATGTCGGACAATATCCATCCGCAGTTGAAGCCCTCAGTGCTTTGTATCGTGAGCCTACCTTGCTGCCACTGCGAACCACTCCGCCCGCAAACGGCGAAATGACGTTTGGAAGTTTCTCAATTTCATCTGCAGCACGCCGTGCCGCCGCCAATGTCGAAACTTGGTCAGCACCCTGAATGATAAAGTTTCCACCACCAATGCCGGCTTCAACATGAACGATATCTTCGACAATGAATTCCCCATCCATCACGGGAATGCGCCAGAATCGATGACCATCTATGACCTTGCTTTTTTGAAAGCTGTCGCCAAAAAACCGAATGTGCTTACCAAGCGGAATGGATTTTTCGCCTTCCGGAAGCCCATCGTAAACGGCAGTCGTTGGACAGGTCATTAAGCATTGTCCAACTCGCGATGTCAAAGCCTTCCCCAACGATACCGATCCAAATCCGAAAACCAAAACCGAAACGCCAGGACGACCATCAGGAGTCTCCTGATCGCTGTTGGCGACGCCAGTTAACTTTCGCTCCACCGCGATTTCGGCATCGCAGCCGATCACCGATGAACCATAACCGCAAAACTCACCGATTGCCGCGGCGAGCCAATGCGTATCTACGGCCGTTACGACAATCCGGGCGTAGGACATGTCGAATGCTTCTGCAAAAGTTTCTTCAATTAACGTCGAGCCAATTTGCAACCGTCTTCTCCAACATGCGGACTTACCAAATCGTTCTTACAATTCACGATTTGAAAAGGAATTTTTTGCTTCTTATGTTTTTACCTAATGAGCAGGTTACCAAAGTCATCAATAGCGCCACACCTCCCCATCGCGAAATTCCCGATTCGAAAACAGACGTTCCATTGATCGCGATAAACAGCAGGTAGCCGACCACAGCGACTCCAATCCATGAAGATCGTGTTTCATAGGATTCAGAGTTGGCAATCCACCAGATAGAATCCACCGTCCAAATCGCTACAAAAAGATAATTGAAATAGAGCCCGCCTCCAAATCGAAATCCCAGCAGATCACCCGTTTGTCTGGCCGTATCCTCTAACGCAATCCGGTGGCTCCAATCATGAAAAAACCCGAACGCACAAAGCGTGTGCACAACCGATAAAGCAGCACCAGTCAGCCACACGTATTTTGCAAACATTACGACGTTGGATTTCCCAAAACGAAACGTCTCGGCGGGCAAGACCTGTCTTAGAATCAGAACAAAATACAAACAAACCACCGCCAAACGAATCGTCCAAATGGTGAGAAGGTGATCCATTGTTCAGGACTTCGGTTCAAAGGGGCTGAGCTGTTTAAGGAGAGTGACTCATCACCTTCACTCTGGTCGATCACTCTGATACACGAAAAGTCACCTAACCGTTGGGAGTCTGCCAACGTCCGTTGAAGAACCTAGAATGATCCGGATTAAATTCTGTTACGGTGTCAAAAGAAATTCTTGGAATCTTGTCGGGGAGGGTTCCCTCAAGGACTTTCCTCCAAGCCGCATCCGATTCCAGCGGTTCTGATGAATCGTCCCCATAACGCAACTTTAAGTCTATCGTAATGATTCTGTACAAAGTCGCGTCGTCAATATCCGATTGCAAGCAGGCGGCATTGAATTCTTCCACACTCATCAAATCGTCAAATTGAGAAAAGAGTTTCTGCACGTCCGAGCTCTGCATCAATCGTTGTGCCCGAAGCGATTTTCCGCGGCGAATCGATACCAGTGCATCCAACAGATTCTCACGAGGAGTCAGCTTCGCTTCATCCCTGATCGGCGGATTTTGCTTCCGCGTCGTTGGTGCTTTGTTCTGCTTTTTTAAAAGCAAATCGGCAAAAACCGGATCGCTTAAGAACGCCAGTACCTTGAATTTACGAAGCTCTTCATCACTTCGTGCAACGTGAATCATCCCTCGAAGTGCACTTCGGCGGATTTTCTCATCACCATGTTTCGCAGCGATCAAATACAAACGGACGGCGAGGTTTTTCGCGACTTTGCTTTTGCGGACGACAGAACATTCTTCTGCCAGATCGCGATAGGCGGCGGGGTCAGCGATTGAAAGTTTCGAAAGTTCTTTGGACGGAATCGAAAAATCAAATTGCGCAGCGGCCACCGATCCAACGAACTGGATTCCAATCCAAAAAACCAGCCATCGATTCATCGCACGCATAGCGAATCGAATTACCATCACTCGAATATCATTTATTGACTTGTTATGGATTTTAGCCCTCAAAACAAACGGACGGCTGAATGGACATCATCGGCTTGGGTTCTAATAGTCTGAAGATTCCGTCCCATCAGGCCTGTATTACGACAACAGCAAGATAGACTGAAACCGTCTCGCTACAGCTACGGGTACTGAATCAACCGACCGGCTAGGGTAGCTCAATCGAAGATTTCTTTTCTTCCACAGGTGCTTCTTCGGGAAGGCTATTGGGCATCGTGACAAACGCCATTCGAAGTTGATGGATGGTACTGTTGATCAAATCGGCCTCTTCTTTGTCCAAGTTGCCTTTGGTCTTTTCCTCTAGAACGGCAAGCGTGTCAATGTAGTGCTTTGCAATGGGCTTTTCAATTTTGGGTTTACCAGTCGTCGGATCAGGAAATTGCCCTAACGATGCACCGGCCTGCATCGCGAGCGTGGTGACCAACATCGAAAAAGATGCTTCTGGCAATTGCGATGCCTCACCCTCGGACGCCTGCTTTTCGATTTCCTCTTGTAACTGCTCTTTTTCCTTTTCGACCTGTGATTTCCAATCGTCGTCGATAATGATTTTTGGATCTTCTTCAGACATTTATTTTTCTCCTATTTATTTGATTCCGCGATGCGTTTCTATTGGGTGCACGTGCGGTTTGTTCGATTTTCGTTTCAAAAACAACTGTATCGCCTACCTCATTTTAGAAACCAACAGCATTTTTATCAATTTCGGGACGCAAATTGAATGACAGGCTAACCGTCCTGTCGGGTACCGGACTTATTTGGCTGAGCCGTTTCGATTCATTACCATTTATAGATGTGGTCTATTGGAACCACAGATGAATTAAAGTGACTGGCCAACCGTTACCCTGAAAGGACTTCAATGCTGATTTATGGCTCCCGAATGTATTTTAAAAAAAACACTGTCAAAACGACCGGCGAGTGTGAACATTGTGGGACGTATGGCAATTTGACCAGCTATCAAGCAAAAAAGTTTGGCCATCTTTATTTTATTCCAATTCTACCAATGGGACCGCACTCACAAGTACTTCGCGAGTGCCCTCAATGTCGTATTGGCACACACCTTTCGATGACCGATCTCGAACCCATTGTTGCCTCGCTTGCCGATCAGTTCAAATCGTGGATCATCGCGATCCAGGATGGTCAAACAGAATTAGTTTTGGAGGGTGAAACGGAACCGACGAATATCGGGCATTTAATCGCCGGAATCCTTGATGATCTCTACTGTCTAAAAGAAATCGAGAGTATTGAATCGATATCCACGATCCTCTCATCCAGTAACTTAAGGTACGAAAACGATGTTGTATCGGGCTGTTGGCATGAAATTCAAGGTGATCTTCCGCAAGCCAAAATGAATTTTCAATCCGCGCACCAATCGCGCCCCGAAGAAGCATTACCATTGTTCAGGATGGGATCGATTGCAGCGAAAACAGGCAACGTTCAAGAAGCCGAAGCCGCGTTCGAAAATTACTCAAAACTCTTCCCTGAGGACATCACACCCTACATCGAACTGGCTGGACTCTATGACGATCAAAAGAATTTTGCCGGAATCGTTCGCGTCTACGACATGATCTATACGTTGAATCCCGACGTTATTCCGGATAAAGGGATGAAAAAAATCTACAAAAA